>JASHOF010000010.1 GCA_030041255.1 Acetobacteraceae bacterium
TTCACTGAGAGAGCGTCTCCCAGAGCGCTGGCCAGGGGAGGGCCAGAGCGGTGCCGTCAGCACCAGCCGATGCGCGCGAAGAAGGCGGCGATCTCGGCTGCGGAACGATCGGGATCTTCGCGATGGGGGAAATGGCCGACAGCAGGCAGGATGGAAAGGTCGAGATTGGCAAAGGTCTCGCCGAGGCGGTCGGTCCATGCGGCAGGGCACAGCACGTCCTGCGCGGCCCAGCGAACAGCGGTCGGGATCGCGATCGGCGGCAGAGACGGGCTCTTGCCTTCCATCATTGCGATCCTGCCGGCATGCGCGGCGCGGTAGTAGGCGAAGCCGCCTTCGAGGTTTCCGGGCCGGAGAAAATTGTCGACGAAGGCTTCGAGCACGTCGTCGAAAGCCTCTTTGCGATGCGCCCAGTGGCGGAGGAAATGGCCGATATAGGTGCGGCAGGCGGCACGGCTGCTGCCGATCAGCGCGGGTGCCCACTCCATCTGGTGAAAGGACTGGTACCAGATTTCGTTGAGCCGGCCGGGCTCGCCCATGCGCCGGCCGATGCCCGGATAGACGAAATCGAAGAAGAAGAGGCCGGCGATGCGTCCGGCAGCACGGCGTGCCAGCACCTGCATCACTGCACCGCCGACGTCGTGTCCTATGATGCCGATGCGCGCGATATCGAGTGCGTCGAGGAGGGCGAGCATATCGGCGGCATGATCCTCGGCACCCCAGGGTCCGGCGGGCTTGCCCGAGGCACCGAAGCCGCGGAGATCGGGCGCGATCAGCGCGTGGCGGGATGCGAGGCGGGTCATCACCGGCTCCCAGGTGAGCCAGAACTCGGGCCAGCCGTGGAGCAACAGAAGCTCCTTCCCGGCTCCATGGCGCACGAGATGGAACAAGGTACCGTTGGCTGCGACCGTCGAATGTTCCATGCGCGCACCTTCTGGAGCATGCCTGTCTCAGGCACGGTCATTCGATCGTTACCGGATCCCCTGGCGACCCGCCATGGCCGGCGGGCGAGGCCGGTACTTTCTGCACGACCGGAGGCGCCGGGCGGCGCATAGTGCGCGCCGCCTCGCCTCGGACCGAAGACAGAAGATGCCGGATGACACGCCCGTCCGCTGGCAGCCGAAGCGGAACCAGCCGCCGCCACCATGGCCGAGCCCGCCGTTGCTCATTGCTGTTGCCAGGGGTTTCCGGGGCCGCTGCCCGGCCTGCGGGCGGACGCCCCTGTTCAGGGGCTTTCTTCGTATCGCCCCCGCCTGCCCGGCCTGCGGCGCGCCGCTGGGCAGGGTTCCGGTGGACGATAGCGGACCCGTGTTCACCATCTTCATTGTCGGCGTTGTCGTGGTTGCGGTTCTGCTGCTGATGGAACTGACGATGCGGCTCCCCCTTATCGTGGAAACGGCAATCCTGATCCCGCTCACCGTCGTTCTGGCTCTGCTGCTCCTTCGCCCGATGAAAGGCGCCGCACTCGGCCTGATGCTCCGGCTCGGCATCCTCCGCTCCGAAGACGAAGCGTAAAGCGCCGAGCGTCCTGCCCCCGTCGTTCGCTTCCCCTGGCAGCGAACGAAAGGGGATCAGCAGGCCACTGAAGATAAAAAGCCAGCCCGCGATCGCCCGCGGCGGAATCGTCGGCGGGCGTGAATCGCGGGCTCGAATAAACTGGGGTGGACAGCGCGCGCATCTTCGCCAAACTCCGTTTTCAAGGAAAAGGACAGCGGAGAGGGCGTGCGATGGGCGGAGAGGACTGCCTGAGTGGCGTGCGTGTGCTCGATCTCACCCAATTCGAGGCCGGGCCGTCCTGCACCGAAGTGCTGGCCTGGCTCGGCGCAGAGGTGGTCAAGGTCGAGAACCCTTCGGGCGGTGATCCGGGTCGCGCCATCAATCCGCCGCCGGGAGCGGATGCGCACTACTTCCTGCAGTACAACGCCAACAAGAAATCGATCACGCTCGATCTCAAGACCTCCGGCGGGCTTTCGCTTCTCCGGAAGCTCGCGCAGCAGGCCGATGTGTTCGTGGAGAATTTCGCCCCGGGCGCAATCGAACGCCTGGGGCTCGGGCCGGCAACGATCCGCGCCCTCAACCCGGCGATCGTCTACGCCCAGGTGAAAGGATTTGGCGCCGGCTCGCCGTTCGAGAACAACCTCGCCTTCGACATGATCGCGCAGGCCTGCGGCGGGCCGATGAGCATCACCGGCGAGGCCGATGGCCCGCCGCTCAAGCCCGGGCCGACGATCGGCGACACCGGCACCGGGATGCTGCTTGCGGTCTCGATCGTGGCCGCGCTTTATCGCCGCACGCGCACGGGCGCGGGCGAGCATATCGAGGTCGCGATGCAGGATGCGATGTTCCAGTACATGCGCGGCGCCTTTGCGACGCAGACCCGGACCGGCCAGCCCACGGGCCGCGCGGGGGCCGGCAGTGTGCTGGCCCGCAACCCGCCGATGGGCATCTATCCATGCCAGGGCGGTGGCCCGAACGATTATGTGTATGTTTACACGAGCCGCGCCAACCCGGAACATTGGCGGCGGCTGCTCAGCGTGATCGGACGCGAGGAACTGCGCGAGGATCCGCGCTACGCCACCTCGGCAGCACGTATCGAGCGCGAGGCCGAGGTGAACGAGATGGTGGCGGCGTGGACCCGACGGCACGACAAATACGAGGCGATGCGCGTGCTTGGCGATGCCGGCATTCCTGCCGGTGCCGTGCTGGATACCGCCGAACTGCTGGAGGATCCGAGCTTCGCTGAGCGCGGAATCATGCAGACGATCGATCACCCGACCATTGGCACTTATCGAATGCCGGCCTGGCCGGTGCGCTTTTCCGGCCGCCCGCCACCGGTGCGTCCCGCCCCCTTGCTCGGCGAGCATAGCGAGGCGGTGCTTGCGGAATGGCTCGGTGTTGCCACCGGCGCGAGCGTCTGAACAGGGGAGGAGACAAACGAATGGCGGAACTCACCGGGTCGGAGATTCTTGCCCGCTCGCTCAGGAAGGAGGGAACGGAGCACATCTTCTTCATCATGGGCGGCCCGATGCTGCTGGCCGAAGCCACCTGCATCAAGGAGGGCATTCGCATGATCGATGTCCGCCACGAGCAGGCGGCTGCCTTCATGGCCGAAGCCTACAGCCGGCTTCTGCAGAGGCCCGGTGTCTGCATGGCCGCGAGCGGGCCCGGTGTGACCAACCTCATCACCGGAGTGGCCAATGCCCTGATCGACTGCGCGCCGGTGGTGGCGATCGGCGGCTCCAGCCCGATCGGCCAGTTCGGGCGCCAGGTGTTCCAGGAGATCGACCAGGTGCGGCTGATGCGCGGCTGCACCAAGCATGTCGACCGCGTGCACAGTCTCAAGCGCATTCCCCAGCAGGTGAATGCCGCATTCCAGAGAGCGATGGCGGGCAAGCCGGGCCCGGTTTATCTCGATTTTCCGGGTGACATCCTCTATCAGAAGATCGACGAGAGCGCGGTCGATTGGAGCTTTGCCGGCCGGCCGCTCTTGGATTCCCGACCGCTCGGCGATCCGCGCCAGATCGCCCGCCTGGTCGATGCCCTCACCCGCGCGAAAAAGCCGTTGATCGTCTCCGGAAGCGGCGTGATCTTCTCGCGCGCCTCGGCCGAGATGCAGGACTTCGTCGAGCGGACGGGGATTCCCTTCTACACTACTCCGCAAGGCCGCGGCGTTGTGCCGGACGACCATCCCTTCTCCTATCTCTCCATGCGCAGTGCCGCCTTTCGCGAGGCCGATCTCATTATCGTGCTCGGGACGCGCATGAACTACATCATCGGCCATGCCGCACCGCCGCGATTCAATGGCGCGGCCATCATTGCGCGGATCGACATCGACCCCGAGGAGCTGGCGACTGCACCGCGTGCGATCGAGATTCCGATCGTGGGCGACTGCCGTAGCGTGCTCGGGCAGCTCATCGAGGCCGTGGATACTCGTATCACGCCTGAAACCTACAAATCCTGGCGCCAGGCACTTGCCGATGGCGAGGCAGAAAAGCGTCGCCAGGCGGGGAGCAATCGTCCGGCCGAGGATGGCGACATCCATCCCATACGCCTGCTCGAAGAGATCCGCGAATTCGCGCGTCGCGACGCCATCCTCTGCGTGGATGGCCAGGAGACGCTGAATTTCGGCCGCCAGACCATGCCGACCTTCGTCGCCGGCCATCGCTTGAACTCGGGGCCCTTCGGAACCATGGGGGTCGGGCTTCCCTTCGGGGTCGGTGCCAAGATCGCCAAGCCGGAGGCGCAGGTGATCGTCGTGCACGGAGACGGCTCGTTCGGCCTCAATGCGATGGAGCTCGATACCGCGGTCAGGCACCGGGTGCCGATTCTTGTCGTCATCAGCCTGAACGGCGGCTGGACGGCCGATCCGAAGCGGGAAAAGCCGGGGCGCGACCTCGGCTATACACGCTTCGACCGGATGGCGGAGGCGCTCGGGTGCCATGGCGAGTATGTCGAGCGGCCGGAGGAGATCCGGCCCGCGCTGGAGCGTGCCCAGGCCAAGGTGGATGCAGGAATGGTCGCGCTGGTGAATGTCCGCACCGACTACCGCGCACGCTATGCCGGGGCTGCTTTTTCCGACTATTCGACGTAGGCAGCAGGCGGGCTGCTCTTCGCGAAGGGTGCTCCGGCGTGGGTTGTTTTGGCCGAACCAATAACATATATGGGAGGTTGATGTAATAGCGGCGGGTGATACGGCGGGGAAAAGGATTCCGGAGTGAACGGGAAGATCGCAGGGCTGCCCGAGGGGGTCGTTCCGTATCGCAGCACCGCCGTCTTCACCGAGACCACCATCCCGCAGGGCCTGTTGCATGCACACCGGACGGCACCAGGAGTGTGGGGGCTGATCGAGGTGCTCGAGGGCCGCCTCATGTTTCGCCTGCCGGAGACGGGCATCGCGCGTATGCTTGCGCCGGGATGCCCGCCGGCGGTGACGGAGCCAGGCATTGCGCACGAGGTCGCTCCGGAAGGCCCGGTGCGGTTCCGGATCACGTTCTGTCGCCGGGCAGAGTTGAACGGCGAGGCGCGGCCGGAAGGAGGCGCCGAGGCCGGGTGTCCCGGCAGGCATCAGCAGGGAAGGGAAGCAGCAGAGATGACAGACCAGATGTACCCGCAGCCCTCTCGGGAATTGGCGGCCGAGCGGCGCAAGCTGGCACCGGATCAGCTTGCGGCGTTCGAAGCGTTCAGCCGCGCGGCGTTTGCCGAGGGTGCGCTTTCGGCGAAGATGAAGCAGATCATCGCCGTGGCGGTCGCGCACGTGACGCAGTGCCCCTATTGCATCAAGGGCCACACCAAGGCGGCGGTCAGGGCCGGGGCTTCGCCTCAGGAGCTGATGGAGGCGATATGGGTCGCGGCCGAGATGCGCGCCGGCGGAGCGTACGCCCATTCCAACCTGATGCTGGCTACCCTTGACGAAGCAGGGGCGAAGCCGGAGCCCCAGGCTGCCGACTGATGAGCGAGGTCCGCCTGAAGCGGGCCTACGAGCCGCCCGATCCGGCCGATGGCATGCGCGTGCTGGTGGACCGGCTGTGGCCACGGGGCGTGAAGAAGAGCGAAGCGGCGATCGATGTCTGGCTGAAGGAGGTCGCACCCAGCACCGCGCTCAGGCAATGGTTCGGGCACGATCCGGCGAAGTGGGAGGAGTTCCAGCAGCGCTATCGGGCCGAGCTTTCGCACAGCGTGGCGCTGAAAGAGCTGCGGGAGTTGGTGGCGCGGAACCAGCGGACAACGCTCGTATTCGGAGCGAGCGATGCGGATCACAACAACGCAGTTGTGCTGCGCAAGCTCTGCGGCGACGGGTGAGGAGCTGCGGGTTCGCGACGCCGCGCCTGGAAAATCGTGCCTGGAAAATCGCGTCAGTGCCGGTTGAGGCGACGGACCTCGGCGGGTGCGAGTGCGAGGTCAGCGAGCGTGTAGCGGCTGAGTGCGCTGGTGAAGGCGTCGAGCGCCTCGGCGAGCGCGGACTGCAGCTTGCAGGAGCGGGTGATCGGGCAACGATTGTTGCAGCCAAAACACTCCACGAGCGTGAAGTCTGGCTCCGTTGCCTCCACCAGTTCGCGCAGGTTGATCTTGCTGAGCGGCTTGGCGAGAACGAGGCCCCCGGAACGGCCGCGCACCGCCTTGAGATAACCGGTGCGAGTGAGAACGTTCGCGACCTTCATCATGTGCGTGCGGGAGACGCCGTAAGCGGTGGCGACCTCCTCGATGGTGAAAAGCCGGTTGCAGCCCCCGGCGTACATGAGCATTCGAAGCGCATAATCGGAGAACACGATCAGGCGCATGGCCGTGCCGCATGGTCAAAGGATGCCCTGTATTCATTCGAATCCATCGACCTTGAGCATACCCCGAAGGGCACGATCCACCAAGCAGATCGTGATGGCGGGTGCCGGCGCTTTCTCTGAAGCCGTTCGGGGACGCGCGGTGCCGGTGGCGGCGGGCCTCGGAGGTGCCATTCTCGCGGCCGCCCGGGCGAGAGAGCTCGACTCATGTCCGATTACGTTCTCGATCTCATCCCCAGTGGGCCGCGGTCCTTGCATTTTCGGCATTCGAGTGATGTGCTGTCCGATGGCTCCGATCACCGATCATGAAGACCGGCGGGCGCCCTCGGCAGCGTCACGCTCCGCGCTGCTTCCCCTGATCATTCCCCTGATCATCGGTGCGATGCTCCCCATGCCCATCATCCTTGGCTGTACCACGTGGCCATGCCGGCTGTTTCGTGGCAGGGTGCTGAGCCGCATAGCGATTACTCGATCGCATTCGGGACACGGATCTTCCAACATGAGTGATGTGGCGATCGCCCTGGCACTGCATGTGCTCGCCATTGTGCTGTGGATCGGGGGCGTCGGCTTTGCAACGCTGGCGCTGCTACCGGCGATGCGGCGCCTGTCGGACCTGGAGCAGCGGCTCGCGATCTTCGAGGCAGCCGAGCGACGGTTCGCCCCGGTTGCACGTGGCGCCATCCTGCTTGCCGGCGCGACCGGGTTCTACATGGTGGTGCGGCTGGATGCCTGGCGGTGGTTCGGGGTGCCCGCCATGTGGTGGATGAGCGCGATGGTGGCTGTCTGGGTGTTGTTCGTGATCCTGCTCTTCGTGCTGGAACCCTTCTTCCTGCACCGCGCTTTCCTCACCCATGCACGAGCGGCACCGGATGCCAGTTTTCGCAACGCTGAGCGGCTGCATTGGGTATTGCTGATTGCCAGCGTCGTCACGATTCTTGGCGCGGTAACCGGAAGCCATGGCCTGATGCTGTTCCGCTGAGACACTGGCGACCGGCGCGATGGCTCGGGAACCGATCGGGGAATCACGCGTCATCTGCGTCGGCGCACGAGGCTTTCGTCGCGCAGAAGAGCCGGCACACATGACCATCGAAGCCCTGCTGCCCTTCTTCCGCCTCACCCTGGCGCTGCATGTCATTTCGGTCGTGCTGTGGATGGCCGGAATGCTGACGCTTCCCTGGCTCTATGTGGAGCATGCCGCGGCTGCCGTCGACGGCGCGGAAAGCGCGCGTCTGCAGGCCATGGAACGGCGGCTCATGAAGCGCGCAATCAATCCTTGCATGTATGCTGCCTGGCTGTTCGGCGTTCTTCTCGTGCTGACGCCGGGAGCCATGTCGTGGTCGGCAGGCTGGTGGTGGGCCAAGCTGGCCGCGGTGCTGCTGATGAGCGGGTTTCACGGAATACTTTCGAGGTGGCGGCGGGATTTCCGCGATGGACGCCATGTCCGTTCGCCACAGTTCTACCGCGGTGCCGCCGGTGTCCCGCTGGTGCTGCTGGTCGTCATCGTCGTCATGGTCGTGATGCAGCCATTCTAGACCCGTGCCGGGCCGACCGGGAACGACCTGTCGAGACTCCGCGGCTAGCCGAGTGGCAGGCCCACGTAGTTCTGTGCGAGCAGGGTCTGTGCCGAATGCGAGCCGATCAGCAATTCGAGTTCGGCCAACTGTCGCTTGCGGTCGAACGCGTTCGCGTCCGGGAAGCGATGCAGCATGCTCGTCATCCAATAGGAAAAGTGCTGCGCCCGCCACACGCGCCTCAAGGCTGTCGTGGAATAGGCATCGAGCAGGTCGGTGGCCTTCGACGCATAATAAGCACTGATCGCCCGGGCGAGGACATGGACATCGGCGATCGAGAGATTGAGCCCCTTGGCCCCGGTCGGCGGCACGATGTGCGCGGCGTCCCCGGCAAGGAACAGGCGGCCATACTGCATCGGCTCGCAGACGAAACTGCGCATCGGGATGATGTCCTTTTGGAATATCTCCCCCTCTTTCAGTCGGAATCCGTCGCCGGCGATGCGTGTCTGCAACTCGGCCCAGATCCGATCCTGGGACCAGCTTTCCGCCGATTCGGACGGGTCGCACTGGAAATACATGCGCTGCACCTGGGGAGAGCGCGTGCTCACCAGCACGAACCCGCGCTCGTGACTGTTGTAGATCAGTTCGTTCGATGAGGGCGGTGCTTCCGCCAGGATTCCGAACCAGCTCAGAGGATAAATCCGCACATAATCCTTACGTGCACTCTCCGGAATGCCGGCGCGGCACACCCCGTAAGAGCCGTCGGCCCCGACCACGAAGTCGCAGGATAGCTCCTCGTCCCTGCCGTTCCGGGTGAAATGCGCCTTTGGCCGTGCGGACTGAACGTCATCCACGCCGGTCGCCCTGGCACCGAACAGGATCGTTGCTCCGGCGCCGAGCCGCGCCCTGATCAGGTCCTTGATCACTTCATGCTGGGCATAGACCGTAATCGCGCGGCCACCGGTCAGCGCCTGGAAATCGATCCGATGGCTGCGACCAGAGAAGCGTATGGCGATGCCATGGTGTACGAATCCTTCGTGCCGGAGCCGATCTCCCACACCCGTCTCGGTCATCAGATCGACCGTGCTCTGCTCCAGGACGCCGGCCCGGATCGTCGCCTCGATCGATTCGCGGGAGCGGCTTTCGATGACAACGGATTCGACGCCGCTCAGATGCAGGAGGTGGGAGAGCATCAGGCCCGCGGGACCCGCTCCGACAATTCCAACCTGGGTGCGCATGGGCGGCGGTGTCTCTCGCCGGGTCACACGTGAGAGCGGTCCGCACCACGCGCGTGCCGGCCAGGCCCGGTGGCATCGAGCGCCTCGCATGCCTTGGCGAGCACGCGCGAAATGAAGAGCGACGCGGCACCGAGATAGGTTCCGGGATCGGTCAGGCGACGGATTGCCTCGGCACTCAATCGGGAGGACACGGCGGGCTCGCGGGCAAGCGATTCGGCCAATGACGTTCCGGTTGCGCGCGCGACGGCGGCGGCGTGTTGCACGAGGTGATGCGCTTCCGGGCGGCCGAGATGCGGGGCGAGGCCCATCATTGCCGCTTCCGCAAGGCTGAGGCCACCATCCGCGTCAAGATTACGGCGCATGCGTTCGGCATCGACGGTCAGCCCTTCCGCGATGACCCGGGTATGCAGAGCGGCACCGTGGGTCAGCACGAAGCTCTGCGGCAAGACCAGCGATTCAACCTGCCAGGGCCCGGTGCCGCGTTCGTGGTCCTGCGCCATCGCGCCCTGCATCACCGGCACCAGGCCCTGCACCATGCGCGCTGCCGCGAGAATGTATTCCGAAGCGATGGGATTGCGCTTCTGCGGCATGGTCGAAGAGGAACCGCGCCCCTCGACGTATGGTTCGGCTACCTCGGCGACGTCCGTCTGAGCGAGGAGAATCACGTCAGTCGCGATCTTGGCAAAGCTGCCTGAAAGGAGCCCGAGGAATCCGACCGCCTCGGCCAGGCCGTCGCGCAGGACGTGCCAGGGGGCCAAGGGCGCGGCGAGATCGAGTTCCGCTGCGAGGCCTTCCATGACGGCGATCCCCTGGTCGCCGAGCGAGGCAAGCGTGCCCGCTGCACCGGCGAACTGAACGAACTCGACGCGGCGACTGAGTTCGCTGAGGCGAGCAAGGTGGGTGAGAAGCGGCTGCAGCCAGATCGCGCATTTCAGTCCGAACGTGATCGGGAGGGCGTGCTGGAGATGCGTCCGGCCGGCCATCAGCGTGTGGCGGTGGGTCTCCGCCCGCTCGCTGAGGGCCTTGACAATGGCCAGGAGTTCTTCGCGGATCAGGCTCAGCCCCGCACGCACCTGCAGGACGAGCGCGGTATCCATGATGTCCTGGGTTGTGGCGCCCCAGTGGGTCCATCGCCCGGCTTCGCCGGCGGCACGGTTCAAGCCCTGCACGAGGCCGACGACCGGATAGCCGACGTTGCGCGTGCTTGCGGCCAGCGTGTCAAGATCGAGATACTCGAGTCTCGCGGCATCAGTGATCGCGCGGGCCGCATCGGCAGGGATGATGCCCTGTCGGGCCTGCACGCGAGCGAGTGCTGCTTCCACGTCCAGCATGCGTTGCAGATATGCGCGATCGTCGAAGACAGCGCGCATCGAATCCGAGCCGTAGAGAGTGCCAAAGACCTGACTATCTGCAGGGTTGACCGGCATATCGGCGGCTCACTGGAGGTGGCAGCGCGCTTTGTCGGGCGCGCGAATGTCACGCTCGCCGGCGGACAGGTTCCGTTGGTGCGGACGACGCGGCAACGCTTGCGCAGGAGCGAGCACATCGCCCTCCCGAACGCCGGCTGGTCGCCACAACGGTGCAAGAAAACCCCGCGATGTCAAGCCGACCGGGGTATTTTCGGCGCCATGAAGCGTCGTGCTGCGCCGCGCGTTTGAATCGGGAGCACGGCAATTTGCGAGCACGAGGCAAGGAAGTGTGGAACCGGGAGGACCGTGTCGGGCTGACTGTGCAGCCCGACACGGGGCTCGCCGTTTAATCTCTTGTCTGACCGAGCGGATTCACGTGCTTGCCTCTCCCCCTTGGGAATCGCGGAGCGATTCCAGTCAGGCACGATCCCTCCTATGGACGTTCTACGAGCTCGATCTTGTAGCCGTCCGGATCCTCGATGAAAGCGATCACCGTGGTACCGAATTTTACCGGGCCTGGCTCACGCGTGATCTTCACTCCCTCTTTCCGCAGCTCTGTACAGGTCGCGGCGACGTCGGGGACGCCAAGGGCCAGATGGCCGAAGGCGGTCCCGAGATCGTAGCCATCGTCCTGGCCCCAGTTGTAGGTGAGCTCGAGCACGGTGTTGCCAGACTCCTCACCGTATCCGACAAATGCGAGCGTGTACTTGCCCCCCGGAACCTCGTTCCGGCGCAACTCCTTCATGCCGAGGAGCCTGGTGTAGAAATGCACACTCCGGTCGAGATTCCTGACCCGGATCATCGTGTGCAGATAGCGGAAGCCGTTGGTGCTCATCGACGTTCTCCTTGCGCGATGGAGGGCAGGATAGCGGGATCGAGACCGAGGAGAAACAGACCCGCCTTGTTCGCCGCCGCGGTCGCGGCGTCACGGTCGATGATCAGCGTACCTCCGGCCTCGAAGGCGATGCCGCGGAGCCCGGCCGCCGCGGCGATGCGGACGGTTTCGGGCCCAAGTGTGGGCAGATCTGCACGCCGGTCCTGGCCGGGCTTGACGAGCTTGACGAGAACGCCGCCTGGCCCGGGGCGGGCGAGAGAAGCCGCGCGGGCCAGCATCTGATCGGTACCTTCCGCAGCCTCCACGGCGAGCACAATCCCCTGCTGCACGACCGCACACTGCCCGACATCGACCCGGCCCAGCGCCTGCACGACGGCGATGCCACGCTCGATATCGGCGAAGGCAGAGGCATCGGGGGCGGCGCGGGTGAGCAGACCCGCGGGAGCGAGGACCTCGCTCAGCACCTCGTCCACGGCACGAACGACGAATCCTTCCTCGTGCAGTACCCTGGCAATAGCGCTCAGGATCGTGTCATCGCCGGCAAACGCTGCGCGGCCGATTCTTCCGAGCACCTGCACGCCGAAGGCATCAGGCCTTATATCGAGCATCGAGGGCCGGCGCACGGCTCCTGCCATGACCAGGTCCCGGCATGCATGTGCATTGAGAAGTTCGCGGATGCGGCCGGCCGCGCCGAGGCGGACGAACGCATGCGGATAGGGGGCGAGAACAGCGGGGTCTGCGAAACCCTCGAAGCCCAGCAGGAAGACACTCTGGCCGCGAGCCAGCGCTGCCTGAGCGACCTGGCCAGGCAACGGGCCGCCACCCGCGAGAATACCCAAAGTTGGATTGATCCTGTCACTCACTCGTTTCGGAGATCCCCGTTGACGTGCGTATCGCAGTCCCATTTACGAGGAAATAACGCTGTTGCTGCATGAAGAATTGAGCTTGCCGCATGTGCCTCGACGAGAGACCGGACTTCACCATGTTCAACGGATTTTGTATTGCCGCGTCGCCGGTGCCTGCGGCATAAGGTTTCGACTTGTGTGTGCAACGCGCTGCCGCAGTGGCCAGGGTTTTCCACTTCACGGGATCTTCCATCGATGCGTGACCGCAACTCGTCCCAGCCCGTCGCCTGCCACGCGACCGCTCGCGGCATCGTCCAGTGCCTCAGGATGCTCGCCGAAGAGGCGAGCTCGCTTCATCTCACTTCCACCGTGCGGGCGCTCCGGTCGGCGATCGGGATCTGCGAACACGAATCCTCTGCCTCACCGGTGCTGCCGCCAGGCGAGCCGGTGCGGCCAAGTGCCGTGCCCTTGAATGAACGACCCGCTTCGTCGTCGCTGCTGCCGCCGGTCCTCTTCAGCCGAGTAACTCCTCGCCTTCCGAGCGCAATGTCGCACGGATCAGGCCGCGGCGACTTGGCGCGTCGATGAAGGCGAGGATCTCGGCGACCAGCGGATCATCGCCGTAGCGCTGGCGTGTTTCCGCCAGCCGCACGGCGAAGACGCCTTCGTGGCGGAACAGCGAGCGGATGACGGTCCTGAGCTTGTGGATCGTTGCCTTATCGAAGCCACGCCGGCGCAAGCCCACCACATTGAGGCCGGTGAGGCGGCCGCGATTGCCGAGCACGGCCCCGAAGGGGATGACGTCGGCTTCGACCCCCGAGACGCCACCGATGATCGCACCGCGGCCGATACGGATGAACTGATGCAGCGCTGCCGAACCGCCGATCACGGCCTGATCGCCGATCTCGACATGGCCACCCATCACGACATTGTTGGCGACGATCACCCCATCCCCGATCTGGCAGTCGTGAGCGACATGGGCCACCGCCATCACCAGGCAATCGGCCCCGACCCGGGTGATGCCCATGCCGGTGACGGTGCCGCGATGGATCGTGCAATGCTCGCGGACATGGGTGCGCGGACCGATCTCGCAGCCCGTCGGCTCGCCGCGATACTTCATGTCCTGCGGCGCCAGCCCGACCGTGCAGAATGGAAAAAGCCGCGCACCGGCGCCGATCCTGGTGTGGCCATCGACGACCACATGGGCGTGGATCTCGACGTCAGGACCAACGACGACATCGGGGCCGACCTGGCACCACGGGCCGATCGAGGCGCCGGAGGCGATCCTTGCCCCGGGGGCCACGAGCGCGGTCGGATGGACGGCCGCCTTGGCGTGGCGCAGCGCCGGGGCGGGCTTCAATTCGGGCTCGAGCAGCAGAGGGGTTTCGGGCAGACGGTCCATCAACCAGACCACTTTCGCAGTTCGTCAGCGAGGTACGGGCGCAGCAAGGCGAAACTCCGGCGACGATGACGAGCGGCGATGAAGCCACCAAGTCAATGATTGTTGCCGGATGTTGCTTCGACCCGAAACCGGGGGTTGTGTTTCCCTGTCCCGCTCGAAGTTATTCGGAATGAGACGGCAACTCGGTGGGTTTGACGATCATGGCGGCATAGGTCGCTTCTGCCGCCACGACGCCGTCGACCATTGCAATCGCGTTGAACTTCCAGACGTTGCCGCGCCGGCGCTGCTTGACGACGTGGATTTGCATCTGGTCTCCGGGCGTGACCGGGCGGCGGAACTTGGCATTGTCGATGAACATGAAATAGACGACCTTGCCGTTCGAAGCTTCGCCCAGGGTCTCCAGTACCAGCATCGAGGCGGTCTGTGCCATGCTTTCGATGATCATCACGCCAGGGACAACCGGATGGTTCGGGAAATGGCCCTGGAAATAGGATTCATTCATCGTCACGTTCTTAATACCGACTGCGGAATGATCCGGCACGAGTTCGGCGATCCGGTCGATCATCAGCATCGGGAAACGATGCGGAAGCATCTGCTGGATGCGCTCGATGCCGATGGCGTAGCCCTTCGCGGCACCGCGCTCTCCGTGCTCGTTCCGGCGGTCCATCACCGTCGCGTCCATGATCGTCCTCACCATGCTTTTTTGCCGGCGGATCCACTGCCCGCCTGCTTGCCCGCCGCCAGGCGCCTGAGGAGCGCGACCTGGCGAAAGAAGCTCCGCCTGGCCTCGGCCGGGCTACCGACGACGTCGGCGCCGGCCGAAACGTCCGCCATGACCCCTGCCTGCGCCCCGATACGCGCCTTCTTCCCGATGTGCAGGTGCCCGATCAGGCCTGCCTGCCCCCCGATCATCACGAAGTCTTCGATGACAGTCGAACCGGAGACACCAACCTGCGAGACGATGACGCAGAGCCGGCCGATGCGCACGTTGTGCCCGATCTGAACCAGGTTGTCGAGCCGCGATCCGGCGCCGATCAGTGTATCCTGCACCGACCCGCGGTCGATCGTGCAATTGGCACCAATCTCCACGTCGTGCTCGATCACCACCCGGCCGAGCTGAGGCACGCTCAGGAAGCCCAGTTCGGTAACCGCGAATCCGAACCCGTCCTGTCCGATCCTGACCCCGGGATTGATCGTGACCCGCTCGCCGAGCAGGGCGTGGCTCAGGCTGGCGTGGGCGCCGATCCGGCATTCTGCGGCCAGGACCACGCCCGGACCGATGACCGCCCCCGGGCCGATGCGGCAGCCGGGCCCGATCTCCGCTCCGGCGCCGATGACGACCAGGGGTCCGATCTCGGCCGAAGGATCGACGACTGCATCCTCGCCGATCACGGCGGTACGATGGATTCCGGGGCGCGGCGGAGGCGGCGGATGAAAGAGCGCAGCGACCCGCGCCCAGCTCTGATATGGTTCGGGGACCGGAATGGCGGTGGTCCCGGCGGGGACGCGGGCGGCCAGCTCGGGGCGAAGCACGACCGCGCCGGCGTGTGTCGCCACCAGTGCGGGCAGGTAGCGCGGATTGTCGAGAAAGCTCACCTCGGCCGGTCCTGCCGTCTGCAGCGGGGCGACGCCGCGCAGCAATCGCTCCTCGGCGGGCGGCGGGCTGCCGGCCGCAGCGGCGACTGCACTCAAGGGAAGAGGGCCGCTCGCGGCATAGAAGCGAGGATCACCGGCGGTGGCCGCCCGAGCCTGCATCGGTCAGGGTTTCGCGGGGCTGCCTGGCGGAGCGACAGGAGGCAGGGGCAGAGGTCCGGTTGGAGCGGGGGCGGCTTCAGTCATGAGGCCGTTGCCCGGTGCAGCGGCGGCGACCGGCGGTCCGATCGGCATCTCGCTGTCGGGGAGCACGGTGATCTTCGGCAAGACCTTGTTGAGCTGCAGGGCAACCTCGTCGGTAATGTCGTAGGTGTTCATGTTGAGGGCCACCTGTTCGCGATGCAGGACGAGGTTCATGCCCCGGCTCTCCGCGACCTGGCGAATGACCGCCACCAGCATCCGGTTCACTTCGTCGATGGCGTATTGCGCGGCTTCCTGGATCTGCTGGTTGCGGCCGGCAAATTCCTTCTGGGCCTGGGTGATCCGGTTCTGCAACGCGGTTTCGCGCGCCCGAATCTCGGCCGGTGTCAACTTCGCCCGCTCCGCGGCGAGAGAGGCCTGCATCTGCCGCCAGACATCCTGTTCCTTCACCGCATCCTGGCTCAGGGTGTTGCGCCGCGCGTTGATGATCTTCTCCATGCCTTGGACCGCCGTCGACTGGCGATAGACGTCGGGTACGCTGAGCACCCCCATCACCGCCGGCGGGGGCGCCGCACCCTTCGGCAAGGCCGGCAGTTGCGGGACCGGCGGCAGGGCGGGAAGCGATGCCGGAGCAGGGTGCGGCGGGGCTGGCGCGGCCGCGGGATGCGGGGCCGGCGCAGGCGCGGGATGCTGCGGTGCACCCGGGATGAACCAACCCGGACCCTGGCTCGGCGTCGATTGGGCGACGAGCGGGGCGGGGTGAAGAACGGCGGCCGCGAGCACGACGGCGAGGAGTGCACGCGGGAGCGGACTGAAAGCGGCCGTCCGTTTCCGGCTGCCACGACGGGAGCATCGGACCGCGCGCTGGCGGTCGGACTGAGGGTACCAACAGCGGTTGCGGTGCATTCTCATGACCCCGGACAGCAGGCAGCGATTGGCGCCGATCTCGACATCAGAACGTAGTTCCGAACCCAAAACGGAACACCTGGGTCTGGTCATACGGCTTCTTCACCACCGCCCAGCCGAAATCGAAGTTGAGCAATCCGAAGGGCGATGCCCAGGAGAAGCCGATGCCGCTGCCGACACGCGGCTGCGCGTAGTCGACGACGGGCCCGTGATCCGCCTTGATGCCGTAATCCGAGCCCATGTCCACGAACAATCGGCCGGACAGGCCGAGATCGGGGTTGACGGGCAGCGGGAAGCGCAATTCGGTCGATTGCGTCCAGACGAAACGCCCGCCGAGGCTGTCGCCGGTCGTGGGATCGTGCGGGCCCACCCCGCCGTCGAGGAAGCCGCGCAGATTGGCCCCACCGAGGAAGAAGTTGTCGATGATCGAGGGGGGATGGTCGATCGGCACCAGATATCCGGTACCGCCGCTGACGCTGATTCCCCATCCCTGGCCGAGCGTCCCCGTGAGGGGAATGTAATAGGCGCCGTCCAGGCGCAGGCGGACGAAGTTCGCATCCCCGCCGAGGCCGGCAAAATCGGTTCCGGCGCGGACGACGAAACCCTTGGTCGGGTCGATCCGGCTGTCGCGCCAGTCGAACGTGAGCGTCTGGCCGATCTGCGAAAGCAGGGAGCTGCCTTGGGCCGCGATCACATAGGGGCTCGCCGTCGTGGGCACATCGACGATATCGCGATTGATCAGCGAATAGGTCCAGACTTGCTGGACGTGATCGTTGAAGTTGTAACCGAGCCTGGTCGTGAATCCGACCCGGTTCTCACTGTACGAAGAGACGGTCTGATTGTTGTTCGTCAGCACGAAGGCGTCGAACCCGGCCAGCAGATTCCGCCCGAGAAAATAGGGATCCGTCACGGATAGATCAATCTCGCTTGCTCGCTGCGCGAGGAGCCCGGTGATGCCGGCATCAATGCCGCTGCCGACGATATTGTTTTCCTGGAGCCCGACGTTCAGCAGGGCGCCGATATCCGTCGAGTAGCCGCCGCCCAACGTGAGCTGGCCGGTGGCTTTCTCGGTCACATCGGTATTGACGATCACACGGTCCGGCGCCGAACCCGGCACGGTCGTGATGTTCACCGAACCGAAGTAGTTGAGGTCCTTGAGGTGCTGCTGTGTCTGCTGGATCGAGGCGGCGTTGAATGCGTCACCCTCCGCGAGTGTGAACTGGCGGCGGATCACCTGGTCCTGCGTGCGCGTGTTGCCGGATATGGCGATGCGCTGAATATAGACCCGCGGGCCTTCCACCACGTTGAAGACAAGTGCGATGGTGTGTTTCTTCGCGTCCTTGGTGATGTCGGGATGCACCTCTGCGAAGGCATAGCCGCCGTTCTGCAGGTGGGCCGAGATGGCCTGCACCGACCGTTCGACCGCGTCGCCGTCGAACCAGTCCCCGGCCGAAAGCTCCACCAGCGGCAGCAGCGATTTGCCGGAGACCTTGGGCAGGTGCGAGATCACCTTGGCCGAGCTGACGCGGTAGCGCGCCCCTTCGTACAGCACGTAGGTGAGCACGAAGGAACGATGATCCGGGGACAATTCGGCCTGCGCTTGCTCGACCCGGAAATCGGCGTAGCCGTTGCGCAGATAGAATCGCCGCAGCAGCGACTCGTCGAGCTCGACCCGGCTCGGGTTGTAGCTGTCCGCAGAGCTGAAGAAGCGCCACCATGCCTCTTCGCGAGAGCTGATGACGCCGGAAAGCGTGCCGGGACCGAAGGCCTCATTGCCCACGAAGACGATGCGGCTGATGTAGGTGGCCTTCCCCTCGCTGATCTCGAACACCACGTTGACCCGGTTCTCCGGCAGCTTGATGATTTTTGGCACCACCGTCGCGGCGTAATAACCCTTTCCCGCGTACAGGCCGAGAATGGCCCGCCGATCCGCTTCCGCAGCGGCCGGCGTGAAGACGGCACGCGAGCGGAGCGTGATTCCGCTCGAGAGATCCTTGTCGACGAGCTCGTGGTTGCCCTCGAAGGCCACCTCGTTGACGACCGGGTTCTCCTTGACGGTGACCAGCAGCGTATCGCCCTGGCGGGTGAGCTTCACGTCGCTGAACAGGCCGGTCGCGAACAGCGTCTTGAGGCTGCGATCCATCAGGCTCGGGTCGAACGGGTCGCCGGGCCGGAGCAGCATGTAAGAGAGGATGGTGCTCGACTCGATCCGCTGGTTGCCCGCGACACGGATGTCGGCGATTCGCCCGGCGCCGGGCTGGGCAGCGGAGACGGGCTGCGCCGCCCGCGCCACGGGGCCAGGCCAAGGCGGGATCGCCACGAGCGCGACGAGGATCAAGGCAGCGAACTGGATGCGCGGCAACAGGCGGGTTTCCCGATGAGGTGCCGGCACGGTTTCAGAGTGAAGCCGTGCCGGAGAAGGAGGGTGGCCCGCAAGCATAAGCTCGGCTGGCACTGAGCGCCAAGCACCGCCATCTGCCTGCCCGGGTCAAAGACTCCTCACCCATTGCACGACGCCGAGATGCATCAGGTCGTTCCAGGTCGCGAAGACGAAGATGAAGACGAGGAGTGCGATGCCGGCGCGCAGCCCGATTTCCTGCGCACGTGCGGAAAGCGGGCGACCATGCACGGCCTCGGCCAGATAGAACAGGAGATGGCCTCCATCGAGCACGGGAATCGGCAACAGGTTGATCAACCCGAGATTGATCGACAGCACCGCGATGAAGGACACCAGGCTCGCGATGCCGAGTGCGGCGACGCGGCCGGAGAGCTCTGCGATGCGGAGCGGCCCGCCGAGATCGGCACTGCCCTTGCGGGTGGTGATGATCTGCCAGACCCCGACCACCGTTTCGACCGTCACGTTCCAACTTTCGGTGCCGGCGGCGCTGAGCGAGGCAAGCAGGCCGAGGCGCACGAAGGTGGTCGTCTTGCCGCTGATGCCGAGCATGCCGATGCGCCGGCCGGCCCGCATCGTTGCTTCGGTCTCTGCAGCCAGGTGCACCGTGCGTCCATTGCGCAGCACGGTGAGCGCAAGCGGCTGATCGGGCCGCGCCTCGACCAGGCGCTGAATGTCGGTGAAGCTCGCGACTCGATCCTTGCCGACCGCAACGATGCGGTCACCCGGCTCGAGCCCGGCTGCCGCGGCGGCGCTGCCCGCCACGACTCCGTTGACGACCGGCTGGACCACGGGCCGGCCCGCCGATGCGAAGAGGGCGAAAAAGAGGACGACGGCCAGTACGAAATTGGCAACCGGCCCCGCCGCGACGACGATCGCCCGCGCGCCGAGAGGCTTTTCCTGAAAGGCCCGGCCGGGTAGCCAGCGCGCCCGCTCTTCGGGACTGACCATGTCGAGCGGCTCCTGGCCGTGCAGCTTCACGAAGCCGCCGAGCGGGAGGAGAGAAAGGCGCCATTCGGTCCCGCGTCGATCGCGCCAGGTCGCCAACGCGCGGCCGAAGCCGATCGAGAACGCCTCCACATGGACTCCGCAGAGTCGCGCCGCCAGGTAATGCCCGAACTCGTGCACGGAAACCAGGATGCCGAGCACGACGGCGAAGGAGATGACGGTGCGCAGGAGATCGATCATCAGTCCCAGGATGCCCCGTCGAGCGTGGCGCCTTCAAGGTACCGCGCCGGCCCGCGCGCGAACAGGTGAGCCCGGCGGCGGGCTTCGGCGTCGAGAGCAAGCACGCTCTCGAGCGTCGAAGCAGGGGGCGCGCCCATGGCCTGAAGCACCGACTCGACCACTCTGACGATATCGAGGAAACCGATCCTGCGCTCCAGGAAGGCCGCCACCGCCACCTCGTTGGCGGCACTCAGGATGGCCGGCGCGCCGCCGCCGGCGGCGATCGCCTGCCGCGCCAGGGGCAGGGCGGGAAAGCGCGCGCCGTCCGGCTCGGCGAAGTCGAGCCGGGCGAGCGCGGCAAGGTCGAGTCGGGGCGCCCCGGTCGTCAGCCGCTCCGGCCAGGCGAGTGCGTGGGCGATCGGGATCCGCATATCCGGCGCGCCGAGTGCCGCGAGCACGCTGCCATCGGCATAGAAGGCGAGCCCGTGCACCACGGCCTGCGGATGGACCAGCACGTCGATCTTCTCGCTCGGCAGGGAGAAGAGCCGCGCGGCCTCGATCAGTTCGAGACCCTTGTTCATCAGGGTCGCGGAGTCGATGCTGATCTTGGCGCCCATCGACCAGACCGGATGGTGCAGCGCCGCTTCGGGAGTGGCGCGCGCCATCTCGCCCAGGCTGGCGGTGCGGAACGGCCCGCCGGAGGCGGTGAGCGTGATCTTCTCGAGCGCCGCCCGATGGCTGCCGGCCAGCGCCTGGAACACCCCGTTGTGCTCGGAATCGACCGGCAGCAGCGTCGCACCCGCAGCGGCGACTGCCTCCAGCATGACCTCGCCGGCGCAGACCAGGGCCTCCTTGTTGGCAAGAGCGACGGTCCCGCCACGGCGGATCGCAGCGAGCGTGGCCGGCAGGCCGGCGGCCCCGGTGATGGCGGCCATGGTCCAGTCGACCTCGATGGAAGCGGCGGCGAGGACCGCATCCCTGCCGGCGGCGGCGCGGACGGCACTGCCTGCCAGCGCTGCTTCGAGGACGCCCAGTGCGGCGGGATCGTTGATCACGGCCAGCTCGGCGCCGAGCGTGCGGGCTTGCTCAGCCAGGAGGGCGGCGTTCCTGCCGCCCACCAGGGCGCGGGGGCGGAAGCGGTCGCGGTGGGTGGCGAGGAGAGCGACGGTCTGCCGCCCGACACTGCCCGTGCTGCCGAGAATGCTGACCGACTTCATCGCCAGAGTTCCGCATCCGCGCCGAGTGCCAGCACCAGGATGGCAGCCACCGGGACCGCCGCCAGCACGCCGTCGAGCCGATCGAGCAGGCCGCCGTGCCCGGGGATCAACCGGCTCGAATGCTTGACCCCGAAGCGCCGCTTGAAGGCACTCTCGAGCAGGTCTCCGGCCTGGGACGCGGCGGCGAGCGCGATCGAGACGGCAATGCCGCCGAGGGTGGCGCCGGCAGCAAAGAGCTTGGCCACCACCAGCCCGGCGGCGATGGCAAAGACGACGCCGCCGACCATTCCGGCCCAGGTCTTGGAAGGGGAGATCCGCGGCACCAGCTTCGGCCCGCCGACGAAGCGGCCGACGAGATAGGCGCCGGTGTCGCTGGCCCAGACGATCGCCAATACGAACAGCACATTGCCGCGCCCCGACGCGGTTCCGAGCCGGAGCCAGGTCGCAGTCACCCCGGCCAGGCCGACATAGATCACGCCGCCGGCAAGCCAAAGGCGGCCGGCGGCGCCGGAATCTCCGGCCGTCGCCAACCCGGCGGCGGCAACGCCGAGCAGGGCCAGTGCCGGCGCGGCGAACCCGGCGGCGGTAGCCAGGCAGGCCGCGGCGACCAGGACCGGGAGGACGAGACCCGGCAGGGCGGCTGGCCGAACGGTTACGATGCGGACCCATTCGGTGGCGAGCCCGATACCGGCCAGTGCGACCAGCACCGCCCAACTCACACCGCCCACCCAGAGGCAGGCGAGCGCGACCGGAGCGAGCACGAACGCCGAGGCCAGCCGCTCGGGCAGATCCTCGAAGCGCGCTCGCGTCGGGTCAGCCCGGCCGTGCACCGAAGCGCCGTTCCCGCTGTGTATATTCTGCCAAGGCGGCTGCAAAATCAGCTTCTCCGAAGTCCGGCCACAGCACGTCGAGATAGACGAGTTCGGCATAGGCCGCCTGCCAGAGCAGGAAGTTCGAGAGGCGGCGTTCCCCGCTCGTGCGGATGATGAGGTCGGGGTCGGGGGTGCCGGCGGTCGCGAGGAAGCTCGCGAAACGCGGCTCGTCGAGGTCTTCCAGGCGGAGCTTGCCGGCCAGGACCGCGGCTGCCGCCGCGCGGGCGGCGGCGAGGATTTCGTTGCGTGCCCCGTATGACAGGGCGATCGTCAGAAACAGCCGCTCGTTGCCCGCGGTCAGGCGTTCGGCGGCGGCGAGGTCGGTCTGGATATCGGGGGCGAAGCGACCCGGCTCGCCAATCACGGACAGCCGGACGCCCTCCTCGGCGAGGCTTGCGATTTCGCTCTTCAGGTAGTGACGGAGGAGGCCGGTGAGATCGAGGACTTCACTGGCCGGACGCGCCCAGTTCTCGGCGCTGAAGGCGTAGAGCGTGAGGAAGCGCACGCCATGGCGGATGGCGGCGGCAATGGAGCGGCGAACCGCTTCGCCGCCGGCGCGATGGCCGGCGAGGCGCGGCAGGCCGCGCGCCTTTGCCCAGCGGCCGTTGCCGTCCATGATGATGGCGACGTGCGCCGGGGCGGCGCGCGGCGGGAGTTCAGGTTCCGGCAGTCCGCTTGCCGGGAGCGGGCGCTGCTCGGTTGCTGGCTGCATCGCTCAGACCTGGCGAATCTCCCGATCCTTGTCAGCCAGCGCGTCGTCCACGCGCTTGACGTAGGCGTCGGTCAGTTTCTGCACCTCGTCGTGCCAGCGGGTCATCTCGTCCTGGCTGATCTCGCCCTTTTTCTCGAACTGCTTGAGATGCTCCATGCCGTCGCGCCGGACGGCTCGCACCGCGACACGGGCGCCTTCGGCGTAGCGGCCGGCAGCCTTGGCAAGCTCGGCCCGCCGTTCCGCGGTGAGGTTCGGGATCGGCACCCGTACGACCTGGCCGTCCGAGGCGGGATTGAGGCCGAGCCCGGCATCACGGATCGCCTTTTCCACCACTCCGACCAGGGCGCGGTCCCAGACCTGAACGGTGATCATCCGGGGCTCCGGGACGCTGACCGTGCCGACCTGGGCGAGTGGCAACTCGCTGCCATAGGCGGAAACCTTGACCGGCTCGAGCAGCGCGGGATTGGCCCGGCCAGTGCGCAGCCCGGCGAACTCGCGGCGCAGCGTTTCGAGCGCGCCGTCCATGCGCCGCCGGAGATCTTCCTTGAGCCCTGCCAGATCCGCCGCCACCGCCCGCCTCCTCTCGCCTCAAGCCACGCCGAGCCCGTCGCCGTTCGAACCAGGTTAATAGCGAAAATCAATGAGTTTGGGACTGATGCTCAATCATACCACCTCGATGATGCGGGTGAACCGTCCTTCCCCGCGCATCACCTGGACGAAGGCGCCGGGGGCGTGGATGTTGAAGACGAGGATGGGCAGGCCGTTCTCACGGGCGAGGCTGATCGCCGCCGCATCCATGACCCCGAGATCGTTGGCGAGCACGTCGAGGTAGGAAAGGACATCGTAACGGGCGGCGCCGGGGACCTTCCGCGGGTCGGCGGAATAGACCCCATCGACCTGGGTGCCCTTCAGGAGCGCGTCGCAGTGCATCTCGGTGGCGCGGAGCGCGGCGGCCGTGTCGGTGGTGAAAAAGGGATTGCCGGTGCCGGCGGCGAAGATGACCACGCGGCCCTTTTCCATGTGCCGCTGGGCGCGGCGGCGGATGTAGGGTTCGCAGACGCTGGCCATCGGAATGGCGGACTGGACGCGGGTTGGCACGGCGCGGCTTTCGAGCGCGCTTTGCAGGGCCAATCCGTTCATGATGGTGGCCAGCATACCGATATAGTCGGCCTGGGCGCGATCCATGCCCTCGGCGGCAGCCGAGACCCCGCGGAAAATGTTGCCCCCGCCGATCACGATGCAGACCTGGACGCCAAGGGCCACCACGTCGTCGATGTCGGCGGCGATCCCGTTCAGCGTGTCGGTATCCAGACCGAACTCCCGCCGGCCCAGGAGAGCCTCGCCGGAGAGCTTCAGCAGGACGCGCTTGTAGGCCGGCTGGTGGAGCATCGCAAAGGCGCTTCCCGATCGAGGAAGCCCCCTCATAGGACGGGCCCAGGCAGCGAACAAGCAGAGCGGTTCAGGCGGCTCTTTCTGCGCTTTCGGCGCGGGGCGGGCTGGCCGGGCCCTCGCCGAGGGCGAAGCGGGCAAAATCGGTGAGCGCGATTCCGGCCTTTTTCAGCACTGCCCGGACCCTGCTCTCTCCGTCATGCACCCAGACCTGCTCCAGCAGCACGACCTCCTCGTAGTATTTGCGGATTCGTCCCTCCACCATGCGGGCGATGATGTCCTCGGGTTTGCCCGAGGCGCGTGCCTGCTCGGCCAGGACGGCCTTTTCGCGTTCGAGCGCGGCGGGGTCGACGCCGGCGATATCGATCGCTTCGGGCCGGGCGGCGGCGACCTGCATGCCGACCTGGCGCCCGAGCTCGAGAACGGCCTCGGGTTCGCCGATGCCGGTAAGCCCGACCAGGACGCCGATCCGGCCAAGGCCGGGGCGAAGCGCGGCATGCACGTAGCTGGCGACGACCGGGGCAGAGAGCACGCGGGCGCGGCGAAGCGTGATGTTCTCGCCGATGGTCGCGGCGAGGCGCCCGAGTTCGTCGCCGACGGTGCGGCCGGAAGCGCCCGGGTATGGCGCCCCGAGGATGGCCTCGAGATCCTCCCCCGTCTCGAGCGCGACGGCAGCGACCGCCGCCACGAAGGCCTGGAAGGTCTGGTTGCGGGCGACGAAATCGGTCTCGGCATTCACCTCCACCATGGCGGCGCGCTCAGGACTGCCGGCGGGAGAAGTGGCGATGCCGACCAGTCCTTCTGTGGCGGCGCGGCCGGCGCGCTTCGCCGCCGCCGCCAGGCCCTTCTTGCGCAGCCAGTCCACCGCCGCTTCGATCTCGCCGCCGGTCTCGGCGAGAGCCCGTTTGCAGTCCATGATTCCGGCGCCGGTCTTCTCGCGAAGCTCCTTGACCTGGGCTGCCCGTATGTCCGCCATTGCCACCCCCTGTTCAACCGGATGCCGGCAATTCCTCGACCGCGACCGGCCGCCCGGCGGGCAGTTCCTCGGCAGCGCCGGGGTCTGCCCCGGAGGCCGCCAGTTCGGCGCTGATGCCGTCGAGCACGGCGCCGGCGACCAGGTCGCAATAGAGGTTGATGGCGCGGATCGCATCGTCGTTGCCGGGAATCGGATAGGTGACGCCGGTCGGGTCGGAGTTGCTGTCAAGGACTGCGACGACCGGGATATGCAGCTTGCCGGCCTCCTCGATCGCGAGCTTTTCCTTGTTGGTATCGATCACGAACAGGATGTCGGGCAATCCGCCCATCTCCTTGATGCCGCCGAGCGCGCGCTCGAGCTTGTCGTGGCTGCGCGTGATCTCGAGCACCTCTTTCTTGGTCAGGCCGTGGCCCTCTCCCGCCAGCATCTCCTCGATCTGGCGCAGCCGCTTGATGCTGCCGGTGATGGTCTTCCAGTTGGTCAGCGTGCCGCCCAGCCAGCGATGGTTCACGTAGTACTGGCCGCAGCGCTTTGCCGCCTCGGCCACATATTCGGCTGCCGCACGCTTGGTGCCGACGAACAGCACGCGTCCGCCACTGGCCGTGACATCGCGGACGGCGCCGAGCGCGCGGGAGAGCAGCGGCATCGTCTGCTCGAGATCAATGATGTGGACCTGGTTGCGCACGCCGTAGAGGTAGGGCCCCATGCGCGGATTCCACCGTCGCGTGTGGTGGCCGAAATGGACACCGGCTTCGAGAAGCTGGCGCAGGGTGAACTCGGGCATCGCCATCGGCGCGGCCTTTCCTTCCGTCCGGTTGAGCCTCCGCGGGGCCAGGCGGCTTCGGCACCGGACCCGGCATCGCCGGGAAAGGCACCCCGCGTGTGGATTACCGGCCCTGCCGGCCGCCCGAGGCGGGCCGGCGGGGCGCGGCGGGCGGGATATGGCGGAGTTGCCGCGACAACGCAAGCTCCTGCGTCGTGGTCGCGGCGGGCTGCCTCAGAAGCAGGCAGAATGCACGGAAATCGCCCACCGGGGTGGCGGTTGCGGTGCGGATCGTGCGCCGCCTGGCGGCGGCCGACGGCCATTGCCATTCTGGCACGGTGCGTGCAAGCCTCCGTTGCGGCCCGCTGAAGCGCTTGCGGGGTCGCAGGAGTGCGGACGCAGAAGGAGCGTGCTCCGGCCTTGCCGGGCGCGAGCGTGCCATGAAAAAGATCGAGGCGGTGATCAAGCCGTTCAAGCTGGACGAGGTGAAGGAGGCGTTGCACGAGGTCGGATTGCAAGGAATAACGGTGGTGGAAGCGAAGGGGTTCGGCCGGCAGAAGGGCCATACCGAACTCTATCGCGGCGCCGAGTATGTCGTGGATTTCCTGCCCAAGGCGAAGCTTGAAGTGGTGTGCGACGACGCCCTGGCCGAACGAGCGATCGAGGCCATCATGACGGCGGCGCGGACGGGCAGAATTGGTGACGGCAAGATCTTCGTCACCAATATCGAGGAGGTGATCCGGATCCGCACCGGCGAGCGGGGCGAGGACGCGATCTGAGAGCCGACAGGCCGGCTTGCCGGTGACCGGCGAGCAGGCCGAGGACCAGGACTGACCCAGAGCAAGGATGGAGAGACGAATGGCGAAGCGACCCAGCGCGCCCACCGGCGGCGCGAGCAAGGTCATGGAAATGATGAAGGAGCACGCGGTGGAATTCGTAGACCTGCGATTCACCGACCCGCGCGGCAAGTGGCAGCATACCGCCCAGGCCGCCGCGACCATCGATGAGGATGCCTTCACGGACGGCATCATGTTCGACGGCTCCTCGATCGCCGGCTGGAAGGCGATCAACGAGAGCGACATGATCCTGATGCCCGATCCGGAGACCGCCTGCATGGATCCGTTCGCGGCCAAGCCGTCACTCATTCTGTTCTGCGATATCCTCGAGCCGTCCACCGGCCAACCTTACGGGCGCGATCCGCGTTCGACCGCCAAGAAGGCCGAGGCCTATCTGAAATCGACCGGAATCGGCGACACCGCCTTCTTCGGGCCGGAGGCGGAGTTCTTCGTGTTCGACTCGGTCCGGTTCGGGACCGGCGGCAACTACGGCATGTACCAGCTCGACAGCACCGAGGGGCCGCAAGCCTCCATGAAGGACTATCCCGAGGGTAACATGGGGCATCGGCCGGCGGTGAAGGGCGGCTATTTCCCGGTGCCACCGGTCGATTCCGACAGCGATCTGCGTGCCGAGATGCTTGCCACGATGGGCGAGATGGGGGTGACGATCGAGAAGCACCATCACGAGGTGGGGCAGAGCCAGCACGAACTCGGCTTGAAGTTCAGCCCGCTCGTCACGATGGCGGATGCGATGCAGATCTACAAATACTGCATCCACAACGTTGCCCACAGCTACGGCAAGACCGCGACCTTCATGCCGAAGCCGATCTATGGCGACAACGGCTCCGGAATGCACTGCCACCAGTCGATCTGGAAGGCCGGCAAGCCGCTCTTTGCCGGCAACGGTTATGCGGATCTTTCGGAAACGGCGCTCTATTACATTGGCGGCATCATCAAGCACGCCAAGGCGCTCAACTGCTTCACCAACCCGACCACGAACAGCTACAAGCGCCTGGTTCCCGGCTTCGAGGCCCCGGTTCTGCTCGCCTATTCGGCGCGCAACCGCTCTGCGGCCTGCCGCATTCCTTACGCCACCAGTCCGAAGGCGAAGCGGGTGGAGGTCCGCTACCCGGATGGCGCGGCCAACCCCTATCTTGCGTTCGCCGCGATGCTGATGGCCGGACTGGACGGCATCCGCAACAAGATCCATCCGGGTGATCCGATGGACAAGGACCTCTACGATCTGCCGCCGGAGGAACTGAAGGGCATTCCGACGGTGTGTGGATCGTTGCGTGAAGCGATCGGAGCCCTCGAGGCGGATCACGAATTCCTGCTCGCCGGCGACGTCTTCAACACCGACCAGATCGAAAGCTATATCGCTCTGAAATGGACGGAAGTGTTCCGCTTCGAGCACACCCCGCACCCGGTCGAGTTCGAGATGTATTATTCCGTCTGATCCCGCCAACGCCCTGCCGCATCGGAGGCCGGGGCGGGCGCCGGGCCCGATCCGGCGCCCGCCCTGGCAGCGCCGTTCCGGCTCAGGCGATCGCGGGCTCAGCGCGAATCCCGACCAGAGGCAGGGCGATCAGTCATCCGCATGGTTGGCGCCGGCGACGAAGGGAAACGGCCCGGGAAAATCCTCGACATAGGCGATATGTGAAACGACCTCGCCGCCTGCATCCACATGGTGCAACTGGAATGCGGCCGGCTCCATGACGAATGCCGATGGCCCCGCAGGATCGAGATCGAGCGCCACCTGGTGTGCAATCGAGGGCGCGATCGTCGCGATCGCGTGGGCGATGCGTGTGGTGGCCGGGCGATGCACATGCCCGCACAGGATGCGCCTGACCTCCGGATGCCGACCGACGATCGCAACAAACTCCTCCGGCTCCATGAGCTTGATGCGGTCCATATGGGCGATCCCGCAGTCGAAAGGCGGATGATGCATCACGATGATGGTGGGCTTTGCCGGCGCTTCGCTCAGTGTCCGCTCGAGCCACTCGAGCCGCCTGGCGCAAAGCTGTCCGTGGGCGGCCCCGGGCACCACCGTATCCAGCATGACCAGCCTCAGCGGGCCGAGATCGTGGGTATATTGCACGAATTCGGAGTCTTCGATGACACCGGGAAGATGGGCGAGGCGGGCGCAGAAATTCTCCCGCTGGTCATGATTGCCGGGAATAGCGAGGACCGGGCAGCCAATGTGCCGTCCGAGCAATGTAACCAGTACCTCGTATTCCGCCATGACCCCGGATTCCGTGAGGTCGCCAGAGAGCAGGACCGCATCGACGGTCGGTCGCATCCGGGCGATCGCGCGGAAGGCGCGCTCGGCCAGCATGTTGGTTTCGACGACGCGGTCGGCGGCGAGCCCCACCGGGCGCAGATGCAGATCGCTCACCTGGGCCAGCAGCATGCCGATCTCCTCGCGGGGGAAGAGCCGACCCTATCGCCCGGGCGCCGGGCGGTGCAAGAGCGGACGTGCGTCCACGCGCCGCCGGTCCTTTCCAGCAACCACTTTCGTCGACGAGTGAGCCGTCCCGGCCCCCTGCCCGGAGGGGAGGGGAACGATGGCGGCGCGCGGGAAACCCGCCTCACTGATGCGTGATTCCCGGTATCAGCGGCTGCGCAGCCAGCGCACGGAGGTATAGGCGCCGATCCAGGAACCGCCAGCCGCAAACACGATATAAACGGCGTGCTGCGTGTAGTTGATGACCGCGAACGCCGAGAGCAGATACCAGAGGCCGCTCCAGTTCGCCGCCCATACCGCGCGCCTGCCTGTCACCGCGGCGGTGAACAGCACGTAGACCGCATCCATGACCGCTGTCGAGGCGAGCACTCCCGCGGCAATCAGCGGATCGATTGCGAACATCATCGAGCCTGGCCTCCTCAGAGTGTCCGGCCGATCCTGACATGGTGTGCCGGGGCCTGCAGATTCGATTTTCGCCCGGCGCTACCGCGGCGCTGCCATCTGCGGGCGCGATCGGCTGGCGGCTTCTTCTTTCCGGAGCCGGATATTCCTTGCCGGGATGCACCGGGAACGCTAGCTTCCCGCCAAGAACCTCCGACCGACCCGAGGGACAGGAGGCGCGAAGAGACGTTCGAGGGAAGGATGGCGTCGAAGTGGGGACCGCTGTTGCCGCGGCGACGGGTTGTCTTGCGGATGGCCGTGCTGGGAGCTTTGGTCCTTGCAGCGCCGGGGTCAGTTGCGATGGCCTGCGGGCCGGCCAGTGCCGGCTGGTACAGCGCGGCGCAGGCCGCATCAGGAAAGACCGTCTTCGACACGCATTGTGCCGCCTGCCATCTGGCGTCCCTTGCCGGAGGGGCGGGGCCGCCGCTCACCGGTCCGCAGTTCGTAGCCTGGCTCCAGTTCACCAAGATCACCGGCGCGGACCTGTTCGGCTTCATCTCCTCGCAGATGCCTTACGATGCGCCTGGCAGCCTGACGAAGAGCGACTACGAAGACGCCTTCGCCTACATCCTGCAGGTCAACCATTACCCGCCCGGAAGCACTCCGCTCGCCGCGGGCTCGGTCGCCTGCGTGCAGATGCTGCCATACCCGAAACAGGGCTGAGAAGCCGCACCGATCTACCTACGGGCCGCCAGGGATGCCCGTAGTGAGGTCCCGAAATCCCTGGCTGACGTGAGGATGGCTACGCAACAGGAGGAACGGATGAAAGATCAAAGATCGGTCCCAGGGAAGCATCCGCCGACATGGCGAGACAAAGCGGCGACGTGGGCCGGGCCGGCTCTTGCGCTCGTGCTGGGCATCGGATTTGCCGGCCCGGCTGCGCTGGCGGCGACGCAGCCTTCGGAGAGCGGCGGCAACGTGGCGGTCGCGAACTCGCCCACTGTCACCCAGGATGTGAACGTCACGGATGCCATGCTGAGCGATCCGGGTGGCGCCAACTGGGCGAACTCGGGCCACGGCTACATGAACCAGCGGTTCTCGCCGCTGAACGAGATCAACGCCGACAACGTGACCAGGCTGGTTCCGGTGGCGATTGCGCAGACGGGATATACGGCCAGCTTCGAGACCACCCCGGTGGTCGTCAACGGCGTCATGTACATCACCACGCCGATGGTCGACAGCAAGCAGGCGGTGATCGCGATGGACGCCGCGACCGGGCGCGAGATGTGGCGCTATGTCTATGACGACGGGCTCAATCATATCTGCTGCGGCCCGGTCAATCGCGGTGTCGTTGCCGCCTACGGCAACGTGTACTTCGTCACCATCGACGCCCACCTGGTCGCGCTCGATGCCAAGACCGGAAAGGTGGCGTGGTCGCAGTCGGTTGCCGATCCCAGGATCGGGTATTCCGAGACCATGGCCCCGCAGGCCTTCGACGGGATGGTGATCATCGGCAGCTCCGGCGGCGAGTGGGCGACCCGCGGTTTCATTGCCGCTTACAATGCAAGCAACGGCCAGCAGGTCTGGCGCTTCGATACCACAGACCCGAAGTCCTGGGCCGGTGATTCCTGGAAGTATGGCGGTGGCGGCGTGTGGACCACGCCGGCGATCGATACCCAGCGCGGGCTGGTGATCTTCTCGGTCGGCAATCCCAACCCCGACCTCAACGGCCGGGTGCGCGAGGGCGACAATCTGTACACGGATTCGATCCTCGCGCTGAATGCCAAGACCGGTGCCCTTGTCTGGGCCTACCAGGAAGTGCCGCACGACGTCTGGGACTATGACGCGGTCAGCAACGTGATCCTGTTCGACACCACCGACAACGGCCAGACGGTTCCAGCGGCCGGAGAAGCCGGGAAAACGGCCTGGTACTACATCGTCAATCGCGAGACGGGCAAGCTGATCCGCAAGTCCGCGCCGTTCGACCAGCAGACGAACATGTTTGCCCAGCCGACCGTCGCGGGCGTGCAGAGCCTGCCCGGTGCCAACGGCGGCAGCGAGTGGTCGCCGCCCGCCTATTCGCCGGTCACGCACTTCGTTTACGTGCTCGGAATGAACCAGTTGATGACGTTCAAGACCGAGGCAACCACCCACAGCATCCCCGGCCTGATCAGGCTTGGCAGCACCTTCTCCAATGTGCCCGGCGGGGTGCAGGACGGGACGTTGACGGCGATCGACGTCAACACGGGCAAGATCGCCTGGAACCAGACCGTGCCGCAGCCGATGATGGGCGGTGCGCTGGCGACTGCCGGCAATCTCGTCTTCAGCGGCGAGGGCGACGGCTGGTTCGATGCCTTCAATGCCACCACCGGCAAGCTGCTCTGGCGCTTCAATCTCGGCGCCGGCGTGAATGCGCCGCCGGTGGCCTACGAGGTGAATGGCCACGAGTACATCGCGGTCGCATCCGGTGGCAATTTCCAGATGAGCTATCCGCTCGGAAACGCGCTCGCAATCTTCACGCTGCAGCAGTAGCGTAGAGAAGCGGAACGGGGCGGCGGGGTGCGCATGCGCCCCGCCGCCGTTTTGCGCGATCCGCTCATCGCCGGGCGGGAACAGCGATCTTCGTGTGCCGATGCGTGACAACGCTGCCTTGCAAGATCGGCACTGGCGCGGCTCTTGTCGCGGGTCGACCAGGAAGCGGCATCGTGGCGGCTGATCGGAGTGGCAGGCATGCAACGGCATTCATTCGGGCCGCTTCCGCCGGTCTCGACCTTGACGCTCGGCGGCGGAGGGATCGGCATGCTGTGGGGCGAAACCACCCTGGAGGAGTGTATCGCCACGACAGAAGCGGCCGTCGCCGCCGGGATCAACTGGATCGACCTTGCTCCCCGCTACGGTAATGGCCTGGCCGAGCGCGTGGTGGGTGAGGCGTTCGGAGGTAAGCTACCCGCCGGGGTTTACGTCACCAGCAAGTGCAATCTCGGCAATCTTCCCGCCGCCGAGATCGACGGGACACTGAGGCGCTCGATCGAAGGAAGCCTCGAGCGGCTCAGGCTGGCGCGCCTCGATCTCTTCTTTCTGCACTCGAATGTAGTACCGGACGAGGGATTCCTGCTCCGGCGGCCGGACGCGGCCGAGCGCATGACCCCCTATGAACGCTTCGATTCCCATGTTCGCCCGGCGTTCGAGCGCCTGGCTGGGGAAGGCATCATCGGCGCCTGGGGCCTGACCGGCATCGGCCATCCCGACACCATCATCCGGCTGCTGCACGAACAGCCGAGACCGGCGGCAGTACAGTGCATCGCCAATCTTCTCGATTCGCCGGGCAGTCTCAAATTCTTCGAGGGGCCGGCAAAGCCGCGGGCGGTGATCGCCGCGGCACGGGCGAACGGTGTGGGCGTGATGGGGATTCGTGCGGTGCAGGCGGGTGCACTGACGGCCGGGCTCGACCGTCCGCTGCCCGCGCACCATCCGGAGCGGATCGACTTCGAGCGGGCGGCAGGGTTCCGCCGGCTCGCGGCGGAACTCGAAACGGATCCGGCGATCCTCGGGCACCGCTATGCGCTCGCGCTCGACACGCTGGTGCTCGGGGTGAAGAACCGGAGCGAACTGGCCGGCTGTCTGGCTGCCGCGGCGGCCGGACCGCTGCCGGCGGAGCTGGCCAGGCGGGTCGATGCCAGCGTGCGCCGGAGCGAGCAGAGCTGAGGCGGGGAAACACCCGGGTGGGTGCCTGCTCAACTGGCGGAAGAGTATGTGTGGCCGATGCCGTTCACCTACCGCCACCTTCTCTTTGCAACGATCTGCCTGATCTGGGGCACGACCTGGGCGGCAACGAAACTCGGCGTGGATGCCGTGCCGCCGATGCTGTTCGCAGGCACGCGCTTCGTCGTGGCCGGCTTGGCGGTGCTTGGCTATCACTGGGCGCCGCGGCGTCGCCGCGGCCGGATGGTGCCGGCTGAGGACCTGCCGCGGCTTCTGATCTCAGCGACCCTGCTCATTCCACTGACCTACGCGCCGCTCTACTGGGGGCTGCGGATCATCCCGTCCGGGCTCGCGGCGGTGCTGAACTCGGCTTTGACGCCGCTCGTCATGCTGCTGCTCGGCGTTGCACTCGGGGAGGAACGATTCCTGGCTCGCCAGGGGATTGCCATCGGAATCGGTATTCTCGGGCTGGTCCTGCTGTTCTGGCCGGCGGCGGAAGCAATCGGCAGCGCCGACAGATGGCAGACGCTCGGCATGCTTGCGATCGTCGCGGCAACCTTGGCCTCCTGCGCGGGCTCCGTGCTGGCGCGCCCCCTGCTCGCGCGCCATCCGGCCGTGCTGCTTTCGGGGCTTACCTATCTTGCCGGCGGCGCAGCGTTGCTGTCGCTCTCGCTCGGTTTCGAGCCGGGTGCGCGCGCTGCTGCGGGCGGCGAGTGGGGCCTCCTCGCCTGGCTCGGCTGGCTCTATATCGTCGTCTTCGGAACGCTGATCGGTTACACGTTCTATTTCGTGCTGCTGCGCGACTGGGGACCGAGCCGCTCGGCAACCTATGCCTTTGTGGTGCCGATCATCGCCGTGGTCAGCGGCATGCTCAGCTTCGGAGAGACCGTTTCGCGAGCGGAGGCGGCGGGCATGATGCTGATGCTCACGGGCGCGGCCCTGGCACTCGGAGTGAGAGCGCCGGCTGTCAGAGGCTAG
>JASHOF010000122.1 GCA_030041255.1 Acetobacteraceae bacterium
GTCAGCCCGTCGCCGGCCAGCAACACAATCCGCGCCCGCCAAACCACTTTCTGCGGCGTGTTTCGGTCCCGGACCAGCCGTTGCAATCGTTCATGATCAGTTGCGCTGGGCGCAATCCGCTCGATCTTCCTCATCGGCGCAGACTCGCAGGTTCGCACCGATTTGTGAATCGTCTGTCAGCAACAAAACACTAGGACCTTTAAGTTGTCTCGCGATCCGGCGTTCGTGGCCAAGGTCGAAGACATTGTCGGGCTCTACCTTAACCCGCCAGACAAGGCCCTGGTCCTCTCGGTCGACGAGAAAAGCCAGATTCAGGCGCTCGACCGCACCCAGCCCGGGCTGCCGCTGAAGAAAGGCCGCTGCAGGACCATGACGCACGACTACAAACGCAACGGCACGACCACCTTGTTCGCAGCACTCAACATGCTCGACGAGAGGGTCATCGGCCAATGCCTGCCGCCCCACCGCGGACGCGAGTTCTTGCGTTTCCTCAGGCCGATCGACACCCAGACGCCGGCCCGCCTCGACCTGCATCTCATCGTCGATAACTACGCCACCCATAAGACGCCCGGCGTCAAACGCTGGATCAAGCGTAACCCGCGCTTCCACCTCCACTTCACCCCGACCTCGGGCTCCTGGCTCAACATGGTAGAGCGCTTCTTCGGCGAGATCACCCGAAAGCGCATCCGCCGCGGCACCTTCCAAAGCGTCGACGAACTGGAGCAAGCCATCATGGACTACCTCAAAACCCACAACGCCGACCCCATCCCTTACGTCTGGACAAAGTCCGCTACCCAAATCCTCGAGAAAGTCGCCCGTGCGAAACAAGCGTTGGAATCACTACAATAGATGGTTGCCGGGTGGACGTTGAAGGTCCTGGCGATTTCACTGATGCACTTGCCCTCGTGGGCGAGTTTGCGGGCGAGCATCGCTTGGTGCCCCGGCATCTTTCTGGGCCGTCCTCGGTGTGACTGCGGATCAGGTGGCGTTCGAACTCGGCGATACCGGTAAAGACGGTCAGGACCATCCGCCCGGAGGGGCTCGTGGTATCCGCCCATGGCTCATCAAGCGATTGAAGCTCTGCGCTTTTCTCGGTGAGCACCTCGGCGATGCGCAGGAGTTCGGCGGTTGAGCGCGCGAGCCGGTCGAGGCGATTGACCACCAGCACGTCGCCCTTCCGGACCCGCCCCAATAGGCGCTCCAGCTCGGAGCGGTGCGGCTGCTTCGCCGCTTCCCCGACCGTTTCACTGATCTCCCTTTCGGCGTGATCAGAGCTGCTGAATCGCAGCTTGGCAGCGATTTTTCCGAACTTGCCTCGCCGTTCCTATGAGGCTGGCCGGCAGCGTTGGCGACACGCCGCGATCATCACACAGCGCTACGGATTTTGCCGTTTCGAAGATGACGAGCTGGCACGCTTTCGCCTGACCAGCTGGCTTTATGCGCTGTGCAGGACCGACGAGGACAGGCTGACCATACTGTTTGACCGGGCCGTGCCCTGGCTGATCGCCAACAAGATCCTGTTGCCGGGCGCCAGCACCCTTGAACGGCTGGTTGGTCGCATCTGCGATCGGGTGCAGCGGCGCCTGTGGCGTCTGCTGGTTGGCTCGCTCAGCCCCGCCCAGCAGGACCGTATCGACCGGTTGTTTGTCCCTGAGGACGCAGGGGCTCTCGCAACCCTCAACGCGGCGGGAGGCAGGCGCGAGCCGCAGGACGACCCCTGAGGTCCCTGCCACCTCACACTTTCCGATGCTTCCCTGTACGATTTTCGACGAATCGGCGGATGACCCTTCATTTCATTCTGGCATGGCGCCGCATGGCCTGGGGTGGCTGACCAAATGCGCGCAAGAACGCACGTCGCATTCGCTCCGGGTCATGAAAGCCGGCGAAGACGGCGATGCCTTCAATCGGCTCCCCGCTGCCTTCCACCCGCTCCCGAGCGACTTCCAGCCGGAGCTTTTCGATCGCCTTAGCCGGCGTCATTCCGGTGTCATTAACGAAAGCACGCGCGAAATGGCGCGGGCTCATCGCCGCTCTGTCAGCGAGCCTCTCAACCGACAGCCGTTCACTTAACCGCTCCCGTGCCCAGCTCACCACGTGTCCGAACCGGCTTCCTGGACGATCAACTTCGAGGAGAGCCGAGAACTGCGATTGGCCACCGGGCCGCCGATGGTACACTACGAGCTGCTGCGCCGCACGCCTTGCAGCTGATTCGCCCAGGTCGTCCGCGATGAGCGCCAATGCAAGGTCAATTCCCGCCGTGATACCGGCCGAGGTCCAGACCGCGCCATCGCGAATGAATATTCGGTCCGGTTCGACATCCACGCCGGGATATGCCCGGGCGAATTGGGACGCGCGAGCCCAATGTGTGGTCGCGCGTCTGCCATCAAGCAGTCCGGCCGCCGCAAGGATGAAAGCACCGGAACATACACTTGCCGTCCGCCGCGCTCTGGCGGCGGCCATCCGGACGTAGCTCAACGTTTCCGGACAGGCAGACGCGTCACGCGTGCCCCGACCGCCGGCGACGATCAGGGTGTCGATGGGATCGTCGGTAAAGCCCTCGGCGAGCATTCGAACACCGGACGAACTGGGTGTTGACCCCGGTGTGCGCGCGAGTATCCGCGGTTGATATGCCGGCGGCGCCGTTTCGCTGCGCGCCTCCTCGAACACGGCTACTGGCCCAGCGGCGTCAAGCAACTGGAACTCGGGAAAGATCAGGACGGCTACGGTTCGTATCACGGCCTGAATTGAGGGAAAAATATCATTTCGGACAAACGCTACCGACGATACGGTTGTTCGTCAACCGAAGGCAGGTACTCATGAGCGGTCAGGCACCCGTTATCGTCTTCGCGCTTTTCCCCGGCGTGACACAGCTCGATTTCACCGGCCCGCACGAGGTGTTCGTGTCGTTGCCGGGCGCCACCGTGATCATGGCAAGCACGGAAGGAGGCGCGATAGAGGCGACAGGCGGCATGACCTTTGCCGGCTTGCGCCGTCTGCGTGACATTCCTGAGTGCGATGTCGTTTGCGTACCGGGTGGCCGCGGCGCCACGGACGTGGCAATCCAGGATCCGGAGTTCCTTCAGGAATTGCGCCGCCTGGCCAAAACGGCTCGGTTCGTCACCTCAGTCTGCACAGGTTCTCTCGTGCTCGGCGCGGCTGGCTTGTTACACGGGAAACGTGCCGCCACGCATTGGGGTTGGCGCAACCTGCTCGTCCCGTTTGGGGCCATTCCGGATGCAGCGCGCGTTGTACGTGACGGCAACGTGATAACAGGCGGCGGTGTCACCGCGGGGATCGACTTCGCCCTCAGCGTCGTCGCCGAACTCGCGGGCCAGGAGGTGGCACAGGCGATCCAACTGAGGATCGAATACGCGCCGGCACCGCCATTCAATGCCGGCGTCCCGGAAACGGCTCCGCCCAAGGTGCTCATGCGGGTGCGCGAAGGACTTGCCAGCTTCGCGGCACAGCGACAAGGCGCGATCGAACAGGCGGCGGCCCGTATCGCCGCGGTAGGGCGTGAATGAGATGCTGCAACTACGCCCGAACTGTGAATGCTGCGACAAGGATTTGCCGCCTAACGCGGCCGACGCCCGGATATGCACTTACGAATGCACGTTCTGCGCCGATTGCGTCGAGACCGTGCTGCGCAATGTCTGCCCCAATTGCGGAGGGGGCTTCGCGCCTCGGCCAGTCCGACCAGTGGCCGAGCACCGTTCAGGCGTGTGCCTCGCGAAACAGCCCGCGTCAACACAGCGCGTGCGCATGAAATACTCGCGCGAAGAGGCCTGGGCATTCGCGCAAAGCATCCGCTCTATCGATCCGCTTGACCGGTGAGGAGAGGTTCGCGTCACGCTTTATCGCGGTATGGACCGGGATCTACTCGATCGCGCCTATAACAACAGCCTCGCCGTCCCGGAGCGAGGCGCGACCGTTGCGGATTGGACAGCGCGGAGCGCGCGCATCCGCCGCGAGCATCCTGATCATCTCGACCTTGTCTATGGCGAGAGCTCACGCGCGCGGCTTGACCTGTTCATCGCCGCCGAGCCGAACGCGCCAACGCTGGCCATCATTCACGGCGGCTACTGGCAGATGAACGATCAAGGAGAACTTCGCGTTTCTGGCCGACGGCATTTTGCCGCTCGGGATCAACCTCGCCGTCATCGAGTATACCTTAGCGCCAGCGGCACGGCTCGACCGTATCGTCGACGAGGTGCGTCGTGCGATTCAGTGGCTGGGCGATCATCTTGAGGATTATGGCGCGGATCCGTCCCGGCTCCATGTGTCCGGAAGTTCGGCCGGTAGTCATCTGACCGCGATGGTCATGCCGCCTCGCGCGGTTCGTGGGGGATTGGCGATCAGTGGCATCTACGATCTGGAGCCGATCCGACTGAATTACCTGAACGCCAGGCTGGGCCTCGACCGGGCCGAGGCCGAACGGAACAGCCCCATCCGCCACATTCCGGCATCCGCGCCCGCTCTGATCATAGCCTATGGCCTGAACGAGTTGCCCGAACTGCGGCGCCAGTCGACAGACTTCGCCGAAGCCTGGCGAGGACGGGAACTGTCGGGCCTTCTTTTACCAACCGGCGAAGCGAACCACTTCACAATTCTTGAACAGTTGGCACCACCACGCGGCGAGCTGACCGCGGCACTCCTTGACATGCTCGGGCAACATTGATCGCGTGATGCGACATCAGCTCCGGGGAATGACAACCAGATAAATCGTCGACGATGCGACAAATGCCGTCGCATCTCGGGCGTGGCACGCGAGCGAAGCGCCGAGCACCAGGCATGGAAAAGCGGCTACCCGTGTGATTCCCTCAACACCAGCTAACCGAATGGCCGATTAGCCACGCACCGCGCTCCTGAACGCAGCAGCCAAAGCGGCGAGCGCATCGCGTGGGCGGCTGTCCTTGACCCTTGAGTGAAGCAGCACGGGCAAGCGCGGTAAATCGGGGAGCCCAAGCTTGGGACCTACGTCGACGGCACCAAATGGCAACATACGCGGCGCCAATGCAGCAATGCCGAGCCCGGCCATGACGGCGGCGGCGACTGCCGCAACGCTGCCGCCGACAAAAATTTCTATCCAGGGCACGCCAGCCGCATCGAGAAGCTGCTCGGCGATTGCACGCACGCCGCAGGGGGCGGCCATCGTGGCCAGCGGCAGGGGCTCGTCCCCGCGATGCTGCCAGCCTGGCGCGGCGAACCAGCCGAATCTTTCCTCGGCCAGAATTTCCCCACCGCTGCGCCCGTCATGCAGGCGGACGATCACAGCATCGAGCTCTCGCCGATCGAAGCTTTGCAGCAGGTCGCCCGATGACCCCATCCGGATTTCGATCACCAGTTGCGGGTCTTGCGCATTCATGCGCGCGATCAGCGCGGGTAGCTCCGGCCCTGCAACATGATCGCTGATCCCGATGGTCAGGCGCTGGCGGGCACCGTCAATTGCGGCGAGCGCGCGGTCGTGTACCTCCAACAGTTCGCGGGCGTGTTCTAGAAAGGCCGCGCCTCGCGCGGAAAGCTGGACGTACCGGGGCGTCCGTTCGACGAGCCGGCAGCCGAGCCTGGCTTCAAGCCGCTTCAGCTTCAGGCTGACCGCGGCCTGCGTCATCTGCAGTGCCTCGGCCGCACGAGTGAAGCTGGAAAGCTCCGCGACGCGAAGAAAGGCCTGAATGGCATCCAGGTCGAGGAGGCGCCCCGTCATTTCAAAGCCTTATTACTGATATTAGTTTCTATAGCAAAGAAGAATAGCTACGTATAGATCCAGTGATCCGGACCAAGGGAGGTTTTGGTGGCCGCTGCCGTTCTTGCGCCGACGCCGGTGCCCCGCGACGATCCGCCTGCAGTGCAGCAACCAGCCGACCCTCGTCTTCCGAGACTCATGGCGGCGCTCCAGAGATATTTGAACTGCATGTATGACTGCGACACCTCGCGTCTCGACGAGGTGTTCCGACCGACCGCGCAACTCCATGGCTTCCGCGACGGCGTGATGCAGGCCTGGCCGATGGACGTCTACCGGGAGGTCCTGAACCGCCGCCAGTCGCCGAAATCACAGAACGCGCTGCGCCGGGATGAAATCCTGTTTGTGGATTTCGCGTCGCCGACGATGGCGCTCGTCAAAGTGCGGGTCCGGATCGCGGCATGGGTGTTTATCGATTACCTGACCTGGCACTGCGAGGGCGGGGAATGGTTGATCACGTCGAAGGGGTTCCACCTGGAGTCCGAGTAATTCCCTCGGCCCGCCAAAGAAGAGCGGGCCGGAAAGCAGCACCAGAGAAAAGCAGGAAGGACCAGCGATGCCGCTCACCCGGATCTCGCTACGCGCCGGAAAACCGGAAGCCTATCGGCAGGCGATCTTTGACGGGCTTTACCGTGCCATGCGAGAAACGTTTAACGTGCCCGAAGACGATCAGTTCATGACCATCACGGAACATGATGCGGCGAACTTTCGCTACAGCGCGTCTTATTTCGGTGTTGCTCGGAGCGATGACCTCGTGCTGATCCAGATCGCGGCCAACAACACGCGCACCGTGGAACAGAAAAAAGCGCTGTTCCGGCGCATCTCGGAGGTGCTTGGCGAAAGCCCCGGCGTCCGGCCAGAGGACGTGTTCGTGAACATCGTCGAGGTCGCGAAAGAGAATTGGTCCTTCGGTCACGGCCTCGCGCAATACGCATGAGGCCATGTCTGCCGCTTTGAAGCGAGCTTTCTGCTCGAAGCCGATGCTCTATGGCGGCCTCTAATCTACGAGGCCCCTGATGGCATGCGCGGGCCTTCGTACGAAGCGCCGGGCACCATTCTTTGAGGGATCACGTTGTTGGGCAGGCCC
>JASHOF010000011.1 GCA_030041255.1 Acetobacteraceae bacterium
TCCGCAGTGCGGACCGTCATGGTGAACTCGCCGGCGATCCACTTGCCGAACTCTCCATGATCCAGATGAGCTTTCGCCTCGATAAGGTCTCGGCCGGTCTCAATGATCGAGGTCCGCATTCGTTCGCGAACCCGTTTCGCGATCGGCTTCAGAGCGGCGGCGATGTCCGCTGGCAGGTGGCCGTAATCGAAGAGGCGCCCATGTTCGACAGGATCACGCCTCTTGGAAGAGATGAGAGATTCCATCCGAACCTCGAAAAATGAGGCCGGCACCTGGCTTGACTGACGCAACGAAAATGCTTATTTTGGCGGTGTTCCAGCCGTTTCAGCGTTTCCGCTCCGCCGGTCCTCGCCCAGGGCCGGCGGTTTGCTATTCGGCGGTGGCGGTCTCCGATGATGCGGCCCGACGTGCGCTCTGCCGAGGCGGCTTGATCTGGGCCGGCGGCAAAGACGCCAGGTAGCGGAGCCCGTGGTCAACGTCGATGAGAGTCGATTTGCCGCGCTTGATGGCACGCAGCGCGCCGCTACCTAGCAACTCGTAGGTGACCCGCCGGCTAATTCCTGAGATCGTCTCCCAGGTTTGCACGTCAGCGTAGGCCGGCCTCACCGGCGCTGAAATCAGTCCATCCATACTGCGGTCATCCCGTCATTGAGCCGCGTGCGCGGCGATGCGGGGATGATGGGGATGCGTGATGCGCCTGAAGTCTGCCAAACTAAAAATAGTTTGACAGCCGCCTATCGCTTCCGGAGCACGCTTACGATCGCTGTATGCTCTTTCCTGAGCAGGGCGGCCATGATTTTAGTGCCGACTCCGGTCCCCTTGCCGAATGAGGCTGTTACGCCCGCCTTCGAGCAAATGAGCCTGATCAGCGGCTGCAGCATTCGCGCCCAGCCGTGCCAGCGGTGGTGGGGATGCGTGCGACGAGGGTTGCTTCTTGGCCGGGTCTTAAATGACTTCAAGAGATTGGGAGGGATGCCGCGCATGTACGCCGCGGCGTACTCACTCAGCGTGTGCAAGGTCTGGAGAAATCGGTCGAGATCAGTATTGCGGCCTTCGGCCATGGCTGCGGCGAGTTCCTTTTCCGCCCAAGGAATGAGGCCGCGCGCGAGGTCCTCGATGGCCGTCGCGGCAACCTCCAGATTATGCAGCTTACGTGTATGCTCATCGTCGATTGGGTCGGCGCGCATCAGCCTTACGAGATACGTAACGTCGGCGAGGTCCCGCGGATCAAGGGCCGCTCCGAGCGGAAGGTTGTCGGCGAATGCTTTGCGCACTTCCGCCGCCAGGGCGTCCATCATCCCGCCTCCGCCCGGCGCATCGGCCGCACCTTGTCATCCGATGCTGGCGCCGGCCGGGCGCAGAACTCGGCCCATGCCTGCATCATCCGCCGCCGCTTTTCGAGCAGGTCGCCACGCTGATATGCGGCCTCGACCTTGCTATCGAGAGCGTGAGCGAGCGCCGCTTCCGCGAGTTCGCGCGGGTATCCGGTTGCTTCAGCGGCCCAATCGCGGAACGTGCTGCGGAACCCATGGACGGTCAGATCCGACCGCCCCATCCGGCGCAGAAGTGCCAGCATCGACATATTGCTGAGTCCGGTTGCTGATCGGGCACCCTTTCCGCCGGGGAATACCGGGGCGTTCGGATCATCCCCCTCCCGGCCTTCTGCGGCCTGCCTGAGCGTTGCCAGCGGCGCCTCGGTCAGCGGCACCCGGTGCTCTTTCCCCCCCTTCATGCGTTCGGGCGGCACGGTCCAGAGGCCGGCCGTCAGGTCGATCTCGTCCCAGGGCGCGCCGATCACCTCGCTGGTCCTGGCCGCGGTCAGAATGGTGAACCGCAAGGCAAGCGCGGCCATGCCGTCCTGCTGCTTCAGCTCGGCCATGAAAGCGCCGATCTCCTTCCATGGCAGCGCAGCGTGGTGCTCGACCTTGGCTACCTTGCCGCGGGCCGGCAGAACGTTCTCAAGGTGTCCTTTCCAGCGGGCGGGGTTCTCTCCGGTTCGCCACCCTTGGACCTTGGCGTAATCGAGCACGGTCTCGATCCGCCCGCGAACCCGAGCCGCAGTCTCGGCCTTGGTGGTCCATATTGGCCGTAGGATCTTGGTGACGTGCCCGGTGTCCACTTCCGACACTCGAATCTTGCCAATGACGGGGTAGGCATGCGCTTCGAGGGTCTGGCTCCATTGCTAGGCATGCTTTGCGTTGCGCCACGCGGCCCTATTGTCGGCGATGTAGTCCTCGGCCGCCTTGCGGAACGTGACCTCGCGCGCGGCCTCGGCGGCACGGCGTGACTTCTCGGCGGCCTTGGCATCGAGGGGATCGGTGCCGTCCAGCAGCAACAATCGGGCGGCCCGGGCGCGCTCCCGTGCCTCACCGAGCCCGATCGTATGGAGCGGGCCGAGCCCCATCTCCCGCGCTCGGCCGTTTAGCATAAAGCGAAACAGCCACGATTTTCCGCCAGTCGGGCCGACATTCAGCCACAGCCCGGCGCCATCTCCGTAGAGCCCTGGAGCCTTCGCATTTCGCACGGCCGCCGGAGAAAGTTTCGCTGTCTTTCTAGACACTTAGCGCATCCTTATGTAAATTCTTTACAGGCCGCTTTACAGGGCTTCGGGAAGCCTTCCGTCTAACCTGTCCCTCAGTCCATCCCGCAAATCACAATGGGATATAGGCGCACGGTCGCGCACAGTCAAGCACAACATGATGGCGAGAAGTCGCATAATATCAGGGGTATTTGCACACTGGCGCACCGTGGCGCGTAGCGTTCTGGTGGAGGGGGTTTCCACCGAACATCTCTTCGCCACTGTGCGCACACTTCCGTGATGGGTCGGAAAAAGCCCTGAATCAGTGCGGAAAGAAGCGAGGCATCGTTCGGCTGCTTTCGCTTGCCTTCGCCTATAACCGCACCTATCTTGTGGATCAGATTGTGGATGCCGACGGCACGATCCACAACGCAGGCAGGACCAAGGATCCTGGGAGGCGGTGATGGCATTGAGTGCGGTGCGGGTGCGGAGCGAGAAGCGGGCCGGGCGGTATGCCGATGGAAACGGGCTTTACCTGTTTGTGCAGCGCAGCGGTGCGCGGGTTTGGACGTTCCGCTTCACGCGCCGCGGCAAGGCGCGCGAGGCGGGGCTTGGGCGGGTCGAGGACGTGGCGCTTGCCGAAGCGAGGGACCGGGCCCGGGAGTGCCGGCGGCTGTTGGCTCAGGGCATTGATCCGATCGAGCACCGGCGGGTCGAGGTGGCCGAGAAGGCTGCGAAGGAAGGCATGACGTTCGAGCAGGTGGCGGCGTTCTACCTCGCCGCGCACGAGGCGTCCTGGCGCAACGAAAAGCATCGGTGGCAATGGCGCAATACGCTCGATCGGCACGTGCTGCCGGAAATCGGGAAGAAGCCGGTCGGCGAGGTTGCGGTTGGCGACGTCATGAAGATCATCGAGCCGCTGTGGCAACGGATGCCCGAGACCGCATCACGAGTGCGCGGCCGCATCGAGGCGGTTTTGGACTATGCGTCGGCCCGCGGCTGGCGGGACAAGGACAATCCGGCGCGCTGGAAGGGACATCTTGCGAATCTGTTGCCGGCACGGAGCAAGGTGCGGCCGGTGCAGCATCATCCGGCGCTGCCCTGGCGCGAGATTGGTGCGTTCATGGTCGAGCTGCGCAAGCGGCAAGGAACGTCCGCGCAAGCACTGGAATTTGCGATCCTCACTGCTGCCCGATCTGGCGAAGTGTGCGGGATGCGATGGGCCGAGATCGACCTGGCGCACAAGGTTTGGAACGTGCCGGCGCAGCGAATGAAGGCAGCGCGCGAGCATCGGGTGCCGTTGTCTGATCGCGCGATCGAGATCCTGCAGGATGTGAAGCCGCTCAGGAAGGCCGCTGATGCCCTCGTCTTCCCGGGGGGCAGAATGCACCGCCCCCTGAGCGACATGGCCCTCACGGTCCTCCTGAGGCGCTTGCGCGAGGGGGTGCGGGTGCATGGCTTCCGCAGCACGTTCCGCGATTGGTGCGCCGAAGCGACGGTCTTCCCGAGCGAGGTGGCCGAGCAGGCTCTCGCCCATGCGATCGAAAGCAAGGTCGAGGCGGCCTACCAGCGTGGTGACCTGCTCGAGAAGCGGGTCCGGCTGATGGAGGCATGGAGCGCCTTCTGCGCCACGCCGCTGGCCGCCGGCGAGGTGGTGCCGATGAAGAAGGCTGCGCAATGAAGCCGCTCTTCTGACACAGCATGAAGGGCCCCTGCACTGCTGCCGCGCCGCACGATCCTGGCGCCGGTGCGGGGCCGAGCATCACCGGTGATGCGGCGGTCGAGAAAATCGCCGACAGCCGGCATGCACCGCTAACGGCCCTGCTGTGCGTTCTTGCCACATCTCGTTTAACGTCTGGCGTTATACCTTGCGCAGGTGATCCGCGGCTTCAAGTGCAAGCGCACCGAAGCGCTCTACCAGGGCCAACCGGTGCGGGAGTTCCAGGCATTCAGGCGGGTGGCGTTGCGCAAGCTCGACATGCTCGCCGCGGCCCGCGTGATCGAGGACCTGGCATCACCGCCCGGCAATCGGCTCGAGGCCTTGAGCGGCGATCGAAGCGGGCAGCACTCGATTCGGATCAACGTGCAATGGCGCATCTGCTTCGTCTGGGATGACGGCGCCGCGGACGTAGAGATCGTGGATTACCACTGAGGAGGTTGCGATGGCGCGAATCCATACCCACCCTGGCGAGGTGCTGCGCGAGGAGTTCATGAAGCCGCTCGGGCTGAGCGCCAATGCCCTATCCCTGGCCTTGCGCGTGCCGGCCACCAGGATCGGCGACATCCTGCGCACCGAGAAGCCGCGCGCCGTAACCGCAGACACGGCAATCAGGCTGAGCCGATATTTCGGCACGTCGGCCGAGTTCTGGCTCAACCTGCAAGCAGCCTACGACCTTTCGGTGACACTGGCGGAGAGCAGGCGCAAGATCGAGCGTGATGTGCGCCCGCGGCCGGCTGAGCAGCGGGCTGCCTGACCATGACCAAGGCAGCGATGAGCGAGCGCAAGAAGGGGGGGCTGCTGGCCGTGGTCGGCAGCGTTGTCGTTGCCGGCGAAGTGTCCGCACGCATCCCGCCCCGCTGGCATTGGCCGATGATCGCCGCAGCGTACGCAGGTGCGGCGATGATTCTTGCCGCGAGCCTCGGGCTGGCGGGGTAGATCCCAGCAACCCTGATTTTCGCTTCTGAGGTCTGCCGGCTGCTAAAGCCGCTAAAGCTGCCAATCCACGGCCACGAGTGCCTTCGCCTGGTCTTCGGCAAAGCCGCTCGACCCGAGACAGCCTGACACAAAAGACACTCTTGACAGAAAAGCCCTGATCTCCAGGCGCCGCACAAGCAAGAATTGTTCCAGAACATCTTGACAAATACGCATTGCAGTCACAATCTGTGCGCATGGCTATGAAGAGCAATGCGCAGCAAAGGGCTTTTCCAGTGGAACAAACGACGGCAAGCGAGCCGGTCCTGTTCGGCCTCGGCGATGCGGAACGGATTCTCGGCCTGAGTCGGACCACGCTCCTCCGGCTGGTCGGCCAGCATCGCCTCGATGCAAGGCGCGTCGGTAGGCGCGTGTTGGTGACGGCGAAAAGCGTCCGAGAGCTAGTGGCCGGCCTGCCACGGGTGGGGGTCGCGCCCAGCGAAATTCTCAAGGCGGAGGGCTGACCATGGGCAGCTTGAGCCAACTTTTGCCGATTGCCGGCCTGGCGTTGGGGCCATTGACAGCGGGGGCAAGCACCGCGCTCGGTGCCGGTGCCGGCGCAGTTGGAGCGGCCGGTGCGGCCGGTGCAGCACCATTCGCCACGGGCGATATTGGCTCACTGATTGGATCAGCATTTGGCGGCGTCGATCTTGGCTCCGCGCTCGCAGCACCGCTGGCCGCCGGCGGTGACCTTTTTTCAAGTCTCGGCGGCATTACGTCCGGTCTCGGCGCGACGATCGGCAGCATTGCTGGCGAAGCACCGTTAACCGGGGACGTGGGGAGCGCAATCGGCAGCACCTTCAACGGTGTGGACTTGGGCAGCGCATTGTCAGCGGCACCGGTCGCAAACCTGTTCGCGGGAGCTGGCGGAGCCGCTGGCGCAGCCGGCGGCGCGTTGTCTGCGCCCGGGCTCGCGCCAGGCTCGGTCTCGGGCCTCTTGAGCGCCACCCCCGGCCTCGACCTCGGCGTGCCTTCCTCCGTCACTTCGAATCTGCCGAGCATCACAGATCTTGGCCTCGGCGCATCGACCGCGCCGACCAGCGCGGGCACCGGCGTGAGCGCCATCGTCGGCGCGCCGGCCGTTGGAAACGCACCGCTGAACACGGGAATTGCGGGGAGTATTGGCGGCGGCGCCGGCAATCCGACCTCTTCAGGCGGCCTGCTCGGCAGCATCGGCAGCTTCGCGAAAAACAACTCTGGGCTTCTGAAGCTCCTGCTCGCGGGCGGCGCGTTGACGGCTGACTTTTTGAAAGGCTCTTCGATCCCCAGTGTCGGCCAAAGTCTTTCGTCCCTGAACTCGGGCACGGCCCTCGGCGGCGAGGCAGCGTCCGCCACGACCGCGCAGCAACAGAGCGCAGCCGACACCGCGCAGCAGAACACCGTTCAGGCAGCCGCCAATCCGCTCATCAACGCGCCGAACACCGGCCAGCTTCCGCCCGGAATGCAAACGCTCATCAATCAGGAGCTTCAGCAGGCGCAGACGCAAATTCAGTCACAATATGCGGCCTACGGCATGAGCGGATCGAGCGCCGAGGCGCAGGATTTGCAGGCGGCGCAGAACAATGCGACGGCGGCCACGGCGAATCTGCTCCTGACAACGGCACAGACAGGCGCGAGCGAGCTTGGTCAAGCCAACACGGCGGCGTCCAATGCGCTCTCGGCGACGAACTTGGCAAGCTCGATCTTTTCGCAGATCGCCGGCACGGAATTGAGCGAGGACACGAATCTGCAAAGTGCTCTTTCGCAGCTTGCAGCTTCGTCCGCGCTCAGCGCGGGGCTTAACTCGCTCGGAACGACCACGGCCACCACGAGCGCGGTATGAGCGGAAGCGTTACAGCCGTTCCCGCCTGGGCGCAGGGCGTCCCGCTCGGGCCGACCGTCACTCCGATCGCAGATCCGCGGACCACGGGCGGCGTCATCACTCCAATTGCCCCTACCCGCGCGCCAGTCGGGTCCGACCCGCAATGGACGGTTGTGTCGCAGTCGCCCACTCCGCCTTCGCAGGGCACGCAGTGGACGGTCGTTTCCGAGTCTCCAACGCCGCCGGCCGCCCAAGGCGGCGTGCCCGCCTGGGCTCGTAGCGCGCCGGCTGCTCCGGCGGCTGTCCCCGCCTGGGCGCAGGGCGTGCCGATCACTCCGATTCCCGACCCGAGAACCGCAGGGCCGGCCGGTGCGACTGCCCGTGGTATCGGCCTCGGTTACCTCGCCGGCATCAATTCTGCCCCACTTGGGCTCGCTCAGCTTGTCGGCCGCGGCGTGCAAGCTCTGACCGGGTATGGCGGCCTCGCCAACTGGGCGGCGCAGGCAGCAGCAAAGGAGCGGGCCGAAGCCACCGCGGCTCCCTATGGCAACCTCGGCTACACCGCCGGCACAATCCTGAATCCCCTCTACGCCGCCTTGCCGGGCTCGATCACGGGCTCGGCGCTGGCAGATGCTGCCCTGACCGGCGCCGTCACGGGCGCGGCGCAGCCGGTCCTTTTCCCGACCGACTACTGGCGCACCAAGGAACAGCAGGCAGCCACCGGCGCCGCTCTCGGCTCGCTCCTCGGCGGTGTATCGCACGTCGCTTCGCAACTTGCCCGATCGCCGCAAGCCGCCCTCGCCCGGCAAGGCGTTCGCCTCGCAACCACGGATATTCTGCCCGAGCACGCATCGGTCACAGCCGCGAAGGTAGCCAACGTCTTGCCGGGGCGGTTCTCGAACGCCGCCCAGATGCGCCGCGCATTGCAGGACTATCAACGGGTGATTTACCGATGGGTGCTCGATCCGATCGGCGCCCACTACGGCAACAGTTCCCCGGTGGGCCGCGACGGCATCCGCATTGTCCAGAAGGCCGCCAGTGACGCGTATGACCGCGCGCTCGGCAATCGAAATGTTGCACTTCCCGCCGCCGGTTTCTTGAGCCCGGCATGGCTCAGCGGAGCAGAAGAAACGCAGGCAGCCGGCGCCGTCCACGCCCTCGGGCTCGCTCCCGATTTCAATTCGCTTGACCAGAATGCGCAGGAACGGGTCCTCAACGTGGTGCGCAAGGAGCTAATCCATCCGCTCCGCGTCGGCCAGGAGGGCAACAGCGTTTCGGCCCGCGCTCTCAAGCAGTCGCAGTCCGATCTCCGGGACGCGGCAGTGCGGCTCATGCGCAGCGATGATGAACACATGCGAGATGCCGGGCTGATGCTCCGGGACGTCTCAGACCGCATCACCGGCGTGATCGCTTCGGCCAACCCCGAGCTTGCAGCGGACCTCCGCGCGGCAGACGCCACGTGGCATCGGCTCTCGATCCTGGAAGCCGCAGTTCCGTCTCATGCCGCGCGCAAAGGCGTTGACGAAACCATCGTCTCGCCGCGCCAGATCCTCGATGCCATGCACGGGAGCGACACCTCCGCTCGGCACTCCCGCTGGATCGCCGGCGAGCTGCCGTATCAGCGCATGTTTCTCGAGCACCTCGGCGTGCTCTCCGAACCGGGCGATACCAGCCTGCTCGGCCTCGAAATGGGCCTCGGCGCGCTCGGCGGCGGGGGATACATGGCATCCGGCCTCCCTGGCGTCGGCCTTGCCCTGGGCGGATCGACACTCCCCTTCACGCGCAGCGGGAGTGCCCTCGCCCGCGCCCTGGCGTTCAACCCGGCCGTTGCCGCCTCCATCCGCACCGCCATCGCCCCAACAGCCGCCGCCGCTGGCCAAGCCACGGCCGCACCTTGACCGGAGCAACGAAGATGGATTTGTCCGATAGGGTAGCGTTGTCGCCACGTGAAGCGGCGCGCTGCCTGAGCATCGGCACGACGAAGCTTTACACGTTGATAGCAGCGGGCAAGCTCGATGCGCGAAGCTTCGGGCATCGGACACTCATCACGCGCGAGAGCGTCGAGCAGTTTTTGGCTTCGCTGCCGCCGGCGCCGATCGGCTCGGCCCGGAACGGCACCCGGCTGCGAAGGGCAGCGATCAAAACAGTCAGTGGGGACGCATCGTTGCCATGACCGCGGAACGAAGACGCCCGGCTGGGGGGCCGGGCGCGCAGTCGTTGCTTTCTATTCTCCTATCAGATTCACCATCGCGACGCAACGTCGAGGATTGGCCGCTCGATCGCCGCACGGCCGAGTTTCGGCTGCTGGCAGCCGATGTGTATTGGCGCGATCGTATCATTCGCTCCACGGTTGGCATCGAGAACGCGGCCGAAGCGGCCGAGGATTTCGGGGACGCAATGACTGGCCTGGAAGGGCTGCTCGCGCTGCCCGATGGCACAGCGCAGCGGCACGCGGATGCCGCCTGGGCCGAGCATGAAAAATCAGCCGGCGCGTATTTCCTGGCGATGACTGATCGGTTGCGCTGGCTCGTGCGGAGCGGCGCAAGCGAGGCGGTGCTGCTCGCCGCTGCCGAAGCCATCGACGCGCGCTTCGGATCGCCGCTCGCACCTGGGGATCTTGCAGTTTGTGCCTTGCATTTCGGGCAGGATGTGGCCGAGCGGCGCGTGTTAGAATGGCGTGCAGCAATCGCTGGCATCATCGACGCGGCGCGCTCGCAAGATGGTCGGCACCGGAGGGCTGGCTGATATGGTTCACGCACCTCGAATCGAAGTAATCCCGTTTGGCCGCACAGTGCCTTCCGACTCCAAACGGCCTCTCTTCCGTGAGCTGCCGCGGGCACCGGACTTTCCAACCGAAGCACTCGGCGCGCTGCGGCCGGCGGCCGAGGCGCTGCACGAAACAGTCCGTGCGCCGCTCGCAATGTGCGCACAATCGGCGCTTGCCGCGACCACGCTGGCGGTGCAAGCGCATCGAGACGTTAATCTGCCTTGCGGGCGCCGGCCTCTCGTCGGACTTTTCGCCACCGTTGCAGAAAGCGGCGAGCGCAAGACATCGCTTGATCGCTGGGCTACCCGTGCCATTCGTCGCGCAGAAGCCCGTTGGGCGGAAAAGGCGGAGGCGGAAAGCGCGAAATTTGCAGCCGACCGAGAAGCCTATGACGCGGCGGTGCGGCACGCAAAGGCCAATCGAAAAGCCAACCGGGAGACGACGCGCGACCGTATCGAGGCGCTGGGCCCTCCCCCGAAGCCGCCGCCGTCCCCGATGATCCTGGTCTCTGACCCGACTCCGGAAGGCTTGACGCTGCACCTCGCGGAATCGCGACCGTGGGCCGGGATATTCACTGCGGAAGGCGCCAGCCTGCTCGGTGGGACCGCGTTCAGTGACGAAAGCAGGCTTCGAACCGGAGCGCTCCTGAACATGCTCTGGGACGGCGAGCCGATCCGCCGGCGCCGAGTGGGAACCGGCGCGCACTTCCTTCCTGGCCGGCGGTGCAGCGCTCATATCATGCTCCAACCGGCGATCGCATCCCGCCTCTTCGGCGATCCCGAGTTGACTGGCATCGGCCTGGTGGCGCGAGTTTTGGTAGCGGCGCCAGATTCGGCGGCCGGCACGCGGACATGGCGTGAGCCTGCGCCGGAAATTGCGGGGCTGCTTGCCGATTACGACGGCCGGCTGACCACTTGGCTTGACCGGACCGCGAGAACAGAATCATGCGGTGCTCTTGATCCATATCTGCTCGAGCTGATGCCCGAGGCGCGGCGCATGTGGACGGGCTTTCATGATGCGGTCGAGCGCGACATGGCACCGGGCGCCCCGCTCGCCACGCTTCGGCCCTTCGCCTGCAAGATGCCGGAACATGCGGGGCGTCTGGCCGCGGTCCTTGCCTGCTATGCCGATCCCGAGGCTGCAACGGTCTCTGCGCAGAACATGGCGGGCGGCATAGCGCTTGCGCAGCACTATGCTCGCGAACTCATGCGGCTCGGCGAGGCGGCGGCGGTGGCGCCGGACCTGAAGCTCGCGGGCGGCCTGCTGGCGTGGTGGCAGAGCCGGCCAGACCCGAAATGCCATCTGGCCGCGATCTACCAGGGCGGTCCCTATGCGGTCCGCGACGGCGCCACGGCGCGCCGCATCGTCGCGATCCTCGAAGACCATGGATGGCTGCGACGGCTGCCGGCAGGGACCATGCTCGACGGCTCGCCGCGGAGGGATGCTTGAGAGTTGGCGCCGTGAGCGAAGCCCTCGACTTCGATCCGTGGGCCATCGTGAACTTGCGTTCGCAGAATGTGCCGGCTGCTAAAGCTGCTAATCCTGCTAATCGTGAGGAAGGGCGGCCGGAAGTCGCACCCGGGGAAGCCCGGACTGCAACGGGATTAGCAGGATTAGCAGGATTAGCAGGGGGGCATACCTCCGAAGCGAAAATCGCCGGGCCGCTATCCGGGCCTCTGAGGATGCGCCCGCCGTGCTTCGCGGCCCCCGCGAGGTGGTGGAGCGAAGGCAAGCAGGCTTGGTGCATCGGATGCTCTGCGGCCTCGACCTGGCACCCCGATCCGCCGCCTGCGCCGAACCCGACCACGCTGCACTGGCGTTGCCTGCGCTGTGAGGCCAAGGGGCGCGCATGACGGGCCTAGCACCCGCTGTGCGCGCCCGCCTGACGGCCATCCTGGCCTTGGCCGAGGACGAGGCGAACGGCACGGTTGGCGAGCGCCTGGCGGCCCTGGCGGCGGCGGAACGGCTGCTTGCCCGGCACAACCTTCGCCTTCGTGACCTGCCAACCCTGCCGGCGGCCGAGGCTGCGTTGCCCGAGGTGGGTAGCTGGCGGGAGACCTGCGCGCAGTGCCTCGCCCACCGCGACCTGTTGCGGCCTTGGGAGCAGGGCTTCCTGTCCGACCTGCCGCGTTTCCGGCGGTTGAGTGCCAAGCAGCGCTATTGCTTGCGGGAGATCGCCGAGCGCGTCCTCGAAGGCGCCCCAAGGAGGGCTGCATGACCATCAGCATCGAGACGGCAAAGCGCCGGGCGCACAAAGAGGCGCCGAAGATGATCGACGTTCTCGCCAAGATCGCCGCGAGCCCGGAACCGCCCAAAGGCTCGCAGATCCGCGTCCGGGCCGCCGGCCTTGTCCTCGCCGCGGCCGGCCTGGTCACGACGGCAGTTGCCGCGGCCTCGCCGATGACGGCCTCGGATGCCGGCAACGATGAATGAACGAGATCGAGAGCGTCCTTTCTGACGTTCAGGAAGAAAGGACGTGTGCAACACCTTCAAGACATTGGAACAAAAGCCTTGAGGCTCCGGTCGGGAAGCGTCGCCGGGGGCCCGAGTATGCGATGCAAGGGCGCATTGCGTGCTGGCTGTATCGGGCGCTGGCGGGTGCCGAGGGCGTGTTTTGGTCGAGCCTGGACAACGGCATGGCGAGCCCGCGGGTGGCTTTCTTCAAGAAATTCAGGGGCATCCGTCCTGGCCTGCCGGACATGGTGTTCATCCGGGACGGAAGGGCGCATTTCATCGAGCTGAAGGCCAGCGTGAAGACGCGGCCGAGCAAGGCACAGAAGCAGGTTTTCGCTGCCCTGGAGGCGGCCGGCTGCCGGTGGTCCGTCTGCCACAGCGGTGCCGAAGTCGAGAACACCCTGCGAGGGTGGGGTTTCCCGCTCGCGCACCCGTTCCATGACGGCTATCCGATCCCAGACGAGTGGAAGAGCAAGCCACGGAAGCGGGCCGATTATGAGCCCCGGACGGCATCGGAACGGGCGTCCTTGGGATGGCATCGCCGGCGGTCCCGCCTGCCCGACCTCGCCGAGCTGCAGGCGGCGATCGCTGCCGAGGAGGCGCGGTGGCGGCATGAGCTGGAAGAGCGCCGAGACGACTGCTCCGAACCGTTGCCGTCATTCGAGGAGCTGGCAGCCGTGATCGCTGCACGCCCGCGGACAGACCAGCCGACACGGCCATGGGCGGGCCCGGCGGCAAGCTCTCCGCCCCGCGCTACTGTCGCCCCGGGAACGGGGAAACAGGACGTTATGAGGCGTTCCCCACAGAGCATGTGAGAAGCTGAAAAACGGCTTATTCGGGGGGACAGTGGGCGAGGTCAGGATCGCCATCGACCGTCCCGATAAGGCTCTCCGGGACGGTCGGGTGGTCGGATGGCGCCCGGTAGGGTTCCGGCGGATGGGCAAGCGGCTGCCGAGGCGGTTAGGACGAACCGACGCCGCGACACAGGGTCCGGTTCGTATCGCACGGGATTTTCATTGGGCTTCCTCGTGACTGCCCGGTAGGACACGCAACGCTGCGCCGGGAACGGACATGCTGTCGAGAACGCTTATTCTCGCATTGCTTGGCACGGTCATCGCGACGGCTACCGCTGAGGCGCGAGGCGCCCCTGTCGTAGCGATCGATTACCAATGGCTGAAAGCCAACGCGGAGTTCTGGTGTGAATTTCCGGATTCGGCGGCTCCCGCATGTTCGCTTCCCGGCTCCGCTGTTGGAGATTTTATTCGAACGCTGGAAACACGGATCTCGATCGAGCCCCTTTGCCACGGAATCACGTTTTTTCTTGATGATCCGAGCCACCCTTCGCGCAAGTGGCCGCAGTCGACGGACTACTGGCTGATGATCGATTTCGTGCCCGGCCACGCGAGCCAAAGCTGGACTGCCGTTCCTATCGCTCTCGACAACACCTGGTTCGAGGGAAAAGGAACGCCCAAAGCAATCGCCCGCGATCTCTGCGCAGCTATAAGCGGCCGCGGCGGGTCAGTTCTTCACTGAACAGCCAGGACCAGAGCTGCGAAGCGGTGCCCTATGGCCTCTGACTTGTGGAGCAGCTTGTGGATCGGCGCGAGGACGCGGCGGTAAAATCGTTCTATTCCATGATCTTGATGGAGAAGGATGGTGGAGGGGGTTGGATTCGAACCAACGTAGGCGTGCGCCAACGGATTTACAGTCCGTCCCCTTTAGCCACTCGGGCACCCCTCCGCCGCGCGGGTTATGGCGGACGGGCGGGCTTGTCAACGCGCCGCGGCCGCTCTCTATAGGGTCCCGCCATGGCGCAGCATCCCTCTCACCGGCCCGGTCCGCCGGCCCGGCCCTTTCCGCGACGGGAGGTGACGCGCCCGCAGGCGCCGCGCGGCGGCGTCTGGCTTTACGGCCTGCACGCTGTCGCTGCGGCACTTGCCAATCCGCACCGGCGGGCGCGGCGCCTCATGCTCACCGAAGAGGCGGAGACGGCGCTCAGGGCGCGCCTTGCATCGGGCTGGCCGATCGCGCCGGAGCGGACCGAGCGGCAGCGGATCGATCAGTTGCTCGGCCCTGGGGTGGCGCACCAGGGTGCGGCGCTGCTCGCAGATCCGCTTTTGCCGCCGCCGCTTCAGAACGTTCTCGCCAACCCGGGCCCGCTGATCGTGCTCGACCAGTTGAGCGATCCTCGCAATGTCGGAGCCATCCTGCGCTCGGCGGCGGCCTTCGGCGCCGCAGCGGTGATCGCCCAGGAGCGCAACGCGCCGGATGAAACCGGCGCCATGGCCAAGGCGGCCTCCGGCGCGCTGGAGACGGTGCCCTTGTTGCGCGCAGTCAACATTGCCCGCACACTGATCGCTCTCAAGGCAGCCGGTTGCTGGACAATCGGACTGACCCCGGATGCGCCGCGCCTTCTTTCGGGGCCGGAGCTCGCCGGAAGGCGGGTCGCACTCGTACTGGGCGCAGAGGACGAGGGTCTCCGCCGGTTGACCCGGGAAACATGCGACGAGAGCCTGGCATTGGCCATGCCCGGCGGGAGAATGACAAGCCTCAACGTCGCAGCGGCGGCGGCGATTGCGCTCTACGAGCTCACCCGTGGCAGGAACGGAGCAAAAAGCCCATGAGTTCGGATCCGGTCGCCATCGCCGAACTGCTGCTCAAGGAGCGGCGCGCGCACCGCAAGCTGCTGCCCTTCGAGCCTGACGCGGGCCCGGCGAGCGAGGCGGAAGGGATCGCGGTGCAGCGTGCGCTTGCCGAACGCATGGGCGGGTTGCCGCCCGCCGGTTTCAAGATCGGTGCGACAGCGAAACACATGCAGGATTATCTTGGCCTCGACGGGCCGCTGGCCGGGTTCATGCCGGGCAGCGGCGTCTATTCAAGCGGAATCCGTCTCCCGTTCGCCGCTTTCCAGACCCCGGCGGTGGAGTGCGAACTGGCGATCCGGCTGGCCGCCGATCTGCCGCCGGGTCCCTGTTCGGCCGAACGCGCCGCTGCTGCGGTCGGTGCGGTTTCGGCGGCGATCGAAATCGTCGAAAATCGCTACCCGGATCTGCGCGCGTTCGGAGTTCCGGCACTGATCGCCGACCAGATGTTCCACGCCGCGGCCGTCGTCGGTAGCGCCGAGGCGGAGTGGCGGAAGCTCGATCTCAAAGCCATCACGGGGCGCATTCTGGTCAACCAGTGCCCGCGCGGGGACGGGAAGGGCAAGGAACTGATGGGCGATCCGCTCACCGCGCTGGCCTGGCTCGCCGCTTCTCCCCTGGCGGTGGCGTTCGGCGGGCTCAAGGCAGGGCAGGTGGTCATGCTCGGAACGGTGACTCCGGCGGTGTGGCTGATGGGCCCGGCAGCGGTGGAGGTGGTGTTCGAGCCGTTGCCGGCGGTTCAGCTCACGCTGGAATGAAGGGCGTGCAAAGGGCTCGTTAACTTCGTCCCGTGCAAGCTCCGCATCGACCGCGCGATTTCCTTTTGCCGCGGCAACCCCCTCGCCAAAACGGCCAGAGCGGAGTGAGCCCAAATGCTCGCCGACTGGAACCTGTTACCTGAAGATCTGCAAATTGCCCTTTCCCGCGAGGCCATGCGCCGCGCCTCGGATACGATTGCCGGCCAGGCGGAACTGCTGGCCGGCGAGATCGAGGGCGGCGCGCTTTCCGATCACGGCGGCCCGAATGCGCTCCGCCTCCTCGCTGCACTGGTGCGGCTCGGCGGAGAGGATGCGTTCGGCTGCGCCGGCCACGCCTGACACAAGAAAAATTCAACCAGGCAGCCACTCTCTTCATGCTGGAGCGGATCGTGCTGGACTGGAATGCTTGAGGCTTCAAGCCCAGAGGCGCATCAGCGGCCCATCTCGCCCCGCAACAGGATCCGCCTCCGGGAGCAAAACCGCTGCGATCAGGCCCCGGATTCCGCTTTCATCCCTGGGGCGCCCACGCTGAAGGTCCGGCCGCGCCGAGCCTGCCGGATAGGCGCCAACGATGAGCAGATCCGCCGAAGCATCCACTGCGCAATGTCCGACTCCAGCCGGGATGACGACGACATCGCCGGCATCGAGACGAACGACGTCTCCGGCCGGGCCGCCGAACAGCACGCTGGCCCTCCCGCGTGCCACGCCCAGTGCCTCGTGCACCCTGGCGTGGAAATGGTGGAACGGATAGACGCCGTTGCGCCATGAAGCAGGCCACAGGTTGGCGGTGAACAGCCTCTCGATCCCGGTGGCATTCGCCGCCGGCGCGGCCTGCCGATAGACGAGGAGCGGCAGGTGCGAATTCGGAATCGCCCCGTCGGGGTCGAATCGGAACGTCTCGGGCCCGAGCATGCCGAGCCCTTCCTCAGGCGGCCTTGGAAAGGTCCATGCCGCAGGCGTCCCAGGCGGCGAAGAATTTCGCTGCTTCCTCTGCCGAAAGCGGCACGTTCGGCGGGCGGGGCGTGAGCCATGCCGGATCCCGCTCGGCCCGCGCGACCAGCGCGCGCAGGGCCGGGATGGTCGGTGCGCCGGTCAGCACCCTGCGGAGCGTCGAGAGCAGGCGTTGCGCCTCCTCGCCCTCACGCTCCCGCCAGTGCGCCACCACTGCGGCATTGATCGCGCTCGTCACGTTGGCCGCCGCAGTAATGCATCCCGCGCCGCCCTGCTTCAGAATGTCGAGCAGGCCGTCATCGAATCCGACATAGACCTCGAATCCCTCGGCACCGAATTCCTTCACCATGGCGGACGCGTTGGCGAGACTTCCGCTGCTGTCCTTGACCCCCTTGATCACGCCGGGGAAGGCTTTCAGCAGGCGGGCGATCAGGGCGAGGCTGAAAGGCACGGCCGACAGCCGCGGGAAATGATAGAGGTAGATCGGGATCCGGCTGCCAAGCCGCTGGATCACTTCGCTGAAATAGGCGAACAGCCCGTCTTCCGACGGCTCCTTGTAATAGAAGGGCGGCAGCATCAGGGCGCCGCGGCAGCCAAGCTCGGCCGCGCGACGCGTGAGCAGCACCGAATCGGTCAGCGCCGGGGTGCCCGTGCCGGGCAGCAGGCGCTCGGCCGGCACGCCGCGCTCGAGCAGCCCCTCCAGGATTTCCAGCCGCTCGCCGATGCCGAAGCTGTTGGCCTCACCCGTGGTGCCCAGCACGCCGATATTGTTGCACCCCTGTGCGAAGAGATGGCTGCAGCGCCGCGCGAGGCGGTCGAGATCGGGCGAAAGATCGCTCCGCATCGGGGTCAACACCGCCGCGTTCACGCCGGCGAAGTGGGCATCACGCATCATCGTGGCTTCTCCGTTCCCCGTTTCCATAGCATCGCAGGGCGCCGCGGCATCCGCCCTGGCCAGGCGACGACATGATCCTCGAGCCGGCTGGCTTCGGTTTCCGGCACTGCGCGCCCGGCCACGGACACACCGGCGCGATGCACGCTGTCGGGATCGCCCGTGATCAGCGGGTGCCACGCCGGCAGATCGCGCCCCTCGGCCAGGCGGCGGTAGGCGCAGGAGGGCGGCAGCCAGTCGATTTCCTCGAGCGCCCTGGGCGTCAGGCGCACGCAGTCCGGCACGCGCCGGTGGCGGTGCACATAGTCGGTGCAGCGGCAGCTCTCTCTGTCGAGCAGCCGGCAAGCGACGTTGGTGAAGGAAAGCGCTCCGTCATCGTCGCGCAGCTTGTGGAGGCAGCAACGGCCGCAACCATCGCAAAGCGACTCCCATTCCGAGAGAGACATCTCGGCCAGCGTCTTGATCTTCCAGAACGGCAGCGGCTCATCCAAGACAGGCCATCCAATTCTCATCTGATCTGAGGAGTATCTTTTAGAACCTTAAAAGAGAACGAAATTGACCGGACGCAGCAACCCGACAACCGGCCCCGACCGGCTTTTGCCAACCTAATCCGACCACTGCGGCAGCGGAAGGGGGCAGGACACTCGCTTTCGCTCAGCCGCCGTAGCGGGCCAGCACGGCGCGCAACGGGTTGCTACCCGGATTGTTTGCCTGCATCGAGACCACGATGTCGCGCGTATCGGCGGGCCTGCCGTAGTAGACCTGGTTGCTCGCCGGGTCCGCGGAAAGCAATGCGCCGTCGAGCGAGATGCCGGCGAACAGGCCGCGATTCTCGGCAAAAGTGACGATATCGGCGTTGAGAGCCGCGGTCGTCCCGCCACCCACCCCGGCGCCGAAATTCGCAACCGCAATCGAGGCGTCAGCCCCGATCTTGAACTGGCTGTTGATGACGGCGTTCAGCGCTTTGTCGTTCATGATCATGATCATGACCGAGGAATTCTCGATTCCCGCCTGCAAGCCGAGGCTGCCGCTGCCGATCGTATAGAATGCGGGGTCGGACCAGGAACCCTGGGCAGCGCGAGCGACCAGCACGCACCCGCCGCCCGAGCCACCGAGAATGAACCCGGCCTTGAAGACCTCGGGACAGATGATCACGGCGTGCGCGCTCTTCAGGGTGCTCGCGACGTTGGGCCCGCTCGAGGAGTTCATGATCGATTCGACGGTCAGGGTCGATTGATCGACCAGGCGCTGCGCGCCGTTCTGGTCTCCCGGCCCGGCGCAGGCGGCCAGCGAGAGGATCGTGAGCAGAGCAAGCATGGCGAAGCGCGGCATCGGCTTTCTCCCTTCTCCTCGATCCCCCGGATTCCTCGCCGCGTAGAAAAGCGGCGCGCGAATCGAAAGACAGAGGCCGAACTCTGCGGCGAAAGAACGGCGGCTGCCAGTCCGTGCCAAGGCCAAGCCCGATTTCGCGGGCGCCTCCCGCCCGGTTCGTTATTGGGTCCGCAGATAACGCCCGCCGACGATTCCGCCTCGCGCGATCGCGGGCAGGACACTGGATTTCGAGCGGCCGGCATGGCAGCGTCCAGGCCCTTTTCCAGCACTCTCAGCGATCGCTCATGAAGCTTCTGATACCCGGCCCTGTGACCACGCGCCCGGAAGTACGGGCCGCCCTCGCCCATGACTTCGCTCCCTGGGATCTCGATTTCCATCCGCTCTATGCCGGCGTGCGGGCGCGCCTCTTGCCGATCGCCGGCGTGGGGCCGGAGACACACGCCTGCCTGCCCATCCAGGGCTCGGGGCACTTCGTGATCGAGGCCGCGCTGCGTACTTTCGTGCCGCGCGAGGGCAAGGTACTGGTGCCGATGACCGGGAGCTACGCCGTCCGCCTCACCCGGCTGGCGCGCGAGTGCGGGCGCGCGGTGCTGCACGTTCCGATGGGCGAGCGTGAACGGGTCGATCCCCGTGCGGTGGCCGCTGCCCTGGCGGCCGACCCGGCGATCAGCCACCTCGCTTTCGTCTACAGCGAGACCAGCAGCGGCATCGTGCATGACGCGGAGGCGCTGGCCGGGGTTGCACGCGCGCATCGCCGGCGCGTCATCATCGACGCCGTTTCCGCCTTCGGTGCACTGCCGCTCGATCTTTCAGGCATGCCGGAGGTGGATGCCGCCCTCTTCACCGCCAACAAGTGCCTTGAAGGAATCCCCGGCATCGCCTTCGCGATCTCTCCGCGCGAGCGTCTTGTCGGCCGTCTCGGCGAGGCGCAAAGCTGGTGCCTCGATCTGGCGGACGTCCACGCCCATGCCGAGCGCAACGGCAGCGGAAGCTTCCGCTTCACCCCGCCGGCGCAGGTGCTGAATGCGCTCTCGGTGGCGCTCGATCTCTTTGCCGCCGAGGGCGGGCGTGAGCGGCGGCTCGAACGCTACCAGGCCAATCTCAAAGCTCTCGCCGATGGCGTGCGCGCGGTCGGTCTTACGCCCTACCTGCCGCGGCAACTGCAAGGTCCGATCGTTTTCAATGTGCATGCGCCGGACGATCCGCGCTGGAATTTACAGTCCTTCGTCGATCGGGTGAAGGAGCGCGGGTTCGTAATCAGCAACTTCTTCGATACTGCGACGCCAAGTTTCCGTGTCGGCCTGATCGGCGCGCTGGGCCCGGAAGACTTCCGCGAAGCCGTCGGCGCGATGGATGGTGCGCTCAGGGAACTCGGGATTCGGAATCGCAAGGCGGCGTGAACGGCCGCCGGGGCAGGTGTGAGGAGAGAGGCGGATGCCCAACGATGCGAGCGGCTGGCTGACCGCGCGGTTCGGCGATGCACTCTGACGGCGATCAGCGATTTGTGTGCTCGGCGCGGTCGAAGCCGGGGCGAGGCACGAGATCCATCAGCGTGCGGCCGAAGCCGCCGTCGACGAGGATCTCCTGGCCGGTGACGTAACCCGAGCGGGGGCTGGCGAGAAACAGCACCACCTCGGCGATATCCTCCGGTTGCGCCACGCGCTGGAGGGGCACCATCGCGGCGCGGCGCCCGGCAATGGCAGGGTCGCGGTAGAAGGCTTCGCTCATCGGCGTCCGCACCAGCCCGGGGCTCACCACATTGCTGCGGATGCCGGCCTCGCCCCATTCCAGCGCAAGCTGGCGGGAGAGCATGACAACGCCCGCCTTGCTCACGCTGTAGGCGCCGCTGAAACCCTGCGCGTGCGAAGCGGCGATCGAGGCGATGTGCACGATCGCGCCGCGGCGGCGCTCCCGCATCGTCCGTCCGAACGCCTGCGCGCACAGGAAATAGCCGGTGAGATTGGCACCGAGCAGGGCATTCCATTCCGCAGGCGGAAGAGTCGCCAGTGGGCCGGGGCGCAGCAGGCCGGCATTGTTGACCAGCACATCGACGCCACCAAGTTCGCGCGCGATGCGCTCGGCCGCAGCGGCGACGGCCGCAGGATCGGCAACATCGCAGGTGAGGGGAAGCACGCGCGGGCCTTCGAGCAGCGCGGCAGTGCGCCGGGCGGCATCTTCGTCGCGGTCGATGAGGGCGATCGCGGCAGCACCCGCGCGGGAAAAATCGGCCGCCAGGGCCCGCCCGATGCCGCCGCCCGCACCCGTGATGGCGACGGTGCTGCCGGCAAGCCCGAGCCAGGCGCGGGCGTCGGGATCGGGTCCGATGGCCATTTCTTCCCTCCTCGAGGTTCTTCGCGACGAGCCTGCGAGTGGGGCCGGGGAGGGTCAAGCCGGGCGGGCGCGCTCGGGCCATGCATCCCGCAGCAGTTCCTGAAGGGCGATCGCATCCAGGGTCGCGGCATTCTCAGCCGTGTTGTCGAAGATGCACCAGGTCGCAGCCTGATCCGTTGCTGTCACTCGGCGGGCCAGGCGAGCCAGTGCGGTCGTGCTGTATGCCGAGCGGTAGATATCGGGCGAGCCGTGCAGACGGAAGTAGACGAGGCCATTCCAGCCGCCCGGCTCGACCGCCGCCGCGAGGAGCGGCGGATCGGCGCCGACGCGGCCGATGCGATGCTCGAGGAGCAGTGCCTCGGCGGGGGCCGTGAACCAGTCCGGATGACGAGGCTCGCATACGGCAGCGCCGGTGAACCGCGCCCTGAGTGCCGCGAAGAATGCGCCGGCGCGGTCCGGCTCGAAGGCGAGACGCGGGGGAAGCTGGAACAAGAGCGGGCCGAGCGCCTCACCGAGGCCGGAGACCTGAGCGAGGAAGGCCTCGAGCGCTGCCTCGGCAGCGGCGAGGCGGAGTTCGTGCGTGATCAGCTTCGGTGCCTTGACGGCGAAGGCAAAGCCGCCTGGCACGGTTGCGGCCCAGCGTTCGTACGTTGCGCGCCGATGCGGGCGATAGAAGGAGGAGTTGATCTCGACCGCCGCGAAGCGCCGGGAATAGCGCTCGAGATGGCTTCCCTCGGACGGAAAGAGTGCTGTGTGTGGCTTGGGAATCGCCCAGCCGGCGCAGCCGATCCGGAAGTGCCCGACCATCATGCGGCACGGAAGCGTCTTCGTGACCGATCCGCCGGGACACTCTTCCCTGCGACCGGGCGCCAGGACCTGCGACCGGGCGCTAGGAGAAGCGCCGGATGAAGGCCGCGAACGCCTTCAGCTCGGCGGCGATGATCTCGCGCGTCGGCCCGTCGGTGATTTCGCCCTTCGCCGCATCCACCTTCGTTTGCACAGCCGGAACCATCACCTCGGGCCGGTTCAGCACATAGGCCTCGAGGAAAACCATGACCTGGCGGAGATGATACTGGCTGCGGGCGCCGCCGAGGGCGCCCGGCGAGGCGGAGGCAAGCGCGACCGGCTTGCCGGAGAAGGGCTGCGGGGAAAGGCGCGAGACCCAGTCGATCGCATTCTTGAGGCCGCCGGGGATCGAGTAGTTGTATTCGGGCGTGACGATGATCACGCCGTCCGCCGCGGCAATCGCGCCGGCCAACGCGGTGACCGCAGGGGGAAAACCCTCGGCCTGCAGATCCGCGTTGTAGAGCGGGAAATTGCCGATCGAGGGGGCCGGGGCGATGGTCATGCCCGGGGGCGCGAGCGCCGGCAACGTGCGCGCCAACATGGCGTTGAAGGATCCCTTGCGCAGGCTTCCGAGCAGCGAGACGACGTTGAGCACTCTGGCGTCAGACATGAAACCTCCGGCGATACGGGTTCAATCCGGACTATGCCAGCCCGCCCGAACGGGCGGGAGGGCGGGGAACGGCTGGACAAGGCGGCCTGGATCGCGCATCGCCATAGGCGGGGCCAAAGCGAGGATTCCATGCCGCTCAGCAAACCGACCGGGCGCGCGCTTCTGCATGAACGCGACATCACCATCCGCGGCTATCGACGCACGGACGGGCGTTTCGATATCGAGGCGCATCTCGTCGATACCAAGACCTACAGCTTCCCGAACCAGGATCGGGGCGAAATCCCTGCCGGCGAGCCGCTGCACGAGATGTGGGTCCGGCTGACGGTGGACGAGAACCTGCTGATCGAAGCGAGCGAGGCCGTGACCGAACAGGGGCCCTACGCAATCTGCCCCGATGCGGCGCCGAACTTCGCGAGGCTCGCCGGGCTCAGGATCGGCCGCGGTTTCCTCAAGGCCGCCGGCGAGCGGGTGGGCGGCGTGGCCGGGTGCACGCACTTGCGCGAATTGCTCCAGCAGCTTGGCACGACCGCCATCCAGACCCTCTATGCGGTGCGGACGCAGAGGGAAGAGGCCGAGGATTCCGCCGCGCGCGAGCCGCGCATGCTCAATAGCTGCTATGCCTATGCCGCGAATGGGCCGGTGGTGCAGCGCCGCTGGCCGAATTTCTACACCGGTCCCGATCCGCTGGCAGTGATTGGTGAGGCTGGCGGGGCGCCCCCGGCAGACATTTCGCACGCGTGATCGGGCGATCGCGAGCTAAAGCGGCAGCGGGGCGGCCTTCATGTGCTCCATGGCGAAGCGGCTGGTGACGTTGCGCAGCGGCAAGGCGTTGATGAGCCGGCGATAGAATCCATCGTAAGCCGCGATGTCCGGGACGACGACGTGCAGCAGATAATCCACATCCCCGCTCATCCGCCACGCCGCAACGATCTCGGGGGTGCCGGCCACGAGCGCCGCGAAGCGCTCGAGCCAGGCGGCAGAATGGTCGGCGGTCTCGACGGAGACGAAGGCACTAACCGGCAGCCCGACCCTTTCCGCGTCGATCACCGCCACCCGGCCCTGGATGATGCCCGCCGTTTCCAGCCTGCGGATGCGCTTCCAGCAGGGCGTTGCGGTCAAGCCGACCTTGGCGGCGATCTCGGCGAGCGAGAGGCTGGCGTCCTTGGCCAGCAGCTTGAGGATCGCACGGTCGGTTGCGTCGATCTCCTTAGGCGCCTTGGCATCCGTCATCTTGGGGAAAATTCCTTCTCCACGCTGCCAGCAAGGGCTCCAGTATGCGCGGATTTTGCCGAGAGAATAAAATGTTTTAGCGGGGATTGGCGGCCGGCGGGGCGGACCCGGGCGGAGCCTTCTGGGCCGAAAGGTCCTGGAAGCCGGGCGGTGGGGCAAACAAAGCCTTCGGCTCAGCCTCGTAAGCGACGGAGAGCGCGGTCAGCCGGGCCTGGTGGGCGGGTCGGCTTCCTTCGATGCGGCTCAGAACCACCCCGTCCGCCGTGACGCAGACCGATCCGCCTGCTCTCCCGGGGCCGATCTTCCACAGATCGCACGCGTATCCGGCCACCCGGGCGCTGCCGGCGCGCTGATAGGTTGCCTCAGGGTCAAGCAGCAACAGCCCGCTTGCCACCCTGGGGTTGAGCGGCCTGCTCATGAAGGCGTGAATTTTCGGATCGACAACGGTCGCGGTCTTCCTGGCCCGGTCGATCAGCAGGTAGGCCCCGGAGGCGGGATTATCGAACCTGATGAGCTGCCCGCCGCCGATCACGCGCAAGCGAAGCGCGTTGGTCGTTTTGCCGCCCGCGGCGTTTGCATCCGGGCTTTCCAGGCGGTACTGGACGCTCACATCGCGGCTCGGCGCGAAGAGCGGATGGGCAGCCGTGGCCGCCGCGGCCAGCAGAAGGAGGGCCGCCGCACCCGATCGGACAAGGCCGGCCCTGGACCGCACTAACCTTCCGGCTGCTCGCCGGGAGCCGAGAGCGTGAGCGAAAGCGCGTGCAGCCCGCTACCGAATTCCGCGGCCAGAGCCGCGTGCACCGCCCGCGCCCGCTGCACGCGGCTCTGGCCGCGGAACGAAGCTGCGACCAGCAGCACCGAGTAATGAGTCTCCCCTTCCGGGCGGGCGCCGGCATGGCCGACATGGCGCGTGGAGTCGTCATGAACTTCGATCCGGCTGGGTGCAAAGCGCGTCCGAAGGAGACTCTCGATGCGTTCGGCCCGGGTTTGCATCGCGCACATATCGGCCGTTTCGCGCCGACCGCCAAGCCGGCGTTGCCAACACGGGGGAGGAGCCCCCATAACCAACGCATGGAACCACGGCGTTCGCGCATCAAGGCATTCGCGCCCGACCCCGATGCACCGGGGCGGGGGTGCGATGTCCTGGGCTGCGAGGCCGCGGGCGAGTACCGTGCCCCCCGCTCACGGTTGGCACTGCGCGAGTGGCGGTGGTTCTGTCTCGAGCACGTGCGCGCCTACAATGCGGCATGGGACTATTACCGGGGAATGAGCCCAGGCGAGATCGAAGCCGAATTGCGCTCCGATATCGCGTGGCAGCGCCCCACCTGGCCTCTTGGCCGTCTCGGCGGGAACGACTGGCGGAACGCGGCCGGGCTTGAAGAATCACTCACGGCGTTCGCCGACGCGGCTTCCCGTCCCAGCGCCGCCAAGGCGGCGCCGGCCGAGCTGAAGGTGCATCTCGCGGCACTCGAGCTTGGCTGGCCGGTGACATTGGAGGCGGTCAAGGCGCGCTACAAGGAACTCGCCAAGCGCCATCATCCGGACGCCAACGGCGGGGATGCCGACGCCGGCGAGCGGTTCAAAGCCATCAGCCTCGCCTACGCAACGTTGCGCACCAGGCTGGCGCGCACGCCCTCACCCGCCGCCGGCTGAGCAGGCGGGTTTCAAGCCCCACAGCGCGGGATTACATTGCCACCCTGATCGCCACAGGACCGTCCGGCCGATGAACAATGTTGCCGTCTCTTCTCAACCGCGTGTCGAGCCCACCTCGGCGATCGACCTGCCCGATATCATGGTCAATGCCCGCCAGACTTTCGGCATCGAGACGGCCATGGAGGTGCCGGCCTTTTCCATCCGCACCGAGCACGTTCCCGACCTGGACGAGGCGTACCGCTTCGATCGGGAAACGACGCTGGCGATCCTGGCCGGCTTCGCCCACAACCGCCGCGTGCTGATCCAGGGCTATCACGGCACCGGCAAATCGACCCACATCGAGCAGGTGGCGGCACGGCTCAACTGGCCCTGCATCCGCATCAATCTCGACAGCCACATCAGCCGGATCGACCTCATCGGCAAGGATGCGATCGTGCTGAAGGACGGCAAGCAGGTCACGGAATTCCGCGAAGGCATCCTGCCCTGGGCGCTGCAGCACCCCTGCGCGCTGGTGTTCGACGAATACGACGCCGGTCGCCCGGACGTGATGTTCGTCATCCAGCGCGTCCTCGAGGTGGAGGGCAAGCTCACCCTGCTCGATCAAAGCCGCGTCATCCGTCCGCATCCCGCGTTCCGGCTCTACGCCACCACCAACACGGTCGGCCTCGGCGACACGACGGGACTCTATCACGGCACCCAGCAGATCAATCAGGGCCAGATGGACCGCTGGAACATCGTCGCCACGCTCAATTACCTGGCCCACGGGCAGGAAACCGAGATCGTGATGGCGAAGCTCGGCATCAATCCGGATGACAGGTCCGCGAAAAAGCGGATCGAGAGCATGGTGGCGCTCGCCGACCTGACGCGGGCCGGCTTCATCAACGGCGACATCTCGACCGTGATGAGCCCGCGGACGGTGATCACCTGGGCCGAGAACGCGCACATCTTCGGTGATCTCGGCTTCGCCTTCCGCCTCACCTTCCTCAACAAGTGCGACGAGGCGGAGCGGCAGATCGTTGCCGAATACTATCAGCGCTGCTTCAACGAGGAGATCCCGAGCGGCGGGTTCCTGCGCAAGGCATCCTGAAGCATTCAGTGAGCGGTTCGAAAGAGAGCGATCGGGTCGAAGAGTTCAAGCGCGCCACGGCAAGCGTGCTGCGCGCCATGGCCGGCGCGCCGGAAGTGCAGGTGGCCTTTCAGCCGGGCCCACCCGGGCTCAGCGGCAGCCGCGCCCGCCTGCCGCTGCCTACGCGTGCGCTGCCCGCCGGCGAGCGCTCGCGGTTGCGCGGCACTGCCGACCAGGTGGCGCTACGGCTCCGTCATCACGACGATGCCAAGCACAGGGAAAGAATCCCGATCGGGCGCGAGGCAAAGGAAGCCTACGACGCGCTCGAGCAGGTCAGGGTCGAGGTGATCGGGGGGCGCCACATGGCCGGCGTTGCCGCCAACCTGCGCGCCCGCCTGGCCGAGGAGTGCGAGGCCGAAGGCTACGACCGGATGACGGAGAAGGATCAGCTTCCGGTCTCCGCCGCACTGGCCCTGCTGGCTCGCGAGAGGCTTTCCGGCGAGGGGACACCCGCGGCGGCAACCCGCATCCTCGAGGCCTGGCGCGGCACCCTGGGCCCTGCCGCCGAGACGGCGATGGCGGACCTGGCTCGTCTCGCCGACGACCAGGTGGCCTATGCCCGCGCCGCGCGGCGGCTCCTGGCAGCACTCGATCTCGCGGAAGCCGAAGCAGACCTCGAAACCGACGCCGAGGGCGAGGAGAGCGAAGGGGAAGAGCAGTCCGGAGCCGAGGACCAGAGCGCGGAAAGCGAAGGGCGCTCGGAAGCGGATGCCGAGGCGATGCTGGGCGCGGATGCCGAAGAGGTCGAAGGCGAGGCGACAGACGACACCGAGCAGGGAGGGGAAGAGGCAACCGACGGCGACGAGCGTCCGGGCGGCCCGCAGGCACCGCGCGATGCGGCGGCGGGCGGGGGCGAAGGCGGCTATCGTGCCTATACGCGCAGTTTCGACGAGGAGGTCGCGGCGGAGGAGTTGTGCGACCCCGAGGAGCTCACGCGCCTCCGCCAGCAGCTCGACCAGCAGCTCCAGCATCTGCAGGGCGTGGTCTCCAAGCTCGCCAACCGCCTGCAACGCCGCCTGCTCGCCCAGCAGCAGCGGGCCTGGGACTTCGATCTCGACGAGGGGCTGCTCGATGCCGGCAGGCTGGCGCGCGTGGTCGTCAATCCGCTGCATTCTCTCTCCTACAAGCGAGAGCGGGACACCGAATTCCGCGATACCGTGGTCACGCTGCTGCTCGACAATTCCGGTTCCATGCGCGGCCGGCCGATCACGGTTGCTGCCATGTGCGGCGATATCCTGGCGCGCACCCTCGAGCGCTGCGGGGTGAAGGTCGAGCTGCTCGGCTTCACCACGCGCGCCTGGAAGGGCGGGCAGAGCCGCGAGCGCTGGGTGGCCGAGAACAAGCCGCGCAACCCCGGCCGTCTCAACGACCTTCGTCACATCATCTACAAGGCCGCCGACCAGCCGTGGCGGCGTTCGCGCAAGAATCTCGGCCTGATGCTGCGCGAAGGCCTGCTGAAGGAGAACATCGACGGCGAGGCGCTGCTCTGGGCCTATCGGCGTCTTCTCGCCCGCGCCGAACATCGCCGCATCCTGATGGTGATCAGCGACGGCGCTCCGGTCGATGATTCCACGCTCTCGGTCAATGCCGGCAACTATCTCGAGAAGCATCTGCGCGAAGTCATCCACGACATCGAAAGCCGCGAGCTCGTCGAGCTGACCGCGATCGGCATCGGCCACGACGTGACCCGCTACTATCGCCGCGCCGTCACCATCGTCGATGCCGAGGAGCTCGGCGGCACGATGATGAAGAAGCTCACCGAACTGTTCGACGAGGATGAAGCGGCGGCCTGGCAGCGGGCGGCTGCCAACCGCGCTGCGCTCGTGGTGTAAGCAAGAGAGGGGGCGCTGGGTGATTCTGGTGACGAATGGCGAGGGCTATCCCGGCGCGGACACCACCGCGCGCCTTCTCTCCGAGGGCCACCCTGCGCTCGATGCGATCGAGGCCGGCATCCGGCTGGTCGAGGCGGACGAGCGGGTGCGCACGGTCGGGCGCGGCGGCTGGGCGAACATCCTCGGCGAAGTGGAACTCGACGCCGCGGTGATGGACGGAACGAGCCTCGGAACCGGCGCGGTCGGGGCGGTGATGGGATTCCTGCACCCGGTTTCGATCGCCCGCGCGGTCATGGAACGCCTGCCGCACGCGTTCCTCGTCGGTCGGGGTGCCGAGATGTTCGCCCACGAAATCGGCGCCGAGACCGCGGAAAATGTGCTGCCGCATGCGCGCGAGGCCTGGCATGCCTGGTTCGAGGAGGCGGTCCGCGGGACGGCGCGCGAACGCTGGCCGGAAAGCGGCCTGATCGAGCATGTGCAGGCGCAGGTGCAGGCTGACCGCCCGGCCGGCACGACCGTTTTCATCGCCCGCGATCAGCGGGGCGGCATCGCCTCCGGCACCAGCACTTCCGGCTGGCAGTGGAAGCATCCCGGTCGCCTCGGCGATACGCCGGTCATCGGCGCCGGCTCCTACGCCGATTCCCGTTATGGCGCTTCTGCCTGCACCGGGGTGGGCGAGATGGCGATCCGCTGCGGCACCGCACGTGCGGTCGTTCTCTACATGAAGAAGGGCGCAGGCGTGCACGATGCGGTCGCGGAAGCGGTCGAGGACATGCGGGCGATGCGGGGCGGGCTGATCGGCCGCATCACGATCCACGCGATCGACAATCGTGATCGCCACCGTGTCGTGGCGGTGAACGGCGATGGCCGCAACGATTATTTCCTGTGGCGCGATGGCGAATCCCGTGCCACGCGGGAGCGTTGCGAACCGATCCCGCTTTGAGCGGAGAGTGGCAGGCACCCGGCGCAGCAGGCTGCAACGCCAGTATCATGCCGGGACTTCGCAGCGTGCCGACCCATCGATGCAAAATCAGGACATCGGGAACTTTGGCAAGCAACTGACCCACGCCAAACCGGAGTTTTCGAGGACAGAAAGGACCTGCCCCGTTGCCTGAGAGATGATCGGTGTATGATTTCAAGGGGCGAGCGATTTGGCGTGAACGCTGAAGCATGGAAGCGGTTGCTGACCTCGCTTTGCCGGTTGCAAAGCCTGTTGCCGAAGGCCGTTCTGGTGGGAGGAACGGCGGCGGCGCTTTACGCCGGATGGGAAACGGCCCGCGTCCAACGACCGATTTTAATGTTGGGATCACTGGATGGCGTGCCGGGGCCGACGATGACGAGCACTATGTCTACGCTGTGGCCCTATGACCGACCGGCGAGGGTACCGGGTCCGGGGCCGGGGGTCCCGCAGGGGTCCCTTGCGGGATATACGCCAGCGGCGTATATTTGCCGATGTGCGATATGTGTTCGATCCCGCCAAGGACAAGGTCAATCGGACTAAGCATGGCGTTTCCCTCGCATTGGCCGAGGTCTTGTTCGCGGGGCCGCACGTGTCCATGACGGATGATCGTTTTGACTACGTCGAGGTTCGCGAGATGGCTCTCGGCCTTATCAATGGCCGGCTTTTTGTACGCGTTGATGCCGACCGGAACGCGGAGCGTCGGGTAATTTCACTCCGCAAGGAAAACAAGCGAGAAGTGAAGCGCTATGGCGAAAACCTTGAGTAGGGCGGCGCGCGATGCGCTGGCGGCGACGGACTGGAACGCGATCGATGCGATGACGGACGAGGACATTGCGCGTCAGATTGCATCAAATCCCGACGCCGCACCCGACATGGCCCTGGAGATCGACGTGCGTGCAATCCGGCGCGCAGCGGGAATGACGCAGGCGCAGTTTGCCGCCGCTTACGAATTCAGTGTCCGAACCATACAGGAATGGGAGCGGGGCGCCAAAAAGCCCAGCGGTCCCGCGCGAACCCTGTTGCGTGCTATCAAAGCCGATCCGGAGGGCTTACGAAAAGCCCTTGCCGCCGCATAGGGCCATCGGCAGCGACCTGGATGGGGCGTCGGGCAATAGCGCAGGATGGCGTGCCGGGGCCAGCGATGATGAGCACTACGTCTACGCCATAGCCCTATCAGATGGAGATCCTGCCTTTCCCCGTCACCACAGCCGAGCAACGCCATAGGCGTCAAAGGTCTGCACGTTGGAGATGAGCACAAGGCGGTCCAGCAACGCCTGTGCGATCAGCATCCGATCGAAGGGATCGCGATGCGGTCCGGGCAGGCTACCCCCGACCTGTCCGTGTAGAATGCCGATCGGCAGCCCGATGAAGTTATGATCAGCGATCTTGGCGTCGAGATCAGCGACAATGGCGGTCACGCCTGGGAGCTTGCCGAGGCGGTGCTTTGTCGTGATTTCCCAAACCGAGGCGGCGCTGACGAAAACGTCATTGTTTTCGTCGGCGATCGCTGTCTGTGCCGCAACGGAGAGCGCGTCGTCCCCTGCGAGCCACCACAGGAATGCGTGCGTGTCGAGCAGCAGGCGCACACCGTCACTCCCAAGCCGCCAGTTCGTCCTCGGGCAATGGGTGGAAAAATTCGGGGCCGACACTGACAGTTCCGCGCAGGGCGCCAAATCGCCGTCCCTTCGTCGGCGAGCGGAATGGTACGAGTTTGGCAATCGGGTCTCTGCCGCGGGCCAGCACAATTTCCTCCCCGGCTTCGACGCGGGCGAGAAGTTGCGACAGAGTGGTTTTTGCTGCGTGGATGGTTACGATTTCCATAGCAGACACCTCCTAGCTAAATAGGTTAGCTAAGAGGCGTCTGCGTGTCAATATCCTCTCCGACGACCCGATCCAAGGGCATTATCCGCATCGCTGTAGGCGGCCGTCGTAGCACCGGTCGCGATCGGATGTGGTAGCGCGTTATCGAGTAGGTTGACGTGCCGGGGCCGACGATGATGAGCACTATGTCTACGCCATAGCCCTATGATCCGCTCCGTGATCGCGAGCTCCGCAGCGACCTGTGATCGTTGGCATTCAAGGGACACATCCGTTGCGGGGCCGGCGAACGCCGGCGCCTAGGCGACCGCGAAACGCCCGATCTCCAACGTCTCAGGAGGCATCTCCGCACGGGCGCGTTTGAGATCGTGAATCGCCTGCAGGTTCATCCAATACTCGGGCGTGGTGCCGAATGCCCGTCCAAGCCTGATGGCCATGAGAGCGCTGACCGAGCGCTCCTCGTTCATAATCTCTGTTACAGCATTCGGCGGCACGCCGATATGGCGGGCGAATTGTCGCGCGCTCGCCCCGAGCGTTTCAAGCTCGTCGCGCAGGAAGGCTCCCGGGTGGATCGGCGGAAGCCCATCGGCAGCGTGAGTGATCATGAGTTGGATCCGCCCCTGAGAGCCCCGAGGCGCGGGCGCCATTTCTCTGGTCAGTGATAATCAACGATCTCAACTTCGTCCGGCTCCCCTACGACGTTCAGCGCGTCGGTCCCTTCGGGAATCTCGCCCATTGGTACCCAAACGAAGCAGACTCGCCAGCGATCATTGATGCGGATGCTGTATTGGCCCTTGCGCTTGCCGCTGAGCGCCTCGAAGCGGTTCGACGGCGGGTTCCGGAGGTCGCCTAGCCGGACTGCCGCCTGCCGCAGTCCGTTATTACACATAACAGCCAAGAGGTGCGTTGCGCCAAGCGACATCACGGTGCGGCGGGGTCGATTTGCCGGTTCCCGTCATGGAGGGCCGATGGCGCGTTGGCGGCTACCGTGTCGTGCTCTGGCGTAGGAATGGCGTCCCGTACGGGATTCGAACCCGTGTTACCAACTTGAAAGATTGATAAGAGCCGTCCCAGAGTGTCCGGGACCGTCTCTTGAACCCGCGAAAACATTGAAAAACCGTCCCGCACTGTCCCCTTGCGTCCGGGACCGTATATGCCGTATGATTGCCGTATCACCGGGAAGGCGGCAACCATGCCACGCAAAGCCCGCGATGAACGGCTCGATACCAGAACGGCCAGGCTAAAACTGAAGCCACGACGCGAGCCCTATTGGCGAAACATCCAAGAAGGGCGTGCCATCGGCTACCGGCGCTTGTCCGGCGGCAAGGGCGGAACGTGGATCGCGCGCCACTACGAGCCGGCCGAGGGGCGGCAGTATCGAGCGCTCGGCGATGCCGACGACCTGCTCGAGGCGGACGGCTCCGCAATCCTTACCTTCGTTCAGGCTCAAGATCGCGCCGTCGCCTGGTTTGCCGAGGTGGCGCGCAGGAGCGGCAACACCGCAACGCCGCTGACGGTAAAAGAAGCGATTGCGGAATATCTAGCAGATTACACGGCGCGGGGCGGTAAGGCCCGGTCATACATCGAGACGACGTGCGCGGCACACATCCTGCCAAAGCTCGGGGAAAAGCGTGTGGCCGAGCTGACGAAGAAGGCAATTGGCGCATGGCATCGCGGGCTCGCGACTGCGCCGGCTCGGCTGCGTACCGCCGCCAAGGCAACCAAGCGCCGGGTGCGGGAAATTCCTGCTGGTGACACGGATGCCGCGCGAGCCCGACGCTCTACTGCGAACGCCATCCTGACAATCCTAAAAGCGGCTCTCAATTTCGCTTACAGCGAAGGCAACGTGCCGACTGATGATGCTTGGCGCCGGGTACGGCCATTTCAGAAGGTGCAGGCGGCCCGCATCCGCTATCTGGCAGACACTGAGGCGACTCGCCTCGTTAATGCCTGCTGGCCTGATCTCCGGCTTTTGGTATCGGCGGCGCTCCTTACCGGGTGCCGCTACCAAGAGCTTGCAAAGCTGCGCTCCGCGGATGTCAACCTTGCCGCCGGGGTGCTCACCATCCGCGCCAGCAAGGGCGGCCCCGCGCGGCATGTCGTGCTCACCGAAGAAGCCAAGCGGTTCTTCGGGCAGGCGGTTACAGGCAAGGCGGGAGGGGATTTGGTCCTGGTTCGCAGCGACGGTGACCCCTGGGGCAAGAGCCATCAATTCCGTCCGCTCCGGGAGGCCTGCGCCGCAGCAAAAATCACGCCGGCAATCTCGTTTCACATATTGCGGCATACGCATGCCAGCCGGCTCGCGATGCAGGGTGTGCCACTGGCGGTGATCGCCGAGCAGCTCGGCCATGCGGACGTGAAGATCACACGACGGCACTACGCCCACCTAAGTCCGGGATATGTGGCTGACACTATCCGCAAGGCGTTCGGCAGCCTTGGCATCGTGCCGGAGAGCAACGTCACGACGCTGCAGCAGAAGGAATCGCCCGGGGCCGCATAGCCCCACGATCCGCGCCCGCGCGGCACGCGGGCAAAAAGTCGCCGCCGGTAGTGGGCCTAGCACCGCCGGCGGCTGACCCTCAAGGAGGACGAATCTCCATGAAGGCTACCAAGGGGCATATCACGCCCAAACTGCCGGTTGCAGCGGCGACTTCGGCCGCTGCTTCCTCTTCCGGTCCCAGCCCGGCAAACAAAGCCAACGGCTGGGGCGAAATCCCGCCCCTAACCGATGATACCGCAGCCGCGATCAAGGTCATGGTCGATGCGGTCGAGCACCGCACGATCCTCAAGATGATCGAGACGCAGCAGAAGGCGCGGGTCGACGACAAGGCCGCGGTCCCGGACTTGGCCGAGCGGCTTGCTTCCGTCGAGTTCGTTCTCGCAGACCTGACCCTTGATCTCTTCTTGGCGATCAAGGCGACGGCCGAGGACGGGAGCGATCTCGACGACCGCGAGCGGGCAACGGCGCTGACCGCCGTGAACGTGATGCTCAAGCGCATCAATGAGACCGTCGAGCGTGCGGTGGAGGACTTGTCGGAGCTTGGCCTGAAAGCCAGATCGCTTGTGCGCCTCGTGGACAAGCTCGATCCGGCAAGCGAGTTGGAGCCCGCGGAGGCCCAGCCATGACAGCGCCCTTGGCTGCTCCGACCGATACCGCCCCGACCGGGGCCGTCTATACCCTCGGGCTCAAGTTCCTGGAGATGGACCGCGAGTTCGAACGGGCCGATGAGGCTGCGCGAACGGCGGCCCATCCCCGGAATTCAGCAAAAAACGCCAAGCTCGATAAACGCTGCCGTAGGTACGACTGCGCCCGCTGGGAAGCATTTGATGGTGCGATGGCGATGCGCGCATGTACCGCGGCCGATGCCTTGGTA
>JASHOF010000012.1 GCA_030041255.1 Acetobacteraceae bacterium
CGAAGATTTTCCCGTCCAGACCGTCATGAGCTGCGGCTTTATACTCCAACCGTTCGGCTTCTTCGATCAAAACCCGACCCTCGACGTGCCACCTTCCTCGAAGGATGGCAGTTGCTGCGTCTAAGTACCGCTCCACAGTAGACAACCAGGCCGACCTGGCACCCCCGATCCGGGGTGCCCGGCTGCCTGCAACGTAATCCGCGAGAAGGCATCGGCTCCAATCCGAGATTGACCTCTTCACCTCGCGGCGGCTTTGTCAAAAACGGCTGGTCGACCTCGATAGTCCCTGGAAGCTGGGGATTCTCGGGTCGGCCAGATCCCCTTCAAAATGGCGAAAAATCGTGACGCTGTGTCCTGGTGGCAGGCAGCCGTCCGTCGGGCAGTCGCTTTCCGGCTCGAACGATAGGAACAATAGCGTAATGGCGTCCGACCTCATTGAGTGTGAACTCCAAGTTGAAATGTACGAAGCTTCGGCAGTCAGTGGTCAACAGAGCAAATTCGTCCGAATGGAGGCGGATGAGAGCATCCACGCGAAGGTGGCGGCGGAGATCTTCTATGAGAACGACCCGCTCACCAAGGCTGTCGAGAATGCCAATATGAGTCGTGTTCGATAGCGGCAACCGATCGACGTTCATGCCTCTGCCTCATTGAGCTCGTTACATAAGACGTATATCGGTCCGCGCAGGTTCCTGGTCACCATCTGCCGCCGATTGCTATCGCCATGAACCTACGAAGGAACGCATTCAGGTACAGCAACATCCGCTGAAACAGCGTTACGGCCATTGAAACGATGAGGGCCGGTCGAAGTCGTGCCTATAGAACCTCCGCCAGGAATCGTGCAAACAGCGGATCGAACTGCCGCGGCGCTTCCCAGAACGGCGCGTGGCCGATGCCATCCAGCACATGCACCTGCCCGTCCCACAACCGCGCGTACCTGATCGTGCGAAGGTACCCATTGTTCACGAATGGCTCCGCTCCACCGGAAACGATGGCAAGCGGGCGGTCACAGGTCTCCACAATGTGGCGCTGGTCCGCCCCCCAGCCGGCAGCAAAGGCGGCAAACATCGCCTCCCGCGCTCGCCCATCCGTGCGCCTTACGGCATCGAGCAGAAACTCCTCGAACGGCGCGTTGATACCGCAGGTGGCGTGCGCGTAGGCTTGCACATCGGCCTCGGTAAAGGAGCATTTCCCGGCGAGATTCATGTGCTCGGAGGGAAGGAAGCCGGCAGCGAGCGAGTCAGGCGAATTGGCAACTGGCGGCGTGCCGGTTGCAAGCAGCCCCACCATGCCCGCGTTGCGGCTGAACATCTCGATACCGATATGGCCACCGAGCGACCAGCCGAGCACCGCAAAGCGCGAAATACCGAGCCTGTCGAGGATCTCCGTTGCCATGTCGGCGTACCCGGGCATGCAATAGCTCCGCCGCGGGTTGCGCGCGTTCGAGGACCTACCGTGTCCCGGCAGATCGATCGCGACAAGGCGGTAGCGGCGGCCGATCTCACCCTCCATCTGATTGCGGAACACCTCTTTGCAGGATGAATTGCCATGCACCAGCAGCACCGGCCACCCGCTGCCGCCACTCTCGGCAACGGCGATCGTGGCGTGGCTCGTCTCCAGCATATAGCTCGTCTGCGGCATGGCGTACCCCGTCAATGCGCCGAGGTTACAACTCGACGATGCACCTTGTGCGAACGCTTTCATCGGCGGCCAGCACGATGCGCAGGCTCTGCACCGCGTCCCGCATATGATCGCCCAGGTCAATGTCCTCCCGGATCGCGCGCAACAGGAATACCTGCTCGCGCGCGCACAGCTCATCGTGCCCGGGTTCATCGTCCATACGGAACACCTCGTCAGGTCGAGCAAGCGAGTTGTCCGGGTTGAGCGCAGCGTGGTGGAGCCGGATCACGCTGGTCTTCGTATGCGTGTCGATGTCGGCCGACGTGGTCTCGGCCGCACCCGCCTTCACCTCCTTCCCCTGCTCGGGCATCACGATGCTGACCGCCCCTTTCGGCCCAACCACGTCTTTGACGAAGAAAGCGACCTCGCTCATCATCGGCCCCCAGCCTGCCTCGTACCAGCCGACCGATCCATCCTCGAACTCTACATGCAGGTGGCCATAATTGTAGGTTTTTACGTCAGAGGAAAGGTGCGCGCCTATCCCGTGCACGCGGACTGGCCTGGACTTCGTCATCTGGCACATCACGTCAACGTAATGTACGCCGCAGTCGACGATCGGTGGCAGGCTCTGCATGAGCGCGCGGTGCCAGGTCCAGGCCGGTCCGACCGACTGCTGGTTCAGATTCATGCGCATGACCAGCGGCTTGCCCAGCGTCCGCGCGATTTCTACGAACCGGATCCAGGAAGGATGCACGCGCAGAATGTAGCCGACGACCAACTTGCGCCCGCGCGCTGTTGCCGCATCGACCACCCGCTCTGCATCGGCAGCCGTCTCGGCGAGCGGTTTTTCAACGAACACGTGTGCGCCTGCCTCGATCGCCCGCAGGGCGAAAGCGGCGTGCGTATCCGGATAGGTATTGATCGAAACCACGTCCGGCCTGACCTCCGCCAGGGCCGTTGCGAAATCGGCAAAGCGCGGCACGTCGCGCCACGATTCCGGCAGGTCACGGCGAGATTTGATCGAACGGGCACAAAGGCCGGCAAGCGAGTAGCCGCCCAGCGTGCCGTAAGCGCGCGCATGTGCCATGCCCATATTTCCAAGGCCAACCACCAGCACGCGCAGATCATTCGCCATTGTCGCTTCCTTTGGCGGGTCCGATGCGATGCCGCCAGGACATGCAAACGCTTGGCGCGGCTACGCTCGTGCCGCGCGTATCGCTCTTGACGGTCCACTCCGCTCGCCGTAGCGTAAACGTAACAGCGCGGAACACAACAACTTTCTCGTTGCGGCAACAGGGGAGGACGGAGCCGCCACATCGTCGCGGCCGGGGCGTTCCCCGCAATTGGAGGGGTACGTCATGGGTAGTGTCACTGCCGATCTCGTGCGGCTCTATGCCGATAGTGATGCCGTAGCCCTCGGTGCGCTGGTACGCGCCGGCGAGATCACCGCGGCAGAGCTCGTGGAAACGGCGCTGTCTGTCATCGACCGCGTCAACCCGAAGCTCAACGCTGTGGTGCATCGGCTGGAGGATATGGCCCGCGCACAAGTAGAAGCCGGTGTCCCGCGGGATGCGCCGTTCGCCGGTGTGCCGTATCTCCTGAAAGAGTTGGCGTCCATGTGGGAGGGCGCACCGCTGACGAATTGCTGCGCCTGGCTGCGCGGGGTGCGGGCGCCGGCGGATTCCGAGGTGACGCGGCGGATCAAGGCGGCCGGGTTCGTGCTGGTCGGCAAGTCCAACGCGCCGGAAAACGGTTGGGCGATCACGACCGAACCGCGCCTCTATGGTGCGACACACAACCCCTGGCGCGAGGACGTGACGCCGGGTGGATCGAGCGGCGGTTCGGCCGCAGCCGTCGCAGCGCATCTCGTGCCGCTGGCCGAAGCCAGCGATGGTGCGGGTTCGATCCGTGTGCCGGCGTCCTGTTGCGGCGTTGTCGGGCTGAAGCCGTCACGCGGACGCGTGACCATCGCGCCGTTCGGCGACTTTTGGTACGGCGGCGCCTGTTTCTTTTGCGTTTCACGCACGGTGCGCGACACCGCTGCCTATCTTGACGCGGTTGCCGGGGCGCTGCCCGGCGATCCCTATACGCCACCCGCGCCTGCAGGACGCTGGCGCGAACTTGCTGAGCGGGCGCCGCAGCGCCTGCGCATCGGCTTCACCGTGACGCCGCCGGACGGCAGCGCCATCGATCCCGAAGCGGTCCGCGCGGTGCAGCGCACCGCGCACCTGCTGGAAGGTCTCGGCCACGTGCTCGAGGAGCGCAATATGGCGCTCGACGCGGCGCAGGCCTGGCGCACCTACACGCGCATGACACCGGTCGAATCCGCTGCGCTCTTCGACGCGATGGAACCGCTGGTTGGCCGCCCCGTGACCGAGGCCGATGTCGAGCCGGTCACCTGGGCCATCATCCAGCGTGGCCGCTCGCTCGGCGCCGTCCAGCACGCGACGGATGTGAATGCGCTGCGAGTCCTCTCGCGCGAGATCGCCGCCGATCTGCTACCCTATGACGTGTACATCACGCCGACGCTCACACAGAAGCCGCGTCCCCTCGGGTACTGGAACATGAACGAGCCGGACCTCGATCGCTATAACGCGAAGTGGACCGACGCCGTATTCATGTTCCCCTTCAACCTCTCCGGCTTGCCGGCGCTCTCGCTGCCACTGCACTGGTCTGCCGACGGGTTGCCCATGGGCGTGCAGCTCGTCGGCCGCTCCGGCGATGAGGCGACACTGCTGGCGCTGGCGAGAGTGCTGGAGCAGGAAATGCCCTGGCGCGATCGTCCCCCCCCTCTCCGCGTGTGATAGCCGGGTGCAGGGAACGTTCCGGCTGAGCCTGCAAGGGTATGCAGGGCCGATGGCCGGCATCGCCATAGTGGCCAAGCCAACTCCTGAATGGTGCGTCTCTCTGTCGGGAGATGTCAGCCAGCGGCGGCCGGGTGCTGCGACACGGCTGCGGTATCAACGGGAAGAAGCGCGGGAAGCCTGGCCTTTGCAGGTGCTGCAAACGAATACTTCTGGATCGACCCCGCATGCCGGGTGGCAGGCGTGCTGCTGATGCAGTATTTCCCGTTTTGCGACCATGCGGCCCTGGCCACCTTCTCTGCGCTCGAGACCGGGATCTACGGCCTGATCAAGGGGGGACAGCGGGTGCGGGGCCGGTGAGGAACCAGCCCCGACAGCGACCCCGCCGATGTGTCACGACTTGCCTCGAGAACTTCCCCGGGCGGGATGCCTGTGCACCGCCGACCATTCACTTTCCGGCATACCTCCAGGCCGCTCCATCGAGAGATGAAACTCGAAGCGATCTGGCCGGTAGAGACCTTCGTCGACCTCGAGCGGCACACTGTTCTGGTCGCAAATGGTTCGTCGCATGCAGACGAGCGCCGCGCCCACGGGTATTTCAAGGAGCTTCGCGATCCTGACCTCCGCGAGCTTCGCCGTGACTGTCTGATCGGCGCGGGTGAGTCGAATGCCGGCTCTTTCAAGAAGCGGCAGCATCGGCCCCTTTTGCAGTTGTGCACGCGTGAATGTGCGCCCGACATCTTCCCTGAGATAGGTCGTCACGTAGCCGTACACGGCCCCCTTGCAACTGTCCAACCGCACGGCTTTCTGGACAACGTCATTCTCCTTCAAAACCAACTGGCGAGCGATGGCACTTGGCGGCCTCACATACTCGAATTCCAGAATCCTGGTCCTGGTGCGCAACCCCGGCGCCACCAGATAATCCATGAAGCCGCGCAGGTCGGCGGGCGCCGGCCGGGTCGTCAGCCGCTGCCGGCGCGGGAATGTGCCACGACCCTTTTCACGCGAGACCAGGCCTTCCTTTTGCAGCTTTTCCAATGTGGCGCGAATAGTAACGCGAGAGACATCATACATTCCGGCCAGCACAAGCTCGCTCGGAATCGGCTTGTCTTCGATGAATGAACCATCCAAGATCCGTTCGCGAAGGATCGTATAGATCTGATGGTACAATGGCAGGGGCATTTCGCCCTTACGATGCATATTTCGTTGTCCTGCACTGCTCTTATCGGCCACCCTTTTCTCAATAGCGCATGCCGAGAGGACTTCGCAAGACAACTGGTTCGTCGCCCGATCAGCGATCGGGCATACCGCTTACAAAGCGGAACCAGGCCGGTATGCCGGGGAGTGAAGCAAAGGGGCAAAGCAGACGAGACCGCTCGCTCTCAGTTGTAGCCGCGCACCTGTCCTCTGCGAGTGCCACCCCACACGGCGCCGCTATTGCAGAAGCGGAACCTCCGCGGCCCTCAGCTCCACACCCCGCACGTCCGCCTGGCCCGCCAGCAGGCGCACATATTGATTCATCGCCACGCGCTGCACGCGCTCGGCAAGCATGCCGGCAACGCGCTCCCGTACCGCCTCGAAGGGAACCCGCTCGCCGGATATGCGGCGATCGATCGCCACGATGTGAAATCCGAATCGCGACTTCACAAGCTGCGGCAGAATGCCGAGCGCGCCATCGCCAAACAGGGCCTGCTCGAATTCGGCAACAGTCTCCCCGCGTCCGATCTGGCCGAGATTCCCGCCATGCCGCCCCGAGGGGCAGTTCGAGAGCGTCAGCGCGCAGGTCGCAAAATCCTCCGGCGCCTCGAGAAGCTGTGCCAACGTCCGCTCGGCCTGCTCGCGCACCAGTGTCACGGGTGAGCCTGGTGTGACCTGGAACAGGATGTGCCGCGCGAAGATCAGATCGCCGCTCCGGAACGCCTCCGGATGCGCATCGTAGAAGCGGCGACACTCTTCCTCGCCTGGCTCCGGCGTCGTCACCTCGCGCTCGAGCAAGGCTTCGATCGCCGCCCCCTCCTCCTCCTGATCCGTCCCAGGCGCCAGCAATCCCACCGCCATGGCGCGCTGGCGCAGCAGTTCACGCACCGCCGCCAGCTCCGGCGTCGGCCACGGCGCAGGGTCGACCGCGACGCCGTTGATCGAAATCGGTCCGCGCATCATTTCACGACGTGTGCCGCCGCGTACGCACGAGCTGATAGGGGCGGAAGAGGTAGGCCAGCGATCCCACTCCGCTCCAGATATGGATCATGCGGGTGAAGGGCGAGATCAGGAAGATGGTAAAGCCGACGAAGATATGGACCCGATAGATGATCGGCGTGCCGAGCAGCAATGCTGCCACGCCCCCCTGAAAGGTGACGATGCCCTTCACGTACGTCACCAGCACCTCGAACATCGACCCGCTCATATGCATGGCCGAGAACGGCACCGTCAGCAGGCCAAGCGCCAGTTGCAGCCACAGCAGCAGCACCACCGCGATGTCCCACTTGCGGCTGTTGTTGCGAATGCGCGGGTCGCCGAGCCGGCGGTGAATCAAGATCGACATCCCGACGATGGCAATGAGCCCGGCAACACCGCCGGCGAGCATCGCCATCAGCTCGTGTTGCGCCGGGCCGATGGCCCAGTCGATCGCCCAGTCGGGCGTCAGGAAACCGATGAAATGACCGGCCACGACGACGAGGATGCCGTAATGAAAAAGATTCGAGCCAAGCCGCATCTGGTGCCGGCGCAGAAGCTGCGAGGAATCACTCTTCCAGGTGTAGGGTTCTCGATCGAACCGGACGAGCGAGCCGAGCAGCAGAACGGCCAGCGCGATATAGGGATAGATGCCGAACAGGAATTCGTTGAGGGCGGTGGCGAAACCCATCAGCCCCTCCCCGCGCCCGGCGGTCCCGCCGGTTCGAAGGCCGGCCGCTCGAGCCACTCGGCGTCGAGATCTTCGCGCACCACCCGCCGCCCGGATGCCGCCTTCACGTCCAGCCCGGGCTCGCCGACGATGCCGAGCAAGGCCTGAAGCGCCGCCGCGTAGTCGCTTCCCCGTTTCAGCAACGCTTCTCCGACCGCGCGCAGGATGTGCGCGCAATCGCCAAGCATCGCTTTCGCTTCCGCGATGTCGCGGCAACTCAGATATTCGAGGACGACCGGAAGATAATCGGGCAACTCGCGGCTGCTGAGCTCGAAGCCCGCCGCCGCATAGACCGCCTTCAGCTCGACCATGGCACCTCCCCTCTCGCGTGCCTCGCCATGCACATGTTCGAACAGATAGAGCGATGTCGCTCGCCCGCGATCGAACAGCTCGACATATCGTTCCTCGCTCACCAACGGCTCGGCAGCTCGTATGGATTCGACGAGGCGCAAGAGGCTCAGGCGATCCTTCGGCCGCACTACGTGCGAGGCGCCGATGACTTCGGAAATTTCAGGCAGTGCTGCGCGCAACTCGGGGCGCGGATAGTCGAGCAGCGCACCGATGGCTTTCAGCACGACCAGATCGCCTCGTTCCATGGCCGGCGTCTCACTCGACTCCGAACCGGATCGGGCTGAGCTTGCGCTGCCCCATCGCGCCGCCGAAAAGGCCCGGCCTCAGTTCCCCGGCATCGCAGCCGTTGCCGAAGGAAAAGCCGCAAGTACCGCGAAGTTCATAGGCATTTTCCGCCTGCTCGCGGTGCGTGGTCGGGATCACGAAGCGGTCCTCGTAGTTGGCGATCGCCAGATAGCGATGCATCTCCTCGACCTCCGCAAGCCCGATGCCGACCTCTTCGAGCACCGCCATGTCGTCCGGTTCGCCAAGCTGCCGGGCGCGGAAGAAGCTGCGCATCGCCAGCAACCGCTCGAGCGCGGATACGACCGGCGCTTCTGCGCCGGCGGTCAGCAGGTTGGCCAGGTAGCGGACGGGGATGCGGAGCGAACGGACATCCGGAATCCGGCCGGCCATGTCGACCGCCCCGGCGTTCGCCCGCGCCTGGATCGGAGAAAGCGGCGGCACGTACCACACCATCGGCAGCGTGCGATATTCCGGGTGCAGCGGAAAGGCGATCCTCCACTCGACCGCCATCTTGTAGGTGGGAGAGTGCTCGGCCGCAGCAATCCAGGCCTCCGGCACACCGCCTGCCCTTGCCTCAGCCTGGATCCGCGGATCGTGCGGGTCAAGAAACAGCCCGAGCTGGGCCTCGTACAGATCCTCGGGGTCTTCGACACTCGCCGCCCGCTCGATTCCGTCGGCGTCATAAAGCAGCACACCGAGGTAGCGGATACGGCCCACACAAGTCTCGGAACAGACCGTCGGCTGGCCGACCTCGATGCGCGGATAGCAGAAGATGCATTTCTCCGCCTTGCCCGTATTCCAGTTGTAATAGATCTTCTTGTACGGACAGCCGGAGACGCACATCCGCCAGCCGCGGCACTTGTCCTGGTCGATCAGGACGATGCCATCCTCCTCGCGCTTGTAGATCGAGCCAGACGGGCAGGAGGCGACGCAGCTCGGATTGAGACAATGCTCACATAACCGTGGCAAATACATCATGAAGGTGTTTTCGAACTCGCCGTAAATCTCCTTCTGCACCTGTTCGAAATTGTAGTCCTTGGAGCGCCTGGCGAACTCGCCACCCAGGATTTCCTCCCAGTTCGGGCCCCACTCGATCTTGTCCATCGTCTCGCCGCTGACGAGCGAGATCGGGCGCGCGACGGGCGAGGTGGCAAGCTCCGGCGCGTTGTGCAGGTACGCGTAATCGAACGTGAATGGCTCGTAATAGTCGTCGATCTCTGGCAGATTCGGGTTGGCGAAGATATTGGCAAGGATGGCCCACCTGCCTCCCTGCCGCGGCACGATCCTGCCGTTCGCCTTCCGCTTCCACCCGCCCCGCCAGCGCTCCTGGTTCTCCCAGTCCTTGGGATAGCCGATGCCCGGCTTCGTCTCCACATTGTTGAACCACGCGTACTCCATGCCCTCGCGCGAGGTCCAGACATTCTTGCAGGTGACCGAGCAGGTGTGGCAGCCGATGCACTTGTCGAGGTTGAGGACCATCGCGATCTGCGCCCGGATCTTCATCGCCTGTCCCCCCTTACTCCGCCGCCTGGCGTTCGGGTTCGTTCATCCAGTCGATCTTCGCCATCCGCCGCACGATCACGAACTCATCGCGATTTGCTCCTACCGTGCCGTAGTAGTTGAGCCCGTAGGAAAGCTGCGCGTAGCCACCAACCATGTGGGTTGGCTTGAGCAGCGTCCTGGTCACGGAGTTGTGGATTCCACCCCTGAGGCCGGTCACCTCGGAGCCCGGCACGTTCACGATCTTCTCCTGCGCGTGATACATCAGGCACATACCCGCCTGCACGCGCTGGCTTACCACGGCGCGCGCCGTGATCGCGCCGTTCAGATTGAAAAGCTCGATCCAGTCATTGTCGGCAATCCCTGCCGCCCTGGCGTCCGTCTCCGAGATCCACACGATCGGCCCGCCGCGCGAGAGCGTCAGCATGATCAGATTGTCGGTATAGGTCGTGTGGATGCCCCACTTCTGGTGCGGCGTGATGAAGTTGAGCACGATCTCGGGGGCTCCGTTGCTGCGCTTGCCAAGCAGCGGTGCCACCGTGCGGGTATCGACGGGCGGGCGGTAGAGGGCGAATCCCTCCCCGAAATCGCGCATCCACCGGTGATCCTGATAGAAATGCTGGCGTCCGGAAAGCGTCCGCCACGGAATAAGCTCGTGGACATTGGTGTAGCTTGCATTGTAGCTCACGCTCTCACTCTCGATCCCCGACCATGTCGGCGAGGTGATGATCTTGCGTGGCTGCGCTACGATATCGTGGAAGCGGATCTTCTCGTCCTCCCGTGCACTCGCGAGATGCCGATGCTCGCGGCCGGTGATCCGTGAAAGTGCTTCCCAGGCCTTGGCGGCGACGTGGCCATTGGTCTCGGGCGCAAGCGAAAGAATCACCTCTGCGGCATCGATGTCGGTCGCGATGGAAGGTCGCCCCTTCGTCGCCCCCTCTTCGACGACGAGATGGTTCAGCTCGCCAAGCTCATGCACCTCCGCCGCCGTGTTCCAACTGATCCCCTTGCCGCCGTTGCCCAAGGTATCCATGAGCGGCCCGAGTGCCGTATAGCGGCGATACGTATTCGGATAGTCCCGCTCCACCACGCTGATCCCGGGCCCCGTGCGGCCCGGAACGAGGTCGCATTCCCCTTTCTTCCAGTCCAGCACCTCCAATGGCTGCGCCAGTTCCGTCGGCGTGTCGTGCTGCAACGGCGTCAGCACCACGTCCTGCTCGATACCGAGATGGCCCGGCGCGAGCGCCGAGAAGCGCCCGGCGATCGCCTTGTAGATCTCCCAGTCGCTTCGCGATTCCCACACCGGATCGACCGCCGCGGAAAGTGGATGGATGAACGGATGCATGTCCGTGGTATTGAGATCGTTCTTCTCGTACCAGGTTGCGGTCGGCAGAACGACGTCCGAGTAAAGACAGCTCGTGGACATCCGGAAATCGAGCGTCACCACAAGATCGAGTTTTCCCTCCGGCGCCGGATCGCGCCAGACGACCTCTTCCGGCTTCTGCCCGCCTTCCTCGCCGAGATCCTTGCCCTGCAGGCCGTTTTTCGTGCCGAGGAAATGGCGCAGGAAATACTCATGGCCCTTGCCGGACGAGCCGAACAGGTTGGAACGCCAGAGGAAGAGATTGCGAGGGAAATTCGCCGGCTTGTCGGGATCCTCCGCGGCCATGCGCAGCCGCCCGGATTTCAGCCCTTCGACCACATAGTCCTTCACCGCCACTCCCGCCTCTCGCGCCGCGGCGGCGAGCCCCAGGGGATTGGTCTCGAGTTGCGGCGCCGAAGGCAGCCAGCCCATGCGCTCGGCCCGCACATTGAGATCGATCATGCCACCCTGGTACGCGCGCTTGTCCGCCAGCGGAGAGAGCAGTTCCTCCACCCCTACCTTCTCGTAGCGCCACTGGTCGCTGTGCGCGTAGAAGAACGACGTTCCCGCCATGTGCCGCGGCGGCCGTACCCAGTCCAGCGCGAAGGTGAGCGCGGCCCAGCCGGTCTGCGGGCGCACCTTCTCCTGCCCGACATAATGCGAGAAGCCGCCACCCGAGACGCCGACCGTGCCGCACATCATGAGGAAATTGATGATGCTGCGATAGGTCATGTCCTGGTGGTACCAGTGATTGACGCCCGCGCCGATGATGACCATCGAGCGGCCCCGGGTCTTTTCAGCGGTCTCCGCGAAGCCGCGCGCAAGCGCAATCGCCTGGTCCGCCGCGACGCCCGTGATCGGCTCCTGCCAGGCCGGCGTGTAGGGCACGTTGTCGGCGAACGACTGCGCCGCCGCTCCGCCCAGGCCGCGTTCCAGGCCATAATGCGCGCACAGGATATCGAACACGGTCGCGACCTCTGCGTCACCGTCGGCAAGCCTCACACGGCGCACAGGTACGTTTCGCACCAGCACATCCCCGCCCTGGTCGTTGCCGGTGAAGCGCTCGTGCGGCTGGTTGCCGAAATAGGGAAAGGCGAGCGGTAGAACTTCATCCCGCTTCCCGATCAGGCTGAGCGCAAGCCGCACCTCGCGCCGCGAAGCCCCGTCCTTCTCCTCGAGATTCCACTGCCCGCCCCCACCCGCCTTCGGCCAGCGATAGCCGATCGAGCCCTGCGGAACGACGATCTCACCCGTTGCCTCGTCCACCGCGAGTGTCTTCCACTCCGCGTTGTCGGCGGCACTTGTGCCGGGAAGGTCGCTCGCACGCAGAGTGCGTCCCGCAACCCAGCGCCCGCCCTGGCGATCGAGCCGCACCAGCATCGGCAGGTCCGTGAAGCGGCGGCAATAATCTTCGAAATAAGGCACCTGGCGGTCGAGGAAGAATTCGCGAAGGATCACGTGTCCCACCGCCATCGCGAGTGCCGAGTCGGTGCCCTGCTTGGGATGCAGCCAGAGATCGGAGAGCTTGGCGACCTCCGAATAGTCCGGCGTGATCGCCACCACCTTGGTGCCGTTGTAGCGCGCCTCGACGAAGAAATGCGCATCGGGTGTGCGCGTCTGCGGCACGTTCGAGCCCCAGGCGATGAGGTACGCCGAATTGTACCAGTCGGCCGATTCCGGCACGTCGGTCTGTTCGCCCCAGGTCTGCGGGCTCGAGGGGGGCAGGTCGCAGTACCAGTCGTAGAAGGAGAGCATCGTCCCGCCGATCAGGCTGAGATAGCGGGCGCCCGATGCAAAGGAGACCATCGACATCGCCGGAATCGGCGAGAACCCGACCACGCGATCCGGCCCGTATGTTTTGATGGTATGGATGTTGGCCGCGGCGATGATCTCGGTCACCTCCTCCCAGCTCGAGCGCACGAACCCCCCGCGCCCGCGCATGCTCTTGTAGCCACCTGCCTGTCCGGCATCGTTCACGATCGCAGCCCACGCCTCGACCGGCGCCAGCCTCTCCCGCGCCCGGCGCCAGGCCTGCACCAGCCGCCCGCGCACCATCGGATATTTGAGCCGGTTCGCACTGTACAGATACCAACTGTAGGAGGCACCGCGCGAACACCCGCGCGGCTCGTGATTCGGCATGCCGGGACGCGTGCGCGGATAGTCGGTCTGCTGCGTTTCCCACGTGACGACGCCGCCCTTGACGTAGATTTTCCAACTGCAGGAGCCGGTGCAGTTCACCCCGTGCGTCGAGCGCACGATCTTGTCGTGCTGCCAACGCAGCCGATAGCCCTCCTCCCAGGTGCGATTCTCCTGCCGCACTTCGCCGAGCCCGCTCGCGAACGGCTCACGCCTGCGCGTGAAATAGCTGAGCCGATCCAGGAAGTGGCTCATGCAGCGTCCCCCTTTCTGGCCGCGGTCACGACTTTTCCGTACGCGGATTCGGCCGGCATATCGCCCATCACCGGCAGGCGCCTGACTTCGGTAACATAGATCAGGATCAGAGAGACCCAGACGATGCCGTAGAGAAGCATGAAGCAGCTCGAATTGATGCCGATCCAGTCGCGGATCGCGCCGAACAGGATCGGCAGCAGAAAGCCACCGAGCCCGCCGGCAAGGCCCACGATGCCGGTCACGATGCCCATTTCCCGGGGAAAATCGTCGCCGATATATTTGAAGGTCGAGGCCATGCCCGCGGCAAACGCCACGCCCAGCACGAACACAAGCATGGTGAACCCCCAGACGGGCAGGCCGATATGGAACTGCGCCTGGCCGCGGACGGTGTGAATGATGAGTTCGGTCTGCGGATAGGACAGGATGAAGAGTGCGATCCAGGCCGCCCACAGCACCCACCACGTTACGTTGTGGGCGCCGAAGCGGTCCGCAAGCCAGCCGCCGAGCGCCCGCAGCGCGCCACCAGGCAGCGAGAAACACGCCGCCAGCAGTCCGGCGGCGGTGATGCCGAGGCCATATTCCTGCACGAAATATTGCGGCATCCACACCGAAAGCGCCGTGAAGCCGCCGAACACGATCGAGTAATACTGGCAGTATTTCCAGACCCGCGGGTCCCTCAGGACGGCAAGCTGCTTTTCGAATGAGGGTGCCGGCCCCCCGAGCAGCGGATCCGGGGCGGACAAGATCCAGAAAATGCCGGCCGTAAGCACCAGCGCGACCGCATAGACCCGTGGCACGACAGGCCAACCGTAATGCGTGATGATGAGTGGTGCCACGAACATGTTGATCGCCGCCCCGCTCGTGCCGGCGCCGAACACCCCCATGGCGAAACCCTTCCGTTCGGGCGGAAAGAATCGCGACACATAGGGCGTGCCGACCGCAAACGAAGCGCCGACCAGCCCGAGCGCCAGCCCCAGCAGCAGCAACTGCCAGAGTGCCGCCGCATAGCTCGAGACCCACACCGGCACCGCGCAGAGGAGCAGCAGGACAAACATCACGATCCTGCCGCCGAAACGGTCGGTCCAGATGCCGAGCGGCAGGCGGAACAGGGCGCCGGTCAGAACCGGTGTTGCGGTCAGCAGCCCGAATTGCGTGGCATCGAGCCCGAGTTCCTTACGTATCGGAATGCCGGTCACGCCGAACATCATCCAGACGGCAAAACATACGATGAAGGCCCAGGTCGTCACGAGCAGAACAACGATGTTGCTGGCCTGCCGCATGTTTGCGTTCCCCGCGTTGACGTACATCATTGGCTCACGGTCCGCGAGTCGTTTTCCTCGGCGGAAGGGCTCCTTTCGCGCTGCCGCCGACCATGCGCCCCGATCCCGATCTACGGGATCCGCGTAACGATCAGGGTTGCGCTCGAATCCGGCGTGCCTCGGGCGGTTTCTTGTACCGGTTACGCCAGGCGGCGGCTGCGCGCAGGCGACAGACCCGGCACGGCTTCAGTCGCCACGATGCACCCGTTCCATTCGCTCGTGCCGCTCCTGCGCTTCGAGCGAAAGGGTGGCAATCGGTCGCGCCTCGAGCCGGCGGATGCCGATCGGCTCGCCGCTCTCCTCGCAGTAACCGTAGGCGCCGGCCTCGATCCGCGCCAACGCCTGATCGATCTTGCTGACCAGTTTGCGGGCGCGATCACGGGTGCGAAGTTCCAGCGCCCGGTCGGTTTCAACGCTGGCCCGGTCCGTCACGTCGGCCTCGCGGATGCCGCCTTCGGAAAGGCTGGCCAGGGTGCCATCGGCTTCGCGCAGCAAGTCGGCGCGCCAGTTGAGAAGCTTGCGCCGGAAATACTCGATCTGCAGGGGATTCATGAATTCCTCGCTCTCTGAAGGGCGATAATCGGGCGGCAACGTCACCATCATCGAGCCTTGTTCCTGCGTGTCGGCCGGCCCGCCGGACCGGGCCGCGCGGCTTATAGCCACCACCAGGCATTCCGCCAAGCCGCCAGCACGCCGCCAGCACGCACATTCAACTAACTGACACTGAAGCTCATTCCTGCCCGGCCTCGCTTCGGGCGAGCTCGACCCGGGCGCGCAGCGCCACCGCCCGAACAAGCGCTGCAAGCTTCGGATCCGCCGCCTCCGGAAGTGCCTCCGCCAGCCTGGCCAGGCGGCGGAGCGTTCCCGCCTCGGCCGCCCCGCCGAGCAGCCGACCTGCAGCGCTCTCAACGCGTCCAGCATCGTCTCCCCGTGCCGTCGCGCCGCACGATTGCGGCTGCTGTTCGGCTCCGCCTCCTGCAGCGCCAGCATGGCGCCGAGGAGAGCGCTGGGCGCGGCAGCGCTGACGCTTCCCGTCTCCGGCCCGGCGGCCGGCGTTTCGGGCAAGGCGAAACCCGCACCCCCAGTCGGCGCAAGCCGTCCGCGACCAACCGCCGCGCTCCGGCCTGGCCCTCCAAGGCGGTCGATCGTCGTCATTGCTCGAGGCTCCTTCGACCCGAACCAACCTGCCGGCCGGCAACTCCTGCCGCCTGCCCCGCAGCAAACCACCACCGCCACCATCGATTCGCGCGGCAGGCTGCTTCGGCAGACCCTTGGCACGCGGCTTGCCTCATCGAAGTGTCGTCAAAATTCCTTGACGTCCTGCTACCTGGGCCGGGCCGACCGGGAGGCCCAAAGGGATACCGGAAACAGCATGCGCTGGTGCCTTCTCCTGATCCTGCTCGCCGGTCTCCTTCCACAAGCCGCCAGGGCCCAGGTGCGGATCAAGGACATCACCGACGTCGAAGGTGTGCGCTCCAATCCGCTCGTCGGCTATGGCCTCGTGGTCGGGCTGAACGGCACCGGGGATCAACTCAACAACTCCGTGTTCACCCGCCAGTCGCTGATCGGCATGCTCGGCCGTCTCGGGGTCAGCGTGACCAACCTTGCCACCCAACTCCAGACCAAGGACGTGGCCGCCGTCATGGTCACCGCCAGCCTGCCGCCCTTCGCCCGCGAGGGCAGTCGCTTCGATGTCGCCGTCTCGGCGATGGGCGATGCCACCGATCTCAGCGGCGGCAACCTGCTGGTCACACCGCTCCTCGGCGCCGACGGCCAGGTCTATGGGGTCGCCCAAGGCCCCGTCGCCACCGGCGCCATCGCCGCCCACGGCGCGGCCCAGTCGGTCTCGCAAGGGGTGCCGACCTCGGGCAGGATCGCCAACGGCGCAACCGTCGAGCGCGAGGTCCCGTTCCGCCTGAGCACCGAACACACCCTCACGCTCGCACTCCGCAATCCAGACCTGACGACCGCCGAACGGATCGCGACTGCCGTCAACCAGGCCATCGGCGACGGGACGGCGCACGTGAGCGACCCGCGCACCGTCACCCTCGAATTCGGCGGGCGGGATGTCGTGGCCTCGCTCGCCAGAATCGAAGATTTGCCGGTTGCACCCGACAGCCCGGCGATCGTCGTGATCGACGAAGCCACCGGCACCATCGTGATGGGCGCCAACGTGCGAATCAGCGAAGTCGCGATCGCCCAGGGCAACCTGACCATCCGCGTCACCGAGACGCCGCAGGTGAGCCAGCCCGGGCCGCTCTCCAACGGCCGTACCGTGGTGACGCCGCAGACCAACATCCAGATCAGCACCGGCAGCGGCCACCGCCTCGCGCTGCTGAAACCGACGGTCACGCTCCAGCAGCTCGTGAGCGGCCTCAACTCCCTCGGCGTCGGGCCGTGCGACATGATCACCATTCTCCAGAACATCAAAGCTGCCGGCGCCCTTCAGGCCGAGCTCCGGGTGCGGTGATGGAATTTCCGCTCAGCGCAATGTCCCCGCTCGCGCCCGCCGCCACCCGCCAGATGATCGCCGGCAGTGCCGGTTTGCTCGCAGGTTCGGACCAGAGCCGCTTTCCGGTCCCGGAAAGCGCCTTCGCCGAGGCGCCGGGCGTTCCCGGGAGCCAGGTCGTCGGGGACTGGAGAAAGGCCGGGGACTTCGCCGCCATGGCGATCGGCGAGCTCCTGCAGCCGATCTTCGACACCGTGCACCTCTCGACGACCCTCTTCGGCGGCGGCACCGGCGAAGCGGCATGGAAGCCGATCCTGGTGCAGGCGATCGGCCAGGGGATCGCCCGCGACGGCGGCCTCGGCCTCACCGACACCGTCTTTCGCGAGCTGCTCCGCCAGCAGCAGGCCGCCGCGACCCCGCAACCTGGCGGCCCGCAACCTGGCGGACCGTCCGCGCCCGCCGCAGAGACCGCACCTCAAGGAGGCCCATGATGAACCAGGACTTGATCGACGCGGCCGTGGAGCTGGCCGATTCCCTGGCGCGCGAAAACGAGGCACTGACGCGGCTCGACCTCGCCCGCGCCGCCGCCATGCTCGGCGCCAAGCAGCGCGCCGCGGCCGCCTTCGAGCAGGCGCGCACAGCCGTGCCGCAGGCAACGGAGCACGGACAGCCCCCGGCCGCCCAGGAAGTCGAACGCCAGCTTGCCGCATTGGCGAAGGAGAACCGCCTCCTCCTCGAACGCGCGATCCGCGTGCAGCGACGCATCATCGGCACGGTCGCCTCGGCCCTGCCGCGCACCGAGACGGCGGGCGGATATCGCCCCGATGGCGCTCTCACGCAACGGCGCAGAGTGCCCGCCTTCGCCCTTTCCGCCCGCGCCTGAAACGACCCCCTCCGGGCGCCAGGCCCCCCCATCACATAGAGCGTAACGAAGCCCCCGCCTCGGCGCCAGGCTCTCCAGGCGCACGCAGGATCGCCCTGAGTGCCTCGGCAGCACGGCTTGGAAAATGCTCGCGATGAACGAGCACGGTGTAGTCGCGCGTTGGCAGCGCGAAACCGGCGCGCACCAGCGAGCCGGCGCCGAGCGCCGCCGCGACGACCCGCTCCGAGATCGCAGTCGCCCCGGCACCGGCCTCGACCGCGGCACGCACCGCCTCGTTCGAAGGCAGTTCGAGTACCGGGGAGAGATCGGCGAGCGCAATGCCATGCAGAGCGAGCGCCGTCTCGAACACCGATCGCGTCCCCGAACCGGGCTCGCGCAGCACCCAGCCGCTTGCGAGCAACTGCTCAGGGGTCAGCGGCACCCGGTCGGCCCACTGATGCCCGGGCGCAACGACCAGCACGAGCCGATCGTGCGCCACCGTCTCGCTCGCCAGGTGCGGATCATCGACCGCCCCTTCGACGAGGCCCAGTTCCACGGCGCCTTCGGCAACGGCCCGCGCCACCTCGGCGGTGTTGCCGATCCTCACCGCCAGCGCCACCTGCGGAAAGTCCCTCTGGAAGCGCACCAGCCGCCGCGGCAGCCAGTAGCTCGCGATGGTCTGGCTCGCTTGCAGTGAAAGGCGCCCCCTCCTCAGCCCACCCAGTTCGGCGAGCGCCCGCTCCGCCGCCTCGGCGCGCCCCAACACGCCGCGCGCCTCGCCGAGAAAAATCCGCCCGGCCTCCGTCAGCATCACGCCGCGCCCGACACGATGAAAAAGCGGGGTTGCGTATTCCCGTTCCAGCGCCCGCACGGCCGCGCTCACGGCGGACTGGGTGCGGCCGAGTCCCTGCGCCGCGCGCGTGAGATGTTCGCGCTCCGCGACGGCGACGAATATGCGAAGCTGTTCAAGCGTCATCGGGCCAGTCTCGGAGCGACTTCCAGGAGGGACCGCCCGCCGCTCCTGATCGTCAAGAGAGCGCAACAATCTCCCCCAATGTTGCCTCGGGCCGGGATTTCGGCCAGGAAGCCGCCCGAAGATGGAAGGGCGAGCAGCTTGTTGCAGACGATTCGTGGGAGCACGCGCCGGGCATGAACGCCTTTCAGGCCATCGTGCTCGCCACGGTGCAGGGCGCGACCGAGCTTTTCCCGGTGAGCAGCCTTGGACACGCGGTGCTCCTTCCGGCGCTCGCAGGCTGGCATTTCGACCGCGCAGCGCCCTCCTTTCTGCCGTTCCTGGTGATGCTGCATATCGGCACGGCGGCCGCTCTCCTGATCTATTTCTGGCGCGACTGGTGGTTGCTCGTCGTTGGCCTGCTCGGCTTCGCTGACCGGCACCAGGTGGCGGAAAGCCGCCGCGTCGTCGCGCTGATCGTGCTGGCGACAATCCCGGCCGTCATCATCGGCCTCCTGCTCGAACACTTCGTGCAACGGCTGTTCGGCACGCCGGCGGCCGCCGTCGTGTTCCTGATCGCCAACGGCGCGTTGCTGCTGCTCGGCGAGCGGTTGCGTGCCGGAAGCCGCCGCGCCCTCGATACCCTCACGCCGCTCGATGCGTTCGTCATCGGGCTCTGGCAATGCACGGCCTTCCTGCCAGGTATCTCGCGCTCGGGCGCGACCATGGTCGGCGGGCTCATGCGCGGCATCGACCACGAGGACGCGGCACACTTCTCGTTCCTGATCGCAACGCCGGTGATCGGCGGAGCGGCCGTCCTCGAGGTACCGAAGCTCCTGCGCGCCGGCGTGCCGCATCAGATGCTCGGAATCTCGCTCCTCGGCGCCCTGGTGGCGGGGGTCATCGCTTTTGCAAGCACGGCGTTCCTGATGCACTATTTCCGCCGCCATGATACCTGGGCGCTGGCGCCTTTCGCCTGGTATTGCGTGGCCCTCGGGCTCGGCGCCGCTGTTTTGCTCTGCGCTTGAAAGCGAAGGGATGAACCCGGCGATGACAGGCGGGCAAGCCCGCCGCAGCACCCGCCAACGCAACAGGATCGCGCCATGAAGCGTTGGGGCATTGCCTTGCTCCTGGGATGTCTCCTGGCAGCCATCCCCAAGGCGCCCACCGCCGCGTCGCGCGTCAATCTCGCCGCCGTGCCGATCTCTCGCATGGATCTCTCGTGGTGGCGGCAACGCTTCGAGGAGAAAGCGGCCGAACTCCGTCACGGGAAGGTCGATCTGGTCTGGTACGGCGATTCCATTACCGAGGATTTCGAACACCACGCCCCGCCCGCGTGGCAGGACTTCGCACCCGTCTGGCAGCGCTTCTATGGCGGACGGCACGCGGTCAATCTCGGCTTCGTCGGAGATTCGACGGCCAATCTGATCTGGCGCATCGACCACGGCGAAGCGAGCGGCATCTCGCCGAGGGTCGCCGTCGTGCTGATCGGCGCCAACAATTTCGGCCTCCCGCACTGGCCGGCAAGCGAAACCGTCCCTGGCATCGAGGAAGTGGTGCGGCTTCTTCGCGACCACCTCCCGCACGCCGCGATCGTGCTCTTGAGCGTGCTCCCAAGCCAGCGCTCGACCTGGGTCAGCGAGAATACGGCGGTGACCAACGCCGCACTCGCCAAGCGATACGCCGCCAGCCGTAGCGTTCACTACATCGATCTCACCGGCATCTTCGTCAAAGCGGGAAAACTCGATCGCGCGCTCTTCCTCGACCGCTTCTTCTCCCCGCCCGAGCCGCTCCTGCATCCGACCCCTGCTGCACAAACCCTGATCTGCGCAGCCATCGAGCCGACCATCGCGCTCCTGATGAACGATCGCAACCGCCTCCTGCCGCGCTGAACATTTTCCGAACGCAAGGTGTCGGAGTGGACAGCCCGACGGCATCGGATGTGCCGGCATCGGGTCTATCCCTGTCCCGGTTGCTGGTGTGCCGACTCCAACGCTTGATACCGTAGGATGCACCATAGTGGTCGGCACACTGCTCTTCATTTTCAGTGGCCTGCTGATCCCCTTTCGTTTGCTGCCGGCGGCAGCAAACGGCGGGGGCAGGACACTGGCGGACGCGACGGGGCCTTGATTCAGGCGGGAGGTTCGCCCGGCATGGGATTGCCGCCGAGGCCGCGCATGAGGGCCGTGACCTCGACGATCGCGGCCTCGGCGGCGGCGCGGTCGGTTCCCTTGGCGACAACCGCGACGCCATTGCCGTCCGGGCGGTAGAAGGGATAGCTGCCGAGATCGACTTCCCGGTGGCGGATCTGGATCGCACCGAGGCCAGCGGCGAGCATCCCTTCGGCGATTCCGACTGCGTGCACGGTGAGTGAGAGGACCGGCGGGCCCCCCTCGAGGCGCGGGACGAGGGTTTCAAACATTGCGCGCATCACCTGTGGAACGCCGGCCATGACAAAGACGTTGCCGATTTCGAAGCCGGGAGCGACCGAGACCGGATTTTCAATCAGGCGCGCGCCGCGCGGCATCGTGGCCATGCGCTGGCGGGCGGGGTTGAAGCCGCCCGGTGGATAGCGGGCCTCCAGAAGTGCCCAGGCCTCAGGGTGCGGCTCCCAGGGCAGGCCGAAAGCAGTGGAGATACACTCGCTGGTGATGTCGTCGTGGGTCGGGCCGATGCCGCCGGTGGTGAAGAGGTAGGTGAAGCGCGCGCGTGTTTCGTTGACAGTGGCAACGATGATCTCGGCGATGTCCGGAATGATCCTGACCTCGCGAAGCGGAATGCCGATCTCGCCCAGGCGCGTGGCAAGGAACTTCACGTTGACGTCCTGCGTGCGACCGGAAAGAACCTCATTGCCGATCACGAGCAGGCCGGCGGTGGGGGATGGGACAGGCACAGGCTGCTCAGACGAGGAAGTCGCGAAGCATCACGACGAGCGGCTTGTCGGCGGGCGGGGTCGGGTAATCGGCGAGGCGATCGGGACGGACCCAGGCGAGGCGTTGGCGTTCCTGCGGGGATGGCGTGCCGCGCCAGCGGCGGCACAGATAGAGGGGCATCAGGAGATTGAAGGCCGCATACGCATGGGAGGCGAAGGTGAAGGGGGCGAGGCAGGCCGCGGCCACATCGATCCCCAGTTCTTCCTTGAGCTCGCGGAGCAGAGCCGATTCGGGCGTTTCGCCGGGTTGGACCTTGCCGCCCGGGAATTCCCACAGCCCGGCCATGGGTTTTCCCTCCGGGCGTCGGGCGAGGAGGACGCGACCGTCCGTATCGACCAGGGCGGCCGCCGCAACGAGGAGCAGCGGACGGGACGCCGCCGGCCCCGAGGCTTCGCTCGCAGCAACCATCGCACTCGAGGTTGTCAGGGCGCCGAAAAGGTCTTCGCGGGTGGCTTCGAACAGCAGGACTTCCTGGGCGGCGCCACGGGAGAGGAAGGGCTCGACCGCGGTACCCGTCGGGCGAAAGCCGATGCGGCGCAGTACCTCGGCGGAGGCGGTGTTGTCGGTCGCGACGCGGGCGGTGAGACGCTCGAGCGGAAGGTTGGCCAGCGCCCAGCGGGAAAGGCGCCCGGCGGCTTCGGTGGCGACGCCATGGCCCCAGTAGGGCCGCCCGACCCAATAGCCGAGATCGGCGGCGCCGACGCCCTCGAGACGCAGCCCTACCGCACCGACCAGGATTTCACGGCCATCTTCCTTCCCGGTGATGGCGAGATGAAAAGCTCGGCCCGCAGCGAGTTCGATGGCAGTGGAGGCGATCCACTCGTCGGCGAGCGCGCGTGGATAAGGATAGGGAAGGCGGGCAAGGCCGCGCACGACGTTCCAGTCATTGACGAGGCGATGCAGCTCCGCGGCGTCGGCAAGGCGCAAGGGGCGGAGCATCAGTCGCTCCGTGGCGAGCAGCAGCAAAGCCGACGCAGCATCGGCCAAAGCATGCATGCCGGTCACCGCGTAACCCGGGAATGCCGACGCCAGGATGCGAAGCGGGCCGGATCGTATGGCGGCATGGGGATGAACCTGAACGGGTGGGGATGGTGGCAAAGCAGGGCGGAGGAAGCAAGAGCGAGACCCGGCTCTCAGGTTTCAACAGGTTGTCCAGCCGGTCCTGTCGGGGAGAAGCTGCGGGTGCCGAAGCCATAGCGGTCCAGGAGAGAGAGCGGATGAAGGTGCCCGTTGGACAGCAGTTGGGCACCTCTCAGCGCCGCTGAATTCCGGCGTATAATCCCTTGGAATCGTCCTGGGCGCACAAGGACTCGAACCTTGGACCCGCTGATTAAGAGTCAGCTGCTCTACCAACTGAGCTATGCGCCCGCCGTGCGGGCGAAGCCCGCATGCCCGCGCCTATACCAAGCACGGCCTCCCTTGTGAAGCATCGGAGCTACCCCCGTCGGCTATGCGCCCGCGCCCCGGTCCGGTGATAACGGCGCCGGAAATAAATCAGCGCCTCGTCCTCCTCCGCACCCAACCGGATCGCCTCGACCGCACAGAAAAAAACGCTGTGCGTGCCGACCTCCGTCACTTGCGAGACCAGGCAGTCGAAGCTCACCACCGCCCCCGCCAGCACCGGGGCGCCCGTTGCCAGGCACTCCCACTGTCCCGCCGTGAACCGCTCGCGCACCTTTCTGCCGGTCTCTCCGGCAAACAGCGGGGAGAGCACGGCTTGGCCGGCCCCCAGGGTGTTCACGCACAGTACCGTATTCGCGCGTGCCAGCGCGCACATCTCGCTGCCGCGATTGAGGCAAACGAGCAGCGTCGGCGGATCGTCCGTCACGCTGCACACTGCCGAGGCCGTGCAGCCGCCCCGTCCGGCAACGCCATCCGTCGTCACCACATTCACTGCGGCCCCAAGCCTGGCCATCGCTTCCCGATAAATTTCCCGGCTCACCATCCGGATGCCGCCGCCCCACGCCCGAGCCCCGCAAGGTAGAAAGCCCTGCCCGATCGCGGAAGCCCGCCCCGACCGTGCTAGTGTGCCGATCGCTACGGCGCATCAACGGACACCAGGCGTGAGCGTCGGCAGAGCAGCCTTCCCGAACCGATATCATCCCCCGAGGAGATTTCCTCTGCCCTCCGAACCGGCACCGGTGCTGAGAATTGCCCCCCCTGCTTTTCTCTTCGAGCCCGGCCTCGCCAGCATCCTCACCGCTCTCGCCGACGCCCGGATCGTCGGCGGTGCCGTGCGCGATACCCTGCTCTGCCGCCCGGTCACCGATATCGACATTGCAACGCCTGAGAGCCCCGAGCGGGTCACCGCGGCACTCGAAGGCGCCGGCCTGCGCGTGCTGCCGACCGGCCTTTCGCACGGCACGGTCACCGCACTTGGCCCGGTTCGGAGCTACGAGGTCACCACTCTCCGCCAGGACATCGAAACCGACGGCCGCCACGCCGAGGTCGCCTTCACCACGAGCTGGCAGGCCGATGCATCGCGTCGCGATTTCACCTTGAACGCTCTCTCGCTCACCCGCTCCGGCGCCGTGTTCGACTATTACGGTGGCCTTCCCGATCTCATCGCCGGCCGCCTCCGCTTCGTCGGGCGTCCCGAGCAACGGATCGCCGAGGACCGCCTCCGGGCGCTCCGCTACTTCCGCTTCTTCGCCTTTTTCGCCCACCTGCCGCCCGACACCCCAACCTTCGCCGCCCTCGCCGGTGCCGCCACCGAGCTCGACAATCTCTCCGCGGAGCGCGTCTGGAGCGAGTTGAAGCGCCTGCTTGCGGCACCCGACCCGCGCGCCGCCCTCGCCCTCATGCATCGCGCCGGCGTGCTTCGCGCGCTCCTCCCGGAGGCCCGAGACCCCGCGGCCCTGGCGAGCCTCGCCGCTCTCGCCGCACCACCCGACCCGTTGCTCCGGCTGGCCGCACTCATCGGCGGCGCTCCGGCATCCAAAGAGCTCCCGGGCGCGCTTGCCAGCCGCTTCCGCCTTTCCGCCGCCGAGGCCAGGACACTGGCCCGCCTTCTCTCGGGTCCGATCCCGCCCGTGACGGCCGAACCGGCAGCCCTCCGCCGCCTGCTGGCCGAGGAAGCGGCCGAATCCCTGATCGCCCGCACCTTGCTTGCCGGCATCGGCGGGGCGGAAGGCGGGCGGCTCCGGGCACGCCTGGCCACGACCCCGCACCCCGTCTTCCCGCTCGCCGGACGCGATGCGCTGGCGCTCGGCATGGCCCCTGGCGAGGCCGTCGGCAGGGCGCTCGCCGCCGTCCGCGCCTGGTGGCTCGCCGGCGGCTGCGTCGCCGACGCAGCGGCCTGCCGGGCGGAACTTCTAAGCCGGCTCAGAGACTGATAAACGCCCTGCCATGCGTCCCCTCGCTCCGGACTCGACGCGCGTCCTGGTGTACCGGCTCTGGCGCGAGCACATCCGCCCGGAAGGCAGGATCTTCGTCCCGATTCTCCTCCTTACCCTGCTCGGCGCCGGCGCAACCGCCCTCTATCCGGTGGTCATCGACCACGCCTTCACCATGTTCACCGACAAGGACGCGCGCATCCTCTATCAGATTCCTGTCCTGGTGATCATCGTCACCGGCACCCGTGCCGCCGCCCAGTATGGGCAGACCGTGCTGGTGCAGAAGGCAGTCCTCGGGGTGATCCGCTCGCTCCAGGTCCGGATGTTCGAGCACCTCGTGCGCGCCGACCTCGCACGCGTCGAGCGCGATTCCCCGGCCCAGCTCGCCACCCGTTTCACCACCGATGCCGCGGTGATCCGTGAGGCGCTCTCGCGCGCCGCCAACGGCCTCGGCGACGCCTTCACGCTGTTCGGGCTGTTCGCCTCTATGCTCTGGCTCGACTGGCTGCTGACCCTGATCGCCGCCGCTCTCTATCCGCTCGCTGGCCTTCCCATCCTCCGCCTCGGAGACCGCATCCGCCGCGCCTCGAGCGGCATGCAGGAACGGGTCGGCGAAGCCTCGGCCCTCCTCAACGAGAGTTTTGCCCAGGCGCGGATCGTCCGCGCCTACCGCCTCGAGGAAACCGAAGCCGCCCGCGCCCGCACCGCCTTCCAGCGTCTCTACTCGTCCCTCTACCGGATCGCCCGCAACCGCGCCCGCGTCGATCCTGTGCTGGAGGTGCTTGGCGGCACCGCTGTCGCGCTGGTGATCGGCTTTGCCGGCTGGCGTGCCGCGCTCGGCGGTCACTCGATCGGCAATTTCACCGGCTTCGTTGCCGCCCTCCTGATCGCCTCCCGCCCGCTCCGTTCCTTGGGTTCTCTCAACGCCTCGCTCCAGGAGGGACTGGCCGGCCTGGCCCGTGTCTTCGCCGTCATCGACGAGCAACCCTCGATCGTCGAGCCGCCGGATGCCGTGCCGCTGCCACCGGGCGCGGGCCGCGTCCGCTTCGAGCATGCCGGATTCGTCTATCCCGACGGGCGCACCGGCCTCGTCGATCTGGACTTCGAGGCAGAGCCTGGCCTGACGGTCGCTCTCGTCGGCCCGTCCGGGGCGGGCAAATCGACGGCGCTGGCCCTCATTCCCCGCCTCCACGACACGACCCGCGGCCGCATTCTGATCGATGGTGTCGATGTCCGTCATCTCCGCCTCGAAAGCCTCCGTGATGCGATCGCCTATGTCGGCCAGGACACGCTGCTGTTCGACGACACGATCGCCGCCAACATTCGCATGGGCCGGCCCGGCGCTTCCGACGAAGCAATCGCCGCCGCTGCTGCTGCCGCCGCGGCCGATTTCATCGCCGCCCTGCCCGAAGGCTACGCAACGCGCGTCGGCCCCGGCGGGCAGCGGCTCTCAGGGGGGCAGCGCCAGCGCGTCGCTCTCGCCCGCGCGCTGCTGCGCAACCCGCGCATTCTCCTGCTCGACGAGGCGACCAGTTCCCTCGACACCGAAAGCGAGGCCGCCATCCAGCAGGCCCTCGCCCGCCTCCGCCATGGCCGCACCACGATCGTGATCGCGCATCGTCTCTCCACGGTGCGCGACGCTGACCTCGTGGTGGCCATGGCGGGGGGCCGCGCGACCGAACGGGGCACGCATGCCGGCCTCCTTGCCGAAGACGGCCTCTACGCCCGCCTCGTCCGCACCCAGGCCCTCGCCCAGTGACGGCCGCTCACGGCCAGCGCACCTCGGGTGGGAGGCTCATCAGGATCGCCTCCGGATTGCCTCCTGTCCGGAGGCCGAACATTGTTCCTCTATCGTAAAGAAGATTGAACTCGACGTACCGCCCGCGCCGGATGAGTTGATGCGCGCGCTCTTCGGCGCTCCAGCGGCGGCCCATGCGCGCGCGCACGATGGGCGGATAGACCTCGAGAAAGGCGAGCCCGACATCGCGCGTGAACGCGAAGTCCGCTGCCGCGTCGCCGCTGAAGAAATGGTCATAGAAAATGCCGCCCGCCCCCCGTGGCTCGCCCCGGTGCGGCAGGAAAAAATACGCGTCGCACCATTTCTTGAAACGCGGATAGTACTCCGGGTCGTGCTTTTCGCACGCTGCCCGGAGCGCCGCATGGAAGGTCTCGGCGTCCTCGAGCGACTCGGGCGATTCGGGACGCATCGGCGTCAGATCCGCCCCGCCACCGAACCACCCGCGCGTCGTGATGACGAGCCGCGTGTTCATGTGCGCTGCCGGCACGTGCGGGCTCTGCATGTGCGCAACCAGGCTGATGCCGGCGGCAAAGAAGCGCGGATCCTCCTCTGCACCGGGAATCTGGCCCCGAAACTCCGCATCGAAGCGCCCCGAAACCGCCGAGACGTTCACTCCCACCTTCTCGAACACCCGCCCGTGCATCAGCGCGATCTCGCCTCCGCCCGCCAGGTCTGGCCGGGTCCAGGGCGTCCGCACAAAATGCCCTGCCGTCCCGAGGGCCCCTTCGGCCTCCTTCTCGATCGACTCGAAGGCCGCCATCAGCCGCCCTTGCAAGGCGCGGAACCACGCTATCGCGTCGTCCTTGAGCAGCGTGTGCCCGGACGGGTCGTCCTTTGCCACGTCGCTAGCCCCGCGCCAGGGCGTGTTGCAGGAGGGAAGCCGGCCACCTAGTATGGGCGCCGCCCGCCGCCGGGATGCCCCGGGCGGGTGGTACTGCTTGTGCTGTCCGCCTGGCGAGGCCCTCCCTCCTGCCCGATCGCGTACGCGGGATGGGGTTCTCGTCCGCCCGGATGGTCGAAAGCGGCACCGGATCGCCGAACGAAAGAGTGAGAGAACGATGGCCGAACTCGGTCTCCAGGAAAACGAATTCAAAAACCCGGTCGTGCACTGGATCGACGCCAGGCTTCCCGTCTTCACGGCCATGCACAAGGAATACCGCCAGTTCCCGACCCCCAAGAATTTCAACTATTTTTGGAATTTCGGCGCGCTCGCCACCGTCAACCTCGCGATCATGATCGTCACCGGGATCTTCCTGGCGATGAATTACAACCCGAGCACCGCCGGCGCCTTCGATTCCGTCGAGCGCATCATGCGCGATGTGAACTGGGGCTGGATGATCCGCTATCTTCACGTGGTCGGCGCCACTCTTTTCTTCGTCACTATCTATGTGCATATCTTCCGCGGCCTCTATTACGGCTCCTACAAGAAGCCGCGCGAGATGATCTGGATGCTCGGCGTCGTGCTGCTGCTGCTGCTGATGGCCACCGCTTTCATGGGCTATGTGCTGCCATGGGGCCAGATGTCGTTCTGGGGCGCCACCGTCATCACCAATCTCTTCGGCGCCATTCCGGTGGTCGGCCACGGCATCGTCACCTGGCTCTGGGGCGGCTTCGCGGTGGCCAACCCCACGCTCAACCGCTTCTACAGCCTGCACTACCTCCTGCCCTTCATCATCGTCGGCTTCCTGGTCCTGCACATCATGGCGCTGCACACGGTGGGCTCGAACAATCCGCTCGGCATCGATGTCAAGGGTCCGCAGGATACGCTGCCCTTCCACCCCTATTACACGGTTAAGGACAGTGTCGGCGTCTGCGTTTACCTGATCGTCTTCGCGATCCTGGTCTTCTTCATCCCGCACCAGCCGCTGCTGATGGACCCGAACAACTCCATCCAGGCCAATCCCCTCCAGACTCCCTCCGATATCGTGCCGGAGTGGTACTTCCTGCCGTTCTACGCGATCCTCCGTTCGGTGCCGAACAAGCTGGGCGGGGTCGTGCTCCTGTTCGGCTCGATCTTCGTCCTCTTCTTCCTGCCCTGGCTCGACACCAGCCCGGTCCGAAGCTGCCGCTTCCGCCCGATCATGCGCTGGCTCTGGGTCCTCTTCGTCATCGACGTGTTCGTGCTCGGCTACGTCGGCGCCAACAGGCCGGTCGGCATCTTCATCCTGCTCGGTCGCATCGCCACCGTCTGGTACTATATCCACATGCTGATTTTGCTTCCCCTGATCGGCAAGCTCGAGCGGCCGCTGCCGCTGCCCGAAAGCATCAGCAAGAGCGTGCTCGGCGGGGGCGCCCTGCCCTCGGCCGCAGTGGCCCGGCCGATGGAGAAAGCCTGATGCGCACGCTCGCTCTTGCCGCCGCGGCCCTCGGCCTCGCCCTTTCCGCGCTACCTGCGGCGGCCCAGGAAACCCCGCCCCTGCCGCGCGTCTTCTGGAGCTTCGAGGGACCCTTCGGTACCATCGACCAAGCCGCCGCCCAGCGCGGCTATCAGGTCTACAAGCAGGTCTGCTCCGCCTGCCACTCGATGACGCAGTTCCACTTCCGCGACCTTGCCGGCATCGGCTACACGCCCGGGCAGATCGCAGCGATCGCGGCCTCCGTGCGGGTGCCGGGCCCCCCCAATGCGCAAGGCCAGAGCAGCCCAGTCCCGGGCAAGCCGGCGGACGCCTTTCCCTCGCCGTTCCCGACTGAGGCCGCCGCCGAGGCGGTATTCAACGGCGCGGTGCCGCCGGACCAATCGCTGATGGCCAACGCCTTCGAGGGCGGCCCCACCTACATCTATGCGATTCTGAATGGATTCCGGAATCCGCCTCCGGGCGTCACCGTTCCCCCGGGGCGCTACTATAACATCTACTTCTCCGGCAACCTCATCGCCATGCCGCCGCCGCTGCATGACGGCGCTGTCACCTATGCCGACGGCACGCCGGCCACCGTTCCGCAGATGGCGCACGATGTCGCGACCTTCCTTTATTTTGTCGCCAACCCGCACGCCGATCAGCGCAAGCGCATCGGCGTGCACGTCGTGCTCTTTCTGGTCTTCGTCACCGGCCTCACTTACGCTCTGAAGCGCAAAGTCTGGTCCGACGTCGAGCATTGATGCCGGGAGCGGTCGAGCCGCTGGTCGGAATCATCGGCGGCTCCGGCCTCTACGAGATCGCGGGCCTCGAGGAAAAGCGGTGGCAGCGCCTTCATACTCCCTGGGGTGCGCCTTCTGACGCGCTGCTGTTCGGCCGCCTCGATGGCTACGCTTGCGTCTTCCTCGCCCGCCATGGCCGCGGCCACATGCTCTCGCCGACCCATCTCAATTACCGCGCCAATATCGATGCCTTGAAACGCGCCGGCGTCACCGAGATTCTCTCGCTCTCCGCCGTCGGCAGCCTCGACGGGAAGCTGGAACCCGGCCGCTTCGTTCTCGTCGACCAGTTCATCGACCGCACTTTCGCCCGCGAGAAGAGCTTCTTCGGCGAAGGCTGCGTCGCCCACGTCTCGATGGCCGAGCCGGTCTGTCGACGCCTCGACGACGCTCTTGCCGACGCCGCCGCCACGATCGCCCTTCCCGTCACGCGCGGCGGCGTCTATCTCGTGATGGAAGGCCCACAATTCTCTACCCGCGCCGAAAGCATGCTCTACCGCTCATGGGGCGCTTCCGTGATCGGCATGACCAACATGCCGGAGGCCAAGCTCGCCCGTGAAGCGGAGCTCTGCTACGCAACCGTCGCCATGGTCACCGACTATGACTGCTGGCACCCGGATCACGATCATGTCACGGTCGAAGCGGTCGTGCGAACGCTGAACGAGAACGCCTCCCGCGCCCAGGCATTGCTCCGTGCCGTCCTGCCGCGTCTTGCCCTGCCCCGCCCGCCCTGCCCCGCCGGCTGTCAGCACGCGCTCGACAATGCCATCATCACCGCGCCCGCGATGCGTAACCCGCTGCTGATGGCGAAACTCGATGCAGTGGCGGGTCGCATCCTCAATCCCGCCTGAGGGAGCACGCACCGGGGCGATTGCGCTCGCTCGCTCCCGGGACAAGAATAGCAGTGCGGCTGCGGGGCAGCGGCCGTTTCCAGTGTGGAGAGTTTCGCATGCCGGAGGACGCACGCACGGCGCTGATGTCCGGCCTTAGCAGCGACGGCAAGCCCGTCGACAGGCCGCTTTCACCGCATCTGCAGGTCTATCGCCCGCAGATCACCACCGTCCTCTCCATCATGCACCGCTTCAGCGGCATCTGGCTCGGCGTCGGCACGCTCTTCCTGACGTGGTGGCTGGTGGCCCTCGCCAGCGGACCGGCTCCCTTCGCGACCGTCCAGGCCTTCTTTGCCTCCATCTTCGGAAAGATCCTCCTCTTTCTCTGGACGGCGGCGCTTATGTTTCATTTCTGTAATGGAATGCGCCATCTCGCCTGGGATTCCGGGTTGGGCTTCGAAAAGCCGACCTACCACGCTTCCGGCTGGACGGTGATCGCAGCGGCAACCGCACTGACCGTGCTGATCTTCGTCATCGGCCTCGTTGCCGGCTAGGACAGAGCGCCATGGCCAACATGACCGCCGTGACGATGCGTTCCACGCTCGGCCGCGTGCGCGGCCTCGGCGCCGCCCGTAGCGGCCTCCTCGAATGGTGGGGCCAGCGGGTAACAGCCGCCGCCCTGGTCCCGCTCGCGATCTGGTTTGTGGTCTCGCTCCTGGTGCACCTCGACGAAGGGGCCTCGAGCGTCGCGCATTGGGTGGGGCGGCCCTGGAACGGGGTGCTGCTGCTGGCCCTCCTGATGGCACTCTTCCGCCATCTCGGGCTCGGCCTCAAGGTGGTGATCGAGGATTACATCCATGCCGAAGCAACGAAACTGGCGGCGCTCCTGGCGATGAAAGCAGTGCTGACGCTGTTCTGGATTGCGGCGACTGTTTCGGTTCTCAAACTCGCGTTCGCAGGATAGCTCCGGAGAAACCCGATGAACGCGATAACGCTACCCTCTTCGCGGGCCTACCAGATCGTCGATCATACCTACGACGTGGTGGTGGTGGGCGCGGGCGGCGCGGGCCTGCGTGCCACGCTCGGCATGGGCGCTGCGGGCCTCAAGACCGCCTGCATCACCAAGGTCTTTCCCACCCGCAGCCACACCGTCGCCGCCCAGGGCGGCATCAGCGCCGCACTCGGCAACATGGGCGCAGATGACTGGCGCTGGCACATGTACGATACCGTCAAGGGATCGGACTGGCTGGGCGACCAGGATGCGATCGAGTACATGTGCCGCGAGGCGATTCCGGCGGTCATCGAGCTCGAGCATTTCGGCGTGCCGTTCAGCCGCACCGAAGACGGGCGCATCTACCAGCGCCCGTTCGGCGGCCACATGAAGGACTACGGCAAGACCCCGGCCATGCGCGCCTGCGCTGCTGCCGATCGTACCGGGCATGCCATCCTGCACACGCTCTATCAGCAAAGCCTGAAGCATGCCGTCGAATTCTTCGTCGAGTACTACGCGCTCGACCTGATCATGGACGAGGACGGTGCCTGCCGCGGTGTGATGGCCTGGTGCCTCGATGACGGCTCACTGCACCGGTTCCGTGCCGGCCTCGTCGTGCTCGCCACCGGCGGCTACGGACGGACCTACCTTTCCTGCACCTCCGCCCATACCTGCACCGGCGACGGCAACGCGATGATCCTGCGCGCCGGCCTGCCGGCCCAGGACATGGAGTTCGTACAGTTCCACCCGACGGGAATCTTCCCGGCCGGCTGCCTGATCACCGAAGGCGCGCGCGGCGAGGGCGGGTATCTGACCAACAGCGAGGGGGAGCGGTTCATGGAGCGCTATGCCCCGACCGCAAAAGATCTCGCTTCGCGCGATGTCGTTTCCCGCTCGATGACGATCGAGATCAACGAAGGCCGCGGCGTGGGACCCCACAAGGAGTACCTGCTGCTGCACCTCGAGCATCTGGGCCCTGACATCCTGCATCAGCGCTTGCCCGGCATCTCCGAAACGGCGCGCGTCTTTGCCGGCGTCGAGGTGACGAAAGATCCGATCCCGGTACTGCCGACCGTGCATTACAACATGGGCGGAATCCCCACCAACTATCGCGGCGAGGCGCTGCGCCCTACGCCGGCGGATCCGGATGCCACGGTCCCGGGCCTGATGGCGGTCGGCGAGTGCGCGTGCGTCTCCGTGCATGGTGCCAACCGGCTCGGCACGAACTCGCTGCTCGATCTCGTGGTGTTCGGGCGTGCCGCCGCGCTTCGGGCGGCAGAGATTTTGCGCCCTGGCACGAGCCAGCCGCCGTTGCCGCCGAAAGCTGGCGAAAATGCGCTCGACCTTTTCGATCGCACGCGCCACGCCCAAGGTGCCACCCGGGTTGCCGAGCTTCGCCTGGCGATGCAGCGGACGATGCAGAATCATGCCGCCGTGTTCCGCAACAGCAAGAGGCTGAGCGAGGGTGTGAGCAAGCTCAGCGCGCTTTGGGACGGCATGGCGGACATTTCGGTCACCGACCGCAGCCTGATCTGGAATTCCGACCTGATGGAGGCGCTCGAGCTCGACAACCTCATGCACAACGCCATGACGACGATGGCAAGCGCCGAGGCGCGCCATGAAAGTCGCGGCGCGCACGCGCATGACGATTACCCCGAGCGCGACGACCAGCACTGGATGAAGCACACGCTTTCCCGGCTCGATCGTGCCGGCAATGTCACGCTCGATTACCGCCCCGTAAGGATGCAGACCCTGACCAACGAGGTCTCCGTCTTTCCTCCTAAGAAACGTGTATACTGAAAGTGGCAACGCCATGGCGATTCACGTGTCTTCCCTGATCGGCATCCTGATTATCGGCGCTTTGGCCGGCTGGATCGCCGGGCTGATCGTGCGCGGGCACGGCTTCGGCCTCATCGGCAACATCGTGGTCGGCATCATCGGCGCGATCATCGGCGGCTTCGTGCTCCGCGCCCTGCACATCCTCCTGGTCGGCGGATTCATCGCCAGCCTCATCGGCGCCATCATTGGCGCGGTGGTGCTACTCATCATCATCGGCCTCGTGAAGCGCGCCTGAACGTCTGCTCGCCGCGGCACGGTTGCAACTGATCGAGGATCGAACCCGATGGCAAGCTTCAGCCTCCCCACCAACAGCCGGATCGGCGAGGGCCGCACCCACAAAGCCGCACCGGGCACCAAACGCATCAAGACGTTCCGCATCTATCGCTGGAACCCCGATGACGGTGCCAATCCCCGCTTCGACACCTACGAAGTCGATCTCGACTCTTGTGGCCCCATGGTCCTGGACGCGCTCATCAAGATCAAGAACGAGGTGGATCCCACCCTCACTTTCCGCCGCTCCTGCCGCGAGGGAATTTGCGGCTCCTGCGCCATGAATATAGACGGCACCAACACTCTCGCCTGCCTGAAGCCGATCGCGGATCTGAAGGGCCCGGCCCGCATCACGCCCCTGCCGCATATGCCGGTCGTCAAAGACCTGGTGCCCAACCTCGATCAGGCCTACGCGCAGTACCGCAGCATCGAGCCGTGGTTGAAGACTGAGACCCTACCCCCGCCCGACGGAGAACAGAGGCAGAGCATCGCCGAACGTGCCGCACTCGATGGGATGTGGGAGTGCATACTCTGCTTCTGTTGCACGACTGCCTGCCCGAGCTACTGGTGGAACGGAGACCGCTATCTCGGCCCCGCCGTGCTGCTCGCCGCCTACCGCTGGCTCGCCGACTCCCGTGACGAGGCAACCGGAGAGCGGCTCGACTCGCTCGAAGATCCATTCCGGCTCTATCGTTGCCATACCATTATGAACTGCACGGAGACCTGCCCCAAGGGCCTCAATCCCGCGCGCGCCATCGGGCGCATCAAGCAGATGATCGCCGAACGCGCCGGCTGAAACGCCGACACGCCCGCCGCTTGCGGGTCCGGGGCCGGTCGTGCCACGAATCACGTCACCTAGAGCAATTTCCGTTCGCCTTGGCTCACGGTAACTGCTCTAGCTCCTTGTTTTGGCGAGCATCTTCACGCGATCAGCCGATTCCGTCTGATCGCGATCTGCTCTAGGCTCCGCCTGCCCTCAGCTCCGGAGAACGTCTGCCGTGATCAAGCCGTTGCGTAAAGCCGTTCTGCCGGTCGCCGGCCTCGGCACCCGCTTTCTGCCCGCCACCAAGGCGATGGCCAAGGAAATGCTGCCGATCGTTGATCGTCCGCTGATTCAATATTCGGTGGACGAGGCGAGGGCCGCCGGCATCGAACTCTTCTGCATGGTCACCGGCCGCGGCAAGACCGAGCTCGTCGAATATTTCGATGTCGCGTACGAACTCGAGACCACTCTTCGCGAACGCGGCAAACGCGAGGCGCTGCAGGCGTTGCGCGACAGCTCCACCGCACCCGGCACCATGGTCACCGTCCGCCAACAGGTGCCGCTCGGCCTCGGGCACGCGATATGGTGCGCCCGTGCGTTCATCGGGGAGGATCCCTTCGCGATCATGCTGCCGGATGATCTCGTCCTCTCGGAGGTCCCTTGCCTCAAGCAGCTCGCAGACGCCTATTACGAGACCGGCGGCAACGTCGTCGCCGTGGTCGAAGTACCGCGTGCCCAGACCAACCGCTACGGCGTACTCGCGATCGGCGCCGACGATGGCCGCCTTGTCGAGGTCAAGGGCCTTGTCGAGAAGCCCGAACCGGCGAAGGCGCCGTCCACGCTCTCGATCATCGGTCGCTATGTGTTGATGCCCTCGGTGCTGCGGCACCTCGCCAACCTCGAACGCGGCGCCGGCGGTGAGGTGCAGCTCACCGACGCGATGGCACGCATGATCGGTGAGGGACCATTCCACGGCCTGCGCTTCGAAGGCCATCGCTTCGATTGCGGAGACAAGGCGGGATTCCTCGAGGCGCAGATCGCTTTTGCGCTGAAGCGGCCTGATCTCGGGCCAATGGTGCGCGCCTTCCTGCCCCGCTATGTCGCATCCTGATCCCCGGGCAGCAGTGGAATGCGCATGAGCTTCTCCCACCGCTTCGATCCCTCTGTCCTGCGCGAATATGATATCCGCGGCATCGTCGGCCAGACGCTTCACCCCATCGACGCCTTCGCCGTCGGGCGTGCCTTCGGCAGCCTCGTCGCGCGCGCCGGCGGTTCGCGCGTCGTCGTCGGCTACGACGGCCGCCTCTCCTCTCCCGCGCTCGAGCCACCTCTCGTCGAGGGGCTCAAGGCGAGCGGGATCACGGCAATCCGGATCGGTCGCGGTCCGACACCGATGCTCTATTACGCGGCGGTGCGCGAGAAGGCAGACGGTGCGGCCATGGTGACGGGCAGCCACAATCCGCCAGATCATAACGGCTTCAAGATGATGTTCGCAGGCAAGCCCTTCTTCGGAGAGGCGATCCGGGGCTTAGGCCGGCTCGCGGAAAGCGGCGATTTCGTCACCGCCGCCGGTGACGAACGGCGCATCGATGTCACCGATACCTACGTCGCCCGCCTCGCACGCGACTGGGACGGCGGCAGCCGCGCGCTGACCGTCGTCTGGGATAATGGCAATGGCGCGGCCGGTGAGGTTCTGGGCCGGCTCGTGGCGCGCATCCCGGGCCGCCACGTGCTGCTCAACGGCGTCGTTGACGGGCACTTCCCGGCGCATCATCCCGATCCTACGGTGCCGAAGAACCTGGAAGAACTCAGAACCGAAGTCGAGCGGCAGAAGGCGGATCTCGGCATTGCATTCGACGGCGATGCCGACCGGATCGGCATCGTGGACGACAGCGGGGCCATCCTTTTCGGTGATCAACTCATGATCCTCCTCGCCCGCGACGTTCTCAGCCGTAATCCTGGGGCGACGATCATCGCCGACGTCAAGGCAAGCCAGGTGCTGTTCGACGAGATCACCCGTGCCGGCGGCAATGCCCTGATGTGGCGTACCGGCCATTCCCTGATCAAGGCGAAGATGGCGGAAACGAAGGCCCCGCTCGCCGGCGAGATGTCAGGCCATATCTTCTTTGCCGAGCGATGGTACGGCTTCGATGACGCGCTTTACGCCGCGGTGCGCCTGCTCGGTGTCATTGCTCGCAGCGGCAGCCCGCTCTCCGAACTCAGAAGTGCGCTACCCGAGGTGGTGAACACGCCGGAACTTCGTTTCCCCTGCCCCGAGGAACGCAAGTTCGCCGTTGTCGACGAAGTGGCAGAACGGCTCAGGGCACGTGGCGCTCGCCTGGCCGATATCGACGGCGTACGCGTGGCAACCGCCGACGGCTGGTGGCTGTTGCGTGCCTCCAATACCCAGGCGGTGCTGGTGGCGCGTGCCGAGGCCAGGGACGCCGAGGGTCTCGAGCGCCTGAAAGCCGCCCTCTCCGCCGAGCTTGCCGCTTCCGGCGTTGCCGCCCCGGATTTTTCCGCCCCCCACTGACGCAAGGCATCACACGATGGCCGGCCTCGATCTCGCCGTCATCGGCAATTGCACCGTGGCCTCGCTGATCGCGCCGGACAGCCGGCACGTCTGGTTCTGCTTTCCCCGCCTCGATGCCGACCCGGTCTTCCACGCCCTGCTCGGTGGCGAAAAGCCGGCGCGCGGATTCATGGAGGCTGTTCTCCGCGACCACCGTGCAAGCCGCCAGTACTATCTCGAGAACAGCGCAATCGTTGCAACCGGACTCGAAGACGCGACGGGCGGCAAAGTTCGTATCATCGACTTCTGTCCTCGTTTCCGCCACTACGGACGGATCTTCCGCCCGCCGATGATCGTCCGCAGGATCGAACCTCTCGCCGGCCGCCCACGCATCACCGTCCGCATCCGCCCCGGCTTCGATTACGGTGCCGCCGCCCCGGAGCTCGTCTTCGGCAGCAACCATCTCCGCTTCATCGGCCCGCATACCGTGCTTCGCCTCACCACCGACATGCCGCTTTCGCACATCGTGCACGAAACGGAGATGGTGCTCGATCGGCCGGTCAGCCTCTTCGTCGGTTCAGACGAGCCGGTGCCCGAAAATCCCGATGCGCTGGCCCGCGAATTCCTCGACGAGACCTTGCAATACTGGCAGGACTGGGTGCGGGATCTCAATGTCCCGTTCGATTGGCAGGAAGCCGTGGTCCGCGCTGCGATCACACTCAAGCTCTGCAGCTATGACGACACCGGCGGCATCCTTGCTGCGCTGACCACCTCGATCCCCGAATCGCCCGGCTCCGGGCGCAACTGGGACTATCGCTTCTGCTGGCCGCGCGATTCCTGGTTCACCGTGACCGCGCTCAACCGCCTCTCCGCCACGCGCACCATGGAAGGCTTCCTGCGTTACCTGATGAACACAGTTCTGAAGGAGAACAATCCCGAGATCGCTCCCCTCTATCCGGCCGCTCCCGGTATCGGGCTCGAGGAGCGCGTCGCCGAATCGCTCGACGGATACGGGGCCGAGCGGCCGGTGCGGATCGGCAATGCCGCCGCCACGCAGCGCCAGAACGATGTCTATGGCGCGATCATCCTCACCGCGGCGCAGATGTTCTGGGACCGCCGCCTGCCGCATCTCGGCGATCGCACCCTCTACGACGAACTCTGCCCGATCGGCGCCGAGGCTGAACGGATCGCGCTCGAACCGGATGCCGGACCCTGGGAGTATCGCGGCCGCGCCCGCTGCCACACCTTCTCCGCTGCGATGTGCTGGGCGGGCCTGCATCACCTCGGCGGTATCGCCCGCCTGCTCGACCTCGAACAGGATTCAACCCGCTGGTTCGAGCGCGCCGAATCCCTGCGCCGCGCCGTGCTTGCCCGTGCCGTCAACCACGGCTGGATCTCCGGTGCACTTGATTTCGAAGCGCTCGATGCCTCGACACTCCTCCTGCCCGAGATCGGCTTCATCCGCCCCGACGATCCGCGTTTCCACTCCACCCTCGCCGAGATCGAAAAGCGGCTGCTCCGCAACGGCTTCGTCATGCGTTACGACGAGGCCGACGATTTCGGCCAGCCGGAAACCGCCTTTCTCGTCTGCACGTTCTGGTATATCGATGCCCTCGCCGCCGTCGGCCGCAGCGCGGAGGCCAAGGCGCTGTTCCGGAACCTGCTCGCCCATCGCAATCACGTCGGTCTGTTGTCCGAGGACATCCATCCGGAAACCGGCATGCTCTGGGGCAATTTCCCGCAAAGCTATTCCCAGGTCGGATTGATCCTCTCGGCGATGCGCCTCTCGAGAAGCTGGGAGGAGGGCCTTCGCTCGGCGGCGTGGCTTTGATGAGCCCGCGATCGCCCGCGGCGGGATCGTCGGAGGGCGTGAATCGCGGGCTCGAATAAACCGCAAGACCTGTGTCGGTCTGTACAGTCAGCCCGGCACAGGTTCAGGCGCCTTTCCCCACCATCTCTGCCAGCGCCTTGCCCACCTCCCCGGTTGCGGCCTTTCCGCCCATGTCGGGCGTCCGCGGCCCGCCTTCGCCAAGCAGCCTCTCGATCGCGGCAACGATCGCTGCCGCCGCTTCGCCCTCGCCCAGATGCTCCAGCATCATCGCGCCCGACCAGATCTGGCCGATCGGATTGCAGATCTTTTTTCCTGCAATGTCCGGCGCCGAGCCGTGCACCGGCTCGAACATCGAAGGAAAGATCCGCTCGGGATTGATGTTCGCCGAAGGGGCGATGCCGATCGAGCCGGCCACCGCCGGTCCCAGATCCGAAAGAATGTCGCCGAACAGGTTCGAGCCCACCACCACGTCGAACCAGTCCGGATGCTGCACGAAATGCGCCGTCAGAATATCGATGTGAAACTGGTCTGTCCTGACGTCCGGGTAATCCTTCCCGACCGCCCGGAACCGCTCGTCCCAGTACGGCATCGTAAAGGTAATCCCGTTCGACTTGGTGGCCGAGGTCAGATGCTTCTTCGGCCGGCCCCTCGCCAGTTCGAACGCATAACGCAGTACCCTGTCTACGCCGGCCCGCGTGAACACACTCTCCTGGGTGACGAACTCGCGCTCGGTACCGGCAAACATCCGCCCTCCCGTCGCGCTGTATTCACCCTCCGTGTTTTCGCGCACGACATAGAAATCGATTTCCCCTCGTTCCCTTCCCGCCAGTGGCGTCTTCACCCCCGGCAAAAGCCGGCACGGCCGAAGATTCACATACTGGTCGAACTGCCTTCGCAGGGGAATCAGGAGCCCCCAGAGAGATACGTGATCCGGCACGTCGGGCCAGCCGACCGCGCCGAGGAAGATCGCATCGCTTCCGCGAAGCCGCTCGATCCCGTCGTCAGGCATCATCTTCCCCGTGCGCCGATAGGCCTCGCACGACCAGTCGTACTCGCTCATCTCGAGCGCAAAACCGAATCGTCCGGCCGCCGCGTCCAGCACCCGAAGCCCCTCCGGCACGGTCTCCCTGCCGATCCCATCGCCCGGAATGACCGCGATCCGGTAGCGTCTCACCATCCCTCGCCTCCACGCCGCTCCCGGTAAAGCTGCAAGTCCGGACGCACTTCGTCAACCATGGACGGCGGACCGCGGGCAGCGCTAGTGTGCCGACTCTGACGCTTGATACCGTAGGATGCACCATAACGGTCGGCACACTACTCTTTATTTTCAGTGGCCTGCCGATCCCATCACGGTTGCTGCCGAGGGCAGCAACCGACGGGGGCAGGACACTGGCGTCTGACCACGAAGCTGCGCGGAGGGGGCCTATGGCCGGGATCGGAACGAGCGACTGGGATCGTGACGCCGCGCTCGCGACCGCGCGCATCCTGCTCGAGATCAAGGCGGTGAACTTCCGCCCGAGCGAGCCCTATTTCTTCACCTCGGGCTGGGCCTCTCCGGTCTATATCGATTGCCGGCGCATCATCTATTTCCCCCGCGCCCGTGCGCGGATCTGCACGCTGGCGGTCGAGAAGATCGGCCGTCATATCGGATTCGAGACAATAGAGGTCGTGGCCGGCGGCGAGACCGCCGGCATTCCCTTCGCCGCCTGGATCGCCGACCGCATGCTCGCCCCGATGGCCTATGTCCGCAAGCGCCCGAAGGGTTTCGGACGCAACGCGCTGATCGAAGGTGACGTGCCCGAAGGCAAGGAAACCCTTCTGGTCGAGGATCTCACCACCGACGGCCAGTCGAAGATCCAGTTTGCCGAGGCGTTGCGCGGCGCCGGCGCCGTCGTCAACCACGCCTTCGTCGTCTTCTTCTATGGCGTCTTCCCGGGCAGTCTTGAGACTCTGCGCGAGATGGGCATCACGCTGCACCATCTCTGCACCTGGTGGGATGTGCTCGAGGCCTGCAAGGATCGTCCTTATTTCGCCGCATCTGCGCTGACCGAGGTCCGCCACTTCCTGGAGGACCCTGTCTCCTGGTCGGCGGTGCACGGCGGGGTCGCCAGCGCCGAAGAGGCAGCGGCTCGCAAGGCCGCCAATGCCTGATCAGGCAAGTGGCGGAAACCCGTAGAGCAGAGCAGGATTCTCGACCAGGATCTGCGCTTGCAGGGCAGCCGCCGGTGCCCATGCACCCAGGAGATCGAGCAACTCTCCGTCATCCGGCATCGTCGCCATGTAGTTCGGATGCGGCCAGTCCGTGCCCCAGAGACAACGTTCCGCTGCTGCCGCAATCAATGCCTCGGCCATGCGTGCCATGTCGGCGAAAGGATGGCCTGCTGCCGAGCTTCGATAGCCGCATAGTTTCACCCACGTTCTTCCGCCCTCGAGCAGCCGGAGCAGAGCCTGGAATTCCGGATGTCTTTCGCCCTTGTCGCTGGAAATACCGCCCATGTGATCGATCACTACCGGCAGCCCGAGCCCGCCCAGAGAAGAAGCAACCTCGAGCAACTGCCCGCCGTGCAGGTAAAGCTGCACATGCCACCCGAACGGTGCGATGCGTCGCGCGAGTGTCCGCAACTGCTCGAGCGGCGTGCCATTGCCGCTCACCGCGTTGAAGCGCACCCCGCGCACTCCCGCCTCGTGCAACTTGCGCAGCGCTGGTGTCGTTGCGCTTTCGTCCAGAACCGCTACCGCCCGCGCGCGCTTCGGGCCAAACGCCGCCACCGCATCGGTGGTACAGCGATTGTCCGTGCCATAGATCGACGGCTGCACCACCACCATCCGTTCGATCCCGAGCACCGCTGCCATTGCCTCGTATTCGGGAACCGTCGCCTCGGGCGGCGTGTAGTGCCGTGCCGGGTGCAGGCGATAGCGCCCATGCGGCCCGAAGATATGGAAGTGGCAATCCGTGCTGCCCGCAGGCGCCCGGAGCGAGGGCTTCCTGATGTGCACCCTCGGGGCCTGGCAACCCTGGATCTCGATCTTCTCCGCTCCCTCGCTCATCGCGGATCTCCTTCCACCCGCTCCGGCTCTCCCGGCGCCCCGCCTCAGATCGCTTCCACCCGTTCCACACCCGGCACGAGCTTCAGCGCCTGTGCCAGTCTCGGCGTGACCCGGAATCCGCCCGGCAGCGCGATCTCCACCGACTCCGCGCGCGCCAGGCGCGGCAGCAGAACAACCCGCCCGCGCCCGCCTGCTTCGTGCCCGAGCAGACTCCTGATCGGCCCTACAGCCTCGATGCGGTCGAGCCACACCCGAAGGCCCTCCGCGGTCGCCGCGGCGGCTTCATCGAGTGGCGCCATCTCGTGCGCCGTGACGCGCAGACTTTCTCCATCCAGTCGCACATCCGCTATCGCCAGCAGATTCGTGCCTGCCTCCAGAAGCCCGTGCGTGCGTGCCAGCACCTCGCTGAACACCGTGATCTCGAACGTCCCCCCGCCATCGGAAAGCCGGACCCATGCCATCCGGTTGCCGTTCCTGGTCGTTCGCTCCTTGACCGCAATCACCGTGCCAGCCAGCTTCAGCCGTGCTGCCCCCGCTGCTGCCCGTGCCTCGATCCGGTTGCTCGCTACCACCCCCATCCGCGCGAGAACGTCGGCATAGGCATCGAGCGGATGCGCCGACAGGTGAAACCCGATCGCTTCCGCCTCGAAGGAAAGCCGCTCCATCGGCGGCCAGTCGTCAAGCGGCGGCAGTTCCAGCGCCGCCGTTGCCGCACCCCCGAACAGCCCGATCTGTCCGCTTCCGTTCTCTGCCGCCACGACCTGTGCGCGCCGCAGAATCGTTTCGCACGCCGAAAAAAAACGCGCCCGATTCGCCTCCAGCGCGTCGAACGCCCCTGCCTTCACCAGATTCTCAAGCTGCATCCGATTGAGATGGCGCGGATCGACCCGCCGCGCGAAATCGCCGATATCGCTGAATGGCCGCTCTCCGCGTGCCGCCACCACCGCCTGCATCGCCGCCAGGCCCACTTTCTTTACCGCCGCCAGCGCGTAACGGATGGCAAGCGCGCCTCCCGCACAGCGCTCGACCGAAAAATCCGCCCCCGAGCGGTTGATGTCGGGTGGCAGCACGGCAATGCCGAGCCGCGCCGCCTCCTGCCGATAAGCCGCCAGCTTGTCGGTATTGGAAAGGGCAAGGCTCATGCACGCGGCCAGGAACACCGCCGGGTGGTTCGCCTTCATCCATGCCGTCTGATACGCCACCAGCGCGTAGGCGCAGGCATGGCTCTTGTTGAAGCCGTAATCGGCGAAACGCGCCATCAGGTCGAAGATCTCGCCTGCCTTTTCAGCCGGAATGCCGTGCGCTATGGCGCCCTCGGTGAACGTCTCGCGCTGGCTTTCCATTTCGGCGCGGATTTTCTTCCCCATCGCCCGCCGCAGGAGATCGGCCGCCCCCAGGCTGTAGCCGGCGAGCAGCTGGGCGATCTGCATCACCTGCTCCTGATAGACCATGATCCCGTAAGTCTCGCCCAGAATTTCCGAGAGCGCCGGATGCGGCGGCTCCCACGCCTCGCCGTGCTTCCTCTGGCAGAACGCCGGGATATTCGCCATCGGGCCGGGCCGGTACAGTGCCACCGCGGCGATCAGGTCCTCGAACCGATCGGGCCGCATCTGGCGCAGCACATCGCGCATGCCCTGGCCTTCGAACTGGAACACTCCGCCCGCATCGCTCCGGCTCAGCATCGCGTAGGTTGCCGGATCATCGAGCGGCAATCGATCGAGATCGACCGCGATGCCGAGTTCGGCCAGGAAGTCAGCGGCACGCTTGAGCACCGTGAGCGTCGTCAGACCAAGGAAATCGAACTTGATCAGCCCCGCATGCTCGATGTGTTTCATCGAGTACTGGGTCACCAGGAAGTCCGAGCGCGGATCGCGATAAAGCGGTACCAGCTCGATCAGCGGCCGATCCCCGATCACCACCCCGGCGGCGTGCGTGCTGGCATGCCGATACAGCCCCTCGATCCTGAGCGCGATTTCGAACAAGCGCCGCACCTCCTCATCCGAATCCCGCATCTGCTGAAGCCGCGGTTCCATCGCGATCGCCTGCTCGAGGCTCACCGGATGCGCCGGATTGTTGGGAATAAGTTCCGCCACCTTGTTCACCTGCCCGTACGGCAATCCCAGCACGCGCCCCACATCGCGCACCGCCGCCCGCGCCTGCAACGTGCCGAAGGTGATGATCTGCGCCACCCGGTCCGCACCGTACTCGGAGCGCACATAGCCGATCACCTCGTCGCGCCGCTCCTGGCAGAAATCGATGTCGAAATCGGGCATCGACACCCGTTCGGGATTGAGAAACCGCTCGAACAGAAGGCCGAACCGGATCGGATCGAGATCCGTGATCGTGAGCGCCCACGCGACCACCGAGCCCGCACCGGAGCCACGTCCCGGCCCGACCGGAATGCGCTGCGATTTCGCCCACTGCACGAAATCGGCGACGATCAGGAAATAACCGGCAAACCCCATCCGCGAGATCACGCCGAGCTCGTATTCCAGTCTCTCCTGGTAACGTTTGCGCAGCGCGCCGGCCGCCACTGCCATCCGCCGGTCGAGCCCCGCCCGCGCCATCATCGTCAACTGCTCTTCCTCGCTCGCCCCGGCCTCGAGCTTCGGGAAGCGCGGCAGCATCGGCTTCCTTGCTTCCGCCATCACCGCACAACGCTCTGCGATCGCCAGCGTGTTGTCGCAGGCATCCGCCAGATCCGCGAACAGGGCCCGCATCGCCGGTGCCGGCTTGAACCACTGCTCCGGCGAGGCACGCCTGCGATCCGTCTCTGCGAGCAGGCGCCCTTCGGCAATGCAGAGCAATGCATCCTGCGCTTCGAACATTGCCGGATCCGCAAACAGGCAGTCGTTGGTTGCAACCAGCGGCAATCCGGCCTCCTCGGAGAGCCGAATGAGCCCGACCTCCACGATTGGTTCTGCCGCCAGCCCGTGGCGGTTGAGCTCGACCGCGATGCGGTCGGCAAACGCCTCCTTGAGCACCGCGAGCGACGCCCGCGCCTCCGCCTCCTGTCCCTCGGCCAGAAGCCGCCCGAGCGGTCCCGTCGTGCCGCCGGTGAGCAGAAACAACCCCGCGGCATGTTCGAGGATTCGGGCTGTGGTCAGACGCGGCCCGAGCCCGGGCTCCGTCTCCAGAAAGGAAAGCGAGGAAAGCCGTTGCAGGTTGGCGAATCCGACCTCGTCCATCGCCAGCAGTACCAACGGGTCGGGAGCAAGCCGCGAATTGCCGGCCCGCGCGAGCCCGACCTGGCAGCCCATGATCGGCTGCACACCCTGGTCCGACGCTGCCTCACTGAACTCGAGCGCTCCGAACAGATTGCCCGAATCGGTCAACGCCACCGCCGGCATTCCGGCGTCTGCCGCGAGTGCGGCGATCGCTCCGGCCTTGATCGCCCCTTCGCTCAGGGAACAGGCGGAATGAACCCTCAGATGCACGAAATCGGCGCGCGGCACAGCTGGTCCTCGATTCGTGTCAGTGAAGCACTTCGATCCTACCCTCCCTGAGGGTCAACCGGCGATCCATCCGCCCCGCAAGCTCCGGATTGTGGGTGGCAATCAGTGCCGCCAGCCCATGCGTGCGCGCGGCCGCCAGCAATTCCTCGAACACCACCCCTGCCGTTGCGACATCCAGATTTCCGGTTGGCTCGTCCGCCAGCAGCACTGCCGGCCCGTTCGCCAGCGCCCGTGCGATCGCCACTCGCTGCTGTTCTCCTCCCGAGAGGGCACCGGGCAGATGCCGTGCCCGCCCTGCCAACCCGAAAGACGTCAGCAGCGCCATCGCCCGCTCCTCGGCCGCCCGCCTCGTCACGCCGGCAATCAACTGCGGCAGCATCACGTTCTCGGCCGCGCTGAACTCCCTGAGCAGATGGTGCATCTGGTAGACGAAGCCGATTCTCCGGAGCCGGATCTCCGTCCGCCCCACGTCGGCGAGCCTCCCGGTGTCCTTTCCTTCGATCAGCACCGCCCCGCCATCCGGCCTCTCGAGCAGTCCCGCCAGATGCAGCAGGGTCGATTTGCCGGCGCCCGATGGTGCCAGCAGCCCCACGATCTCCCCCGCCGCCAGGGCAAGCTCGGCGCCCCGCAGCACGGCAAGCCCGCCCGCCCCGGTGCGATAGACACGCTCAAGTCGCCGCAGCACCAGCACCTCAGCCACGCGCTTGCACCTCACTCATGCCGGAGCGCTTCGACCGGATCCGTCCGCGCCGCCCGCCAGCTTGGATAGATCGTGGCCAGGAACGCCAGCGCCAGCGCCATCACGATCACCCGGATCACCTCGCGCCAGTCGAGCACGGCAGGAAGCTGCTCGAGGTAATAGACTTCCGGATTGAAGAGATCGGTCCCCGTGAGCCCCTGCAGCCATTGCCTGATCGTTTCGATGTTGTGGCAGAAAAGAATGCCGATCACCGTGCCCGCAACCGTTCCCACCACCCCGACCGACGCCCCGCACATCAGGAAGATGCGCATCACCGCCCCGCGGCTCGCCCCGATCGTGCGCAGAACTGCGATGTCTCCCGTCTTGTCCTTCACCATCATGATCAGGGACGAAACGATATTGAACGCGGCTACCAGGATGATCAGCGTGAGGATCAGGAACATTACGTTCCGCTCCACTGTGACCGCCGCGAAGAAGCTGTCGTTCGCCTGCTGCCAGTCGATGATTCTGAGCGGCCGCCCGGCGAGAGTCCGTGCGATCTTCGCTTCCACGCCACCGACCGCATCGGGATTCGAGAGCGTCACCTGGATTTGCGTTGCCGCGTTGGGCTTCTGGAAGAATACCTGCGCGGCCACGAGCGGCAGGAATACGAAGGTTGAATCGTACTCGTTCATCCCGACCTGGAAGATTGCCACTACCCGGTACGCGCGAATGCGCGGAATGGTGCCGAGCACGGTCGCCGCCCCCTGCGGCGAGACGAGCGTGATCCGATCACCGACACGAAGTCCGAGCGCGCTCGCCACCCCGCTGCCGATGGCGGCCGCATCCTCGCTCGTGAAGTCCTTCAGGTCGCCCGCGATGACATGCCCGCTCACCGAACTCAGTGCTTCCAGGTCGGCTTGCCCGATGCCGCGGATCAGCCCACCGACCGCCGCCCCGTGATCATTGCTGAGCAGGACCTGGCCCTCAACGATCGGCATAGCCGAAACGACACCTGGCACCGCCCGGATCGTCCTCGCGATCGCTTGGTAATCGCTGATTGCCACACCCACCCCGTAGACACCGAGATCTCCGTTGAGCCCGAGGATCCGGGCCAGCAACTCCTGGCGGAACCCGTTCATCACGCTCATCACGATGATCAGTGTCGCCACACCGAGCGCGATTCCGATCAGCGAGAACGCGGCGATGACCGAGACGAACCGCTCGCCCCGCCGCGCCCGCAGATAGCGGAGCGCGACCGTCCGCTCAAAGGCACCGAACATGCTCAAACGATCTGCGCGAGAGCCGAATCGAGCGAGAGCTCCTGCCGCTCGCCGCTCGCCCTACGCTTCAGCTCCACCTGGCCCCTCGCCGCCCCGCGCGGGCCGACGATGAGCTGCCAGGGATGACCCATCAGGTCGGCATCCGCGAACTTGACACCCGCGCGTTCCTCCCGGTCGTCATAAAGCACCGACGGGGCAAGTTTCCCGTAAAGGTCTTCCGCCATCCGCTCGCACGCCGGATCACCGGCCTTGAGATTCAGGATCGCCGCGCGGAACGGCGCCACCGCATCCGGCCAGATGATCCCCGCCTCGTCGTGGAACGCCTCGATCAGGGCGCCGACCAGCCGGCTCACACCGATGCCGTAGCTGCCCATTTCCGGTGCCACCGGACGCCCGTCCGGCCCGGCTACAGCAAAGCCCATCGCGGTGCTGTATTTGGTGCCGAAATAGAAAACGTGCCCGACTTCGATCCCGCGCCCTTCGCGCCGCCGCCCTGCCGCAAGTGCTGCAAAGGCTGCCGGATCGTGCTTCTCGTCGGTCGCGGCGTAGTGCGTCGTCACCAGCCCGAAGAAGCGATCGAGATCGGCTTCCGAAAAAATATCAAAGCCGCTCGCAGAATAATCGATTTCCTCGAACGCCGCATCGTAATAGACGGCGCTCTCCCCGGTTGGTGCGAGGATGATGAACTCGTGGCTCATATTGCCGCCGATCGGCCCGGATTCGGCCTGCATCGGAATCGCCTTCAGCCCCATCCGGCGGAACGTGCGCATATAGGAAAGCATCATCCGGCGGTAGCTCGCCACCGCACCCGCGTAGTCGATGTCGAAACTGTAAGCGTCCTTCATCAGGAACTCGCGCCCCCGCATCACCCCGAAGCGCGGCCTCACCTCATCGCGGAACTTCCACTGGATATGATAGAGGATCTGCGGCAGGGCACGGTACGAGCGCACCGACTGGCGGAACAGATCCGTGATCATCTCCTCGTTGGTCGGCCCGTAGAGAAGATCACGTTCGTGCCGGTCTTTCAGGCGCAGCATCTCCTTGCCGTAGTCCTCGTAGCGCCCGCTCTCGCGCCAGAGCTCTGCCGGCTGGATGGTCGGCATCAGAAGCTCCTGCGCGCCGGCTGCGTCCTGCTCTTCGCGCACGATCCGGGCTACCTTCTGCAGCACCCTGAGGCCAGCCGGCAGCCAGGCGTAGATGCCGGCCGCGGTCTGCCGCACCAGGCCCGCGCGCAGCATGAGCCGGTGCGAGACGATCTGCGCTTCGGTTGGAGTTTCCTTCAATGTCGGCACCAGGCTGTGGGAAAGGCGCATCGCGCGCTTGGTCCTCCTTACTTCGCGGCTGGCACGCTACAGGCCCGGCTCGCCGGCGGCCAGACGGTCATCGCCGTACGCCACTTTTGTGCACTGCACAATAGAGCCGCGCAATAAAATCGATAATTTCCCGTTTCACCGGAACGAAATCGCGTGACACGCAATCGGCAAACGGCTAACAGAGACTGGGCAGTTGGCCAAGTTTAGGGAGAGAACGTATCCTCTGCTTGGCGGGATGAGGAGGGCTTCCTCATCCTGCCTATTTTTGTTTTTGGCCAACCGAGCGAATCCTCCGCATCGCTCGCCGACACGCATCCGAGGCATTCCTCCCTGTGCGACCCGTCGTCGTCATTCCTACGCGCCTGGGCTCTCAGCGCCTGCCCGGTAAAGCGCTGACCGAAATCGCCGGCGAGCCGATGATCGTGCAGGTCTGGCGCCGTGGCATGGAAGCCGATATCGGCCCCGTGCTCGTCGCCTGCGGCGACGCTCCGATTGCGGATGCGATCCGTGCCGCCGGCGGCGAGGCGGTGCTCACCGATCCTGCGCTCCCCACCGGATCCGACCGCGTGCAGGCCGCACTAGCCTTGACCGATCCCGGCTGTCGCTACGACATCGTCGTCGTGCTGCAGGGCGATCTGCCGACCATCGATCCCGCCGTGCTGCGTGCCACCCTCCCGCCGCTCGCCGAGCCCGAAGTCAGCATCTCCACACTCGCCACCGAAATCACGGATCCGCTCGAGCTCCAGGCCCCCCAGGTCGTCAAGATCGCGCTCGCCATTCGCCCCGGTCGTGCGACCGGCCGTGCGCTCTATTTCAGCCGCGCCGTCATCCCCGGCGGCGCCGGGCCGCATTATCATCATGTTGGCCTCTACACCTATCGCCGCCCGGCACTCGACCGCTATGTGTCGCTCCCACGCGGAGTACTGGAAAGGCGTGAAAATCTCGAACAGCTCCGCGCTCTCGAACACGGCATGCGCATCGACGCTACTGTGATCGAGACCGAGCCTCTCGGCGTGGACACACTCGCGGATCTCGAACGCGCGCGCTCCTTCCTTGGCAGAATGCCTTGACACCCCTCTCGATTCACGCCGTTCCCCCTTGGTTGCCATCTCATCGAAGAGAGAGGGCCTTGGGCTCAGCAGGGCCAAGCGGCGTATGTCCCACGCCTTCCCGGCACACCCTGTGTGCGACCCTAAATCAGCCTTCCATGGCAGTGCTTGTACTTCTTCCCTGACCCGCACGGACATGGTGCGTTGCGTGGCGTCGTTCGCCATGTGGCCGGATCCGCCAGATTGAGTGGCACCGTCCTGACCGGCTGCGGCACCATCCGCGGCTGCTCCGCCTGCGCCGGCGTGCCGCCCGCCCCGACCAGCTCGAGTTCGGCGCTGGCCATCGCCGGATCGGGATGGCTCTCGTACACGACCTGCTGCCGCGGCTGAAAGTCGGCGGCCGGCGGTGCTTCGGCGGTAATCTCGACGCGCGCCAGCAGCATCGTCACCCGCTCTTTCAACTCGTCCAGCATGGCGTTGAACATCAGGAACGCCTCGCCCTTGTACTCGTTCAAGGGGTCGCGCTGGCCATAGGCACGCAGCCCGATTCCCTGCCGCAGATGATCGAGCAGCAGCAGATGCTCCTTCCACACCTGGTCAAGCGTCTGGATCAGCAGCGATTTCTCGATCAGCCGCATCAGCTCCCGGCCGTAATTGGCGGCCTTCGCCGCCATCAAGGTATCCGTCGCCCGCTCGATCCGGGTGCGGATCTCGACCTCGGCGATTCCCTCTTCTGCAGCCCATTCCTCGACCGGCAGAGAAAGGTTGAAGATGCGCTGCACATCCTCGCCGAGTTCCTTCATCTCCCATTGCTCGGCGAATGCACGCTCGGGAATGCGCCGCGCTACCAGCGCGGCAATAACCTCGCCACGCATCGCCGCAATCGTCTCGGAGACATCCTCACTCTTCATGAACTCACGACGTTGCGCGTATACCTCCTTGCGCTGATCGTTCATCACGTCATCGTATTTCAGCACGTTCTTGCGGGTGTCGAAGTTACGCTCCTCGACCTTCTTCTGCGCCCGCTCCAGCGCCTTATTGATCCATGGATGGATGATCGCCTCACCCTCCTTGAGCCCGAGCTTTTGCAGCATCCCGCCCATCTTGTCCGAGCCAAAGATGCGCATCAGGTCGTCCTCAAGCGAGAGGAAGAAGCGCGAACGCCCCGGATCGCCCTGTCGCCCCGAGCGGCCGCGGAGCTGGTTGTCGATCCGTCGGCTCTCGTGCCGCTCGGTGCCGATCACAAACAGGCCACCCGCACTCTTCACTGCCTCGTTGGCGACCGCCACTTCCGCCTGGATTTCTGCCGCCCGTACCGCGCGCGCCGCCTCGTCCTCTGTTCCGGCGAGCTCGTGCTTCAGGCGCATCGCGAGGTTGCCGCCAAGCTGGATGTCGGTGCCGCGCCCGGCCATGTTGGTCGCGATCGTCACCGTGCCCGGGGCGCCGGCCTCGGCGATGATGCCGGCCTCCTGTTCATGGAATCGCGCATTCAGGACGTTGTGCGGAATTCGCTTCTTCTTCAGAAGTCCGCTCAGATGCTCGCTCTTCTCGATGCTCACCGTGCCCACCAGCACCGGTTGGCCACGCTTGCGCGATTCCTCGATCAGCGCCACCACCGCCCGATTTTTCTCTTCGGTGGTGCGGTACACCTCGTCGTCTTCGTCATTGCGGATCACCGGCTCATTGGTCGGGATCTCCACCGCGTCGAGTTTGTAGATCTCGCCGAACTCGTCGGCTTCGGTGATCGCCGTCCCGGTCATGCCGGCAAGCTTCGGGTAGAGGCGGAAATAGTTCTGGAAGGTGATCGAGGCGAGCGTCTGGTTCTCTGCCTGCACGGTCACGAATTCCTTGGCTTCGAGCGCCTGGTGCAGCCCTTCCGAATAGCGCCTGCCCTCCATCATCCGTCCGGTGAACTCGTCGATGATCACCACTTTGTCCTGGCGTACGATATAATCGGTATCGCGCGCAAACAACACATGCGCGCGCAGGCTTTGCGTCACGTGGTGCAGTACCGAGACGTTGAAGATGTCGTAGAGATTGCCCTCCTCGATGAGCCCTGCGGTCTTCAGCATATCCTCCACCCGCTCCGAGCCCGGTTCGGTCAGCGCAACGGTGCGGAACTTCTCGTCCTTTTCGTAGGTCTCGGGATCCTTCACCAGCTCCGCCACCACCGCGTTGACCCGCCGATAGAGGTCGGAAGAGTCCTCTGCCGGCCCGGAGATGATCAAGGGCGTCCTCGCCTCGTCGATCAGGATGCTGTCCACCTCATCCACGATCCCATAGTCGAACTCCCGCTGCACCATGTCCTCGAGGCGGAACTTCATGTTGTCGCGGAGATAATCGAAGCCGAATTCGTTGTTCGTGCCGTAGGTGACATCGGCCGCGTAGGCCGCACGCTTCTGGGTATCGTCCTGCCCGTGCACGATCACACCGACGCTCATGCCAAGGAACTTATAGATCTCTCCCATCCACTCGGCGTCGCGCCGGGCGAGATAATCGTTCACCGTCACCACATGCACGCCCTTGCCGGCCAGGGCGTTCAGATAAACCGGCAATGCGGCGACCAGCGTCTTGCCCTCGCCCGTCTTCATCTCGGCGATCTTGCCCTCGTGCAGCACCATGCCCCCGATGAGCTGCACGTCGAAGGGGCGCATCCCAAGCGTCCGCTTCGCCGCCTCACGCGCCACCGCGAAGGCCTCCGGCAGCAGCGCTTCGAGAGTCGCACCATCGGTGAGCCGCGCCCTGAACTCTACCGTCCTGGCCGCCAGCGCCGCATCCGTGAGCGCGGCCATCGCCGGCTCGAGTGCATTGATCTCCGGCACCCGCCTCCGATAGGCGCGCAGTGCCCGCTCATTGGCGGTGCCGAATACCTTGCGGGCGATGGCGGAGAACATAAAGACCCTTCGCAACTGGCGGTGAGGTCATGTCGGGCCCCCCGGCTGCGCACGAGATAGGGCTCGCCTCTCGCCCGGTCAACGCAGGCCGCACTGATCCCGGGCCCGCGTTCTTGTCCGTCCCGACGGCCCGGCGCATCATCGGCTTACCCGTTCATCTCCAGATTTGCCCATGCGGAGCGCCCGATGCCATCCGTTTCCCCACTCGCCGTGCCTTTGCCGGAACTTCCGCCCGTACCCGGAGTCCGCCTTGCCGCCGGCGCGGCCGGGATCCGTTACCAGAACCGATCCGATCTGATGCTCGCCGAGTTTTCCCCCGGCACCACGGTCGCCGGCGTCTTCACCCGGAACCGCTGTCCCGGCGCCCCCGTCGATTGGTGCCGCTCGTCTCTTCGTTCCGGCCGCGCCCGCGCGCTCGTCGTCAACTCCGGCAATGCCAACGTCTTCACCGGCCGTGCCGGCCGCACCGCGGTCGAGGCCACCGCTGCCACCGCCTCCCGCCTCATCGGCTGTCCGGCCCGCCAGGTCTTCCTTGCCTCGACCGGCGTCATCGGCGAGGCCCTTCCCTACGAGCGCCTCACGGCCGCACTTCCCGCCCTCTACACCAACCTCTCTGGACACGGCTGGGAAGCCGCCGCCCGCGCCATCATGACCACCGACACTTTCCCCAAGGCCGCCACCCGCACCGCCACCATCGGCGGCACCGAGGTGCGATTGAGCGGCATCGCCAAAGGCAGCGGCATGATCGCCCCCGACATGGCGACCCTGCTGGCTTTCGTTTTCACGGACGCCAAGCTCCCCGCGCCGCTCCTGAGCCGCCTCCTTGCCGCCGGCACCGCCCAGAGCTTCAACGCCATAACCGTGGATTCCGATACCTCGACCTCGGACACTCTCCTGTTCTTCGCCACCGGCCAGGCCCACCATCCGCGCGTCCCTCCCGCCGGCGGGTCAGCCCTAGCCGACTTCCGCCGTGCGCTCTTTGCCCTCCTCTCCGACCTCGCCGTTGCCGTCGCGCGTGACGGCGAGGGCGCAGAGAAGCTCATTGCCATCGATGTCTCAGGCGCCGTCTCCGCCCGCTCCGCCCGGCGCGTCGCGTTCGCGATCGCCAATTCCCCCCTCGTCAAGACTGCAGTCGCCGGCGCAGATGCCAACTGGGGCCGCATCGTCATGGCAGTTGGCAAGGCTGGCGAGCCCGCCGACCGCGACCGGCTTTCGATTGCCATCGGCGGCGTGTGGCTGGCGCGCGCCGGGAGCGTCGTCCCCGGCTACGACGAGGCGCCGGTCGTGCGTCACATGCAGGGCCACGAGATTGCCATCGCTGTCGATCTCGGCCTCGGCAAAGGCTCGGCCCGCGTTTTCACCTGCGATCTCACGCACGGTTATATCGACATCAACGGCAGCTACCGAAGCTAGCCAGACTTCGCCGTTTCGGCCGCGCGCCAGGGTGTTTTGCGGTGCAAGTAGTTGATTTGGAAGGCATCGCGGTGACGAAGGCATGGCGCGCCAGGCTGGCGAGATCGGCGAGCAGAGTGCGGAAGCCGTGCACCGGCAGCCCACCGGGGGTGAGGCCGATGGTCTCTTTGCTGATGGCTGCCGATGAGCGCTCAGCCTTGGCGACGATGCTTGTGCGCTCTGCTGCTGCGGTCTCTTTGTTTTTTCAGCGGGTCGTGTCCCTAGTTACGATTGTTCCCGTAACCCGCTATGACAAGCCCGCGAACGGCGCAGGCGATCGCCGAGCAAGCTCCGGCCGCCAAACCACCGCCTGCACTGTTCCCGGACGGCTATCAGCTCTTTCGCCAGCCGTGCCGGTTGCCGCTTCGCGATGGTTCTATAAATGTTTCTGTCGGCCGGCAGTACAATAGCGACGATCGCACGTCTCACCAGATTGGGGTCCGCGCACCAATGGGCCCGTACTCATGCATCCGCGGCCTGCCCATCGCGCAGACCGGCTCGCGTTGCTTCCGTTAACTGGCGGTCATGTTCCATTAATGTTCCAGTAATAATATCACAAGTGCAATGAGCATTGCGTGACAAGAACAACTGGTGCCCAAAGCCACCCAGGGCTGGTCGACTGCCTGCCGCTCCGTCACACTTCGGCAGCGGCTGCGGAGGGGCAATTCATGCGGGTCGGTGTGATCGGACTGGGCAATATGGGTATGGGCGCAGCGGTCAGCCTGCGGCGCGCCGGGCACCTGGTTTTCGGCTGCGATCTCAATGCGCAAGCCCGATCCGAGCTGGCCGCTGCCGGGGCCGAAACCGTTGCTCGGCCTGACCTTCTCCCATCCGATCTCGAGGCCCTTGTGCTCCTCGTCGTGAATGCCTCCCAGGCCGAAGAGGTACTGTTCGGCCGCGCAGGCGCTGTCCCCTCCCTCTCACCCGGAACAGTCGTTCTCATCTCCGTAACCATGGCCCCGGAAGCGGTCCGGGCCCTCGCTGCCCGACTATCAAGCTCAGGGTTTCTCGCGCTCGATGCGCCGATCTCCGGCGGGCCCGCCCGGGCTCGCGAAGGCACCCTTTCCGTCATGGCCTCCGGCTCCCCTGCAGCCTTCGCTGCCGCCGAGCCGGTACTCTCTGCCATCGCCGCCAAGGTTTGGCGGCTTGGCGAGGAGCCAGGCCTCGGCAGCACGGTGAAGATGGTCAACCAGCTTCTCGCCGGCGTGCACATCGCCGCCGCTGCCGAGGCGCTTGCGCTGGGCATCCGCGCCGGCGCGGATGCCAACACGCTCTTCGAGGTGATTGGCGCCTCCGCAGGCAGTTCCTGGATGTGGCAGAACCGTGTGCCGCACATCCTCGAGGGCGATGATACGCCCCGGTCCGCTGTCAGCATCTTCGTCAAGGACCTTGGCATCGTGCTCGATCAGGCCCGCTCGCTTACCTTCCCCCTCCCACTCGCCGCTGCCGCACACCAGCTTTTTCTGGCCGCCGCCGCGTCCGGTCATGGCGACCGTGACGACGCTTTTGTCATCCGGGTCTGGCAGACGCTGACCGGGATTCCCCTGCCGGCCAAGGGCTGAGGAGATAGAAACATGTTGACCGGCGGCTGCCTCTGCGGGGCGATCCGATACCAAACCGACGGCGCACCATTTCACGAATCGATCTGCCACTGCTCGCTCTGTCGCCGCTCGAGCGGCGCGCCCTTTGTTGCGTGGTTCAGTGTTCCGCGCACAAGTGCCACGCTGACTGCTGGCGCTCCCGTCTGGTTCCGCTCTTCGATTTATGGCGAGCGCGGCTTTTGCGCCCAGTGCGGTACCTCCCTCTTCTTCCGGTCAGCCGACCTCCCGGACGAGATCGACATCACCACCGCAAGCCTCGACGATCCAGGGCTCCTTCCGCCGCGGGACCAGCTTTACACGGCAACTCGCATCCAGTGGATTGAAGACGTGCTCGCCCTTCCCTCTTTCCCGGCCGCACGCACCTGAAGCGCATCACGTGTCGCGCCCATTGAATGCGGAATCCGACCGGCTGACATGAGTTCGCGAGATCCGGGCGACGACGCAGACTGGCGCTGCGATCGCCAGCAGCGCCAACAGCTTCGGGGTGGCGACGATCTGGTTGGATTTGTCTGCCACTTTCACCTGGCCGAGCACCAGGTTCTGGCAGGCTGCGAAAGCGGAGACCATGGGAATCGGCGACTGGCCCATCCGCTTGTGACCCGATCGGAACTCACCTGCGGGCAAGGATCTGTTGGTGCCAGTGTGCATTGATCCGGATCAAGGCCGGTCGCGGGTTCGGAGGCTAATATATTTATTTGCTTGCTACCGCCGGCATCGAGCACGGTCACCGTACGGGGCAGGAAACAAGGGTAAAGAGAGTGACGCGTGGGCGTTGGCCGGCGGGCGGCGAAAGGAAGGTGAGTGCGATGCTGGAGGAGAGCGCCGTTACGGCAGGAGAATTGATGACACGCGATATCGTCGTCGTGCATCCCGACAACTCGCTGATGGAGGCGGTAAAGCTGATGGCCCGGCGGGGGATCAGCGGTCTTCCGGTGGTCGATGCGGCGGGCGCGATCGTCGGGATGCTCACCGAGGGCGACCTGGTACGCTGGCACGAAGAGCATAGCGAGAAGCAGGCGCGGTGGCTGGACATGCTGGCGGAGGGCGGAAACCTTGCGCCGGCCTTCCTCGAGAGCATCCGTGACGAACATCACAAGGTCAAGTCGGCGATGTCATCAGCTGTGATAACCGCCAGCGAGGATACGCCGGCGCGCGAGATCGCGAGCCTGATGATGAGTAAAGGAATCAAGCGCGTCCCTGTGCTGCGGGACGGGAGGCTGGTCGGGATCGTCGCGCGGTCCGACCTTGTGCGAGCGCTTGCCGAGAGGCTGGGCGAAAGGCCGCATGCACCAGCGGCGGAGGCACCGGCGCGGAGCATCGATGAGGCTCTCAAACGGCGACGCGGGGAGACCGTGCCCCGCTGACGCGCCTGACGCCGTCAGCAAACGAAAAGGGGATGAGAGGCCACTGAAAATAAAAAGTAGTGTACCGACCGCTACGGCGTATCAACGGATACCGGGCGTGAGAGTCGGCACCTGTGCGAGGGCGAGCGCGGTCGCGCGCGGCGTTCTGAGCCGAGTGCGGACAAGTGTGGCGCGGGAGTTGCCGTCGGTCATTCCGGCGGCGTGGGTGCGGCAGCCAGCACCGCGGCAGTATGGCGGGCGATCATCTGCTCTTCGTCCGTCGGAACGACCCATGCCGAAGCGGCAGCACCATCGGCGCTGATCCGGGCGCTGCCGGCTAAATTGCGCGCATCGTCGAGCACGAGGCCGAGCCAACGGCAGCCGGCCAGCACCTCGGCGCGGGTCGCCGCATCGTTCTCGCCGATGCCGGCCGTAAAGACGAGGGCGTCGAGCCCGCCGAGGGCAGCGGCGAGGGAGCCGGTTTCGCGCACGATCCGATAGACGAAGAGTGCGATCGCCTCCGCCGCCGCGGGATCCCGCGATGCGCGCAAGGTGCGCATGTCGGAAGAGATGCCCGAGACACCGAGGAGGCCGGACTGGCGGTAGATCAGATCCTCAAGCTCGCGCACGCCCATCTTGTATTCATCCATGAGATAGAGGAGGGCGCCGGGATCGACCGATCCGCAGCGGGTGCCCATCATCAGGCCGTCCGCAGCCGTGAAGCCCATCGTGCTGGCGATGCTTCGCCCGCCCTGCAGGGCGCAGAGGCTGGCGCCGTTGCCGAGATGCGCGACGACGACCCGGGCGGTGGCGATCTCGGGGGCGACCGCCGGCAGGCGGGAGGCGATGTACTCGTAGGAAAGACCATGGAAGCCGTAGCGGCGGATGCCGGCCTCGGTGAGCCTGCGCGGCAGGGGAAAGAGCTGAGCAAGATGCGGCTGGCCGCGATGGAATGCGGTGTCGAAACAAGCGACCTGGGGGATTTGCGGAGCGGCCTCGGCAATCGTGCGAATCGGGGCGAGGTTATGCGGCTGATGAAGGGGGGCGAGCGGTACGAGTTCCTCGAGCGAGGCCAGCACGCCGGCATCGATCCTGACCGGTGCGGCGTACTCAGTGCCACCATGCACGACGCGGTGCCCGACGCCGAGCACTGGTTTCTCTCGAATCAACTCCCGTATGGTCGAGAAGATTTGCCGGGTCGCCGCGTTCTGATCGAGGCTCCCGGCGGGCCAGTTTCGTTCGGCAAGGATTTCGCCGCGCGGGTCTGCGACCCGGAGATGGGCGGCCAGCCCGATCTTCTCGATCTCGCCCCGGAAAAGAGCGGGATCGAATTGGCGGATGTCGTAGGTGGCGAACTTGATGCTGGAGGATCCGGCATTGAGCACCACGATGCAGGCCGGCGATCCGGCAGCATCAAACCCACGGTCTTGTGGGCGAACAGCTTCAGGCAACGATATTGGCTCCGCCGTCCACGTAGACGGTGCCGCCGGTGATGCGACGCGCGAAGGGGGTGGCGAGGTAGGTGCAGGTAAATCCCACATCCATGATGTCCACCATCTCGCCGAGTGGCGCCTTGTGCGCCGCTTCGTTGAGCAGCAGCTCGAAGTGCTTCAGACCCGAGGCCGCACGGGTCTTCAGCGGGCCGGGCGAGATCGCGTGCACGCGGATTCCGGCCGTGCCGAGTTCGTAGGCGAGATAGCGGCAGGCTGCTTCCAGCGCCGCCTTGACCGGCCCCATGACATTGTAATTGGGGACCACACGGTTGGCGCCGTAATAGCTCATGGCGAACATGCTTCCGCCCTCGGTCATCAGCGGAGCGGCGAGTCGGGCCATGCGGATGAAGGAATGGCAGGAGACGTCCATTGCTTTTGCAAATCCTTCGGCCGAACAAGAGAGCAGCCCGCCCTGCAAATCCTCTTTCGGTGCGAAGGCGATGGAATGGACGAGGATGTCGAGCTTTCCCCAGCGCCGGGTGATGATCTCGAACAGGGACTCGAGCTGGCCGGGAACGGTGACATCGAGCGGCGCCGTGATGCCTGCCTCGAGCTCCTGTGCGAGCGGTTCCACGTACTGCCGCGCTTTGTCGTTGAGCCAGGTGATCGCAAGGTCGGCGCCGACGGTACGAAACGCCTTGGCACAGCCGAAGGCAATCGAGTGCTCGTTGGCGATTCCGACGACGAGCGCCTTCTGTCCCGTCAGGACAGGCCGGATCGTTTCGCTCATGGTCGCTCCTTCAACGGATGGCGGCGGATGCGTCACCCCGGCGCGCGGCGGCGAGCAGGACGGCAACGGCGCAGGATGCGAGCCGGGTGAGCATCGAGTCCGCGCGGCTCGTCAGTATGATCGGCACGCGCGCCCCGAGCACGATGCCGGCGGCGTCTGCGCCGGCCAGGAAAGAGAGACTCTTCACCAGCATGTTGCCGGCTTCGAGATCGGGAACCACCAGCACATTGGCGCGGCCGGCGACCGGCGAGACGATATGCTTGATCGCCGCCGCCTCCGGCTGGATGGCATTGTCGAGTGCGAGCGGACCGTCCAGCAAAGCGCCGGTGATCTGCCCGCGGTCTGCCATCTTGCAGAGGGCGGCTGCTTCGATCGTCGAAGGCACTTTTGGATTGACGGTCTCCATTGCGCTCAGGATTGCCACCCTCGGATCACCCATGCCCATCGCATGGGCGAGATCGATGGCGTTCTGCACGATGTCGACCTTTTCCTCGAGGGTTGGCACGATATTGACGGCGGCATCGGTAATGATCAGTGCGTCCGGATGACCGGGGACGTCCATGATGAAGCAATGGCTGATGCGCCGTGCCGTGCGGATGCCGCTGTCATGGGCGACGACGGCGCCCATCAGCTCGTCCGTGTGCAGGCTCCCCTTCATCAGGGCTTCGGCCCGACCGGACCTGACCAGGGCGACCGCCTTTGCGGCCGAATCGTGGCTGTGCGCGGCATCGACGAGCTCCATGGCGCTGATGTCGAGTTTCGCGCGCAGGGCGAGGTCATGCAGGCGAGCGGCCGGGCCGACCAGGACAGGAACGATCAGCCCGAGGCGTTCTGCTTCCACCACGCTTTCAAGAGATACTTCGTCGCAGGGATGAGCGATCGCCGTCGTCATACGGGGCAGACCCTGCGCGATTTTGACGAGGCGTTCGTATTTATCGTGCCTGCGGCCGGGATCCGCTGTTGCGACGTCAGGCATTGACCGCCTCGCCTGCCGCCGGCTTGCCCTCGACGTCCGGATGGCGCGCCGCGACCTCTGCAACGAACATCGCCTCGGCCCGGCAGGCAGCCTCGACCGTCTGGCCCGGGATGGGCGCCGGAAGGAAGCCAACGAAACAGCAGGGATGGCCGGCGGCAAGGGCTTCGCCGATCTCGCTTTCCTGCTTCATTCCGCCGATGCCCGGGCCATGGCCGGCACGCGGATCGACGACGATGAAGGGCCGCTTCCAGGGATCCGGTTCTCTGCCGCCAGGCGGAACGATACGGACCGGCCCATCGTTCACCGGCCGCTCGAGCTGGCGGCCGTCCTTGACCAGTGCGGCCTTGAACTCAATGACGAACGGCACTGCGAGCGCATTGTGCTCGAAGCAGATATTGCCACGCTCCCGCAACACGTCGAGCAAGAGCACCGTGCGTCGGCAGGCGTCCTGCCAGTCATCAACGAACGGGTCGAAGCGGTCGTCGAGAGACATACGTGAATCCTCTGGCAGGAATCCCCTGGCTCGCTGGCCTGCTGGAGCCGCGTCGGCGCTTGCAGAAGGTACGAGTGCATTTCTCAGACGACTATATTTTGCACTGCAACAGGAAGCAAGCACGCGGCACCGATCCGGGCTGATGCTGGGATCCCCTGCCGATCGTGACGATTATGTTTCAATATGGTCGATTGCCGGGCGGCAATTCCTCAGCGGCCCCGAGGGCAGCGCCCTTGGTCCCTCGCGATGGGATGCCCGCGGGTGCGATCAGTGCCACCAGCGTCCGTCGAGGACGGCACCACGGCAGATGAAACGACGCGTGCCGTGCACTTGCTCGCCCAGCACGTCGGTGAAAGTGAAGTTTCCCTCTTCGATCGCGAGCAGCGTTGCATCGCCGAGCAGGCCGGGCTCGAGAGTACCGCGATCGGTGAGGCGGACGGCACGGGCGGCGTTGATCGATGAAGTGCGGATGATCTCGACAAGAGGCATGCCGAGATGCAGGAATTTGGACATCGTATCGAGAAGATTGAAGGCCGGCCCGTCGATCGAGAGCACGTGCACGTCGGAGGAGAGGACGTCGGGCAAGAAGCCTTCTTTCAGCATCGCCATTGCCGTTGCGAATCCGAACGAGCCCTTGCCATGGCCGATATCGAAGATGACGCCGCGGCGGCGCGCCGCCAGCACGTCCGCCTGCACGGAGGCGTCGGGGGCGAGGGAGGCGTTCGGCCAGGGGCGGAAACAGTGCGTCAGGATATCGCCGGGGCGAAGGCGCTGCATGACCTCCGGACGCGAGGGCGGCGGATAGTCGAGATGGGTCATCAGCGGGAGGCCGAGTGTTCCAGCCACCTCGAGGGCGATGTCCATCGGTGCGATTCCGGAATTACCTGAACCGACACGGCCGAGGCGAACCTTGATGCCGACGACGATATCCGCGTGCTCGCGCGCGGCATCGCGGCAGGCTTCGGGATCGAGCAGGCGGAGATCGGCCGATTCGGGGACCATGAAATAGCGGCTGAAAGCGAAGATCCCGGGGAAGGAGATGTGCAGGAAAGGCAGGATGCGGACCTCGGCGCGCTCGATCACGTGGCGGCGGAAACCCGCGATGTTGCCGGCACCGGCAGAGCCGGCATCGATCAGAGTGGTGATGCCGCAGGGTTTCGCGTAGGCGTCCGGATCGACGCCGAGAGCGGAGCCGCCCCAATAGACGTGGGTGTGGAGATCGATCAGGCCGGGCACCACGAGGAGGCCGGCTGCGTCGCGGCGCTCGGCGGCCGCGCCGAGATCGTGACCGAGGGCGGACACCTTGCCGTCCGAGAAGGCGATGTCGACGATGGCGTCGACGTTCTGCCCGGGGTCGATCACCCGTCCGCCCTGCAACACGAGATCATGCATAAGCCGGCCCTCCTCAGGCGCCTGCGAGTGGCGCATAGTGACAATCACCCGATTTCCCGCCGATGGCGTCAAGGCCAGGATTGCAAAGATGGATCAGCCGCTCGAGACCGTTCGCACCAACTCGCGAATCGTTGCCGAATATCGCGCCCGCACGGCGGGCTCCGCCGCGCTGGCGAAGGAGGCGCTGGGGCTCCTGCCGAGCGGGATCGCCCATGACGGGCGACACATCGCGCCCTACGGCATCTATGTCGCGCGGGCGGAAGGGCCGCGCAAATGGGATGTCGATGGCAACGGCTATGTCGATTACTTCGGCGGACACGGGGCGCTGCTGCTCGGCCATCGGCATCCGGAGGTGATGCGGGCGGTGGAGGCAGCACTTGGCGCAGGCACGCATTTCGGCGCCAATCATCCGGGCGAGGTCAGGTGGGCGACGGCGATCCGGCGTCTCGTGCCGTATGTGGAGCGCGTGCGATTCACATCGTCCGGCACCGAGGCGACACTGATGGCAGTGCGCCTGGCGCGCGCCTTCACCGGGCGGAACACGCTGGTGCGCTTCAAGGGCCATTTCCACGGCTGGCACGATCACATGACGTCGGGCTTTGCGAGCCATTTCGATGGCACGCCGACGGTGGGCGTGATCGAGGGTATTCCGGCGAAGGTGCGGCTCCTGGAGGCGGGCGACGAGCGAACGCTCGAGGCGGCGTTCGCGGAGGATCGGGACCTCGCCGCGGCGATCATCGAGCCGACCGGGGCCTCGTTCGGGCAGGTACCCGTGAGGCCCGAGTTCGTGCGGGCGCTGAGGCGGATCACGGAGCGGCACGGCGCGCTGTTGATCCTGGACGAGGTGGTCACGGGCTTCAGGGTTTCGCGCGGTGGCGCGGCGATGGCGTTCGGCGTGACGCCGGACCTGGTGAGCTATGCCAAGATCGTCGCCGGCGGGCTGCCGGGCGGGGCGGTGGCCGGGCGAGCAGATGTCCTGGATCGGCTCGACTTTGCGGCGATGGCGCGCGCGGGGCAGGAGAAGATCCAGCATCCCGGGACCTTCAATGCCAATCCGGTCTCTGCCGCGGCGGGGATCACCACGCTTGGAATCATTGCGGAGGGCGATGCGAATGAACGCGCCGATGCGACGGCAACCCAACTCAGGGAGGTGCTGAACGAGGTGTTCACGGAGGCCCGTTGCGGCTGGGCGGCGTACGGAACGGGTTCCGGGTTTCACGTTTTCCTGAATGCGGCAGAGAGGCCGATCGATCCCAGGCGCTTCGATGCCGAGGCCATATCGGCAGAAGAACTCAAGCGGCAGCCGGCGAGGCTGGCGGAGCGGCTGAGGCTGGCGCTGCTCTTGAAGGGCGTGGACGTGAACGGGCGGATCGGCGGGTTCGTTTCGGCAACGCATGGAGCGGCCGAGATTGCGGAGACCGCGGCGGCGTTCCGCGAGGCGATCCGCATGCTGCGCGCCGAGGGGGAGATGGCGCGGGGCTGAGGCGCGGCCATGCCAGGGTCCGATTGGCGTCGTACCGTTACCCATACCACATCTCGTGTCCCAACCAGAACCAGCCTCAACATATCGGTCCCGAGGAATCAGTGCGCTTGCCGGGGCAGGAGTGGTTGTGGTACCATTTTTGCGTACTAAAGACGTGAACCCATCGGGAGGGGCGAGCAGATGTCCGAAAGAAAGGAACAGGAATTCGTCCTGCAGCAGGACGCGCGGCGGCAGTTGCAGCAGGGCAGAATCGACAGGCGCGAATTCCTGACGCGAAGCCTGCTGACCAGTCTCGGGCTCGCTGGCGTCGGCGCTGTCGCGAGCGGTGGCTTCGAAGCGGCCTACGCCAAGGACCGGCCGCTGACCCCGACATTCTACGAGTGGATCCCGGATCTGCATCCCGAGATCAAAGCCGTCAACGCCAGGTTCCCCGGGATCAACTACGAGATCGCCCCGGTGCAAGGCTTCGGCATCCAGCGCTTCGTCGCAGAGGCCAAGAACAAGCAGAGCACATGGGACGTCTATGTCGGGATGACGCCGTTCGTCGAAATGTCGTCGCTGATCGCGGCCGGCGTCATCGAACCATGGGACAAATATATCCCAAAGGAGGTGCTGGACGACATCATTCCGTCGATCCGGAGAGAATGCACGGTCGATGGCAAACTCTATAGCTGGCCGTTCCTGCTGGACGTAACGGGAATGGCATGGCACTCCGGCCTGACGACGAAGGCGGGCCTGCCGGACAGCGCGCCGGTCACCTGGAACGATTACCTCGCCGACTCCGCCAAGGTGATCAAATCCGGCGCCGCACCCTTCGGTTGCACCTTCGATTCGCACGGCTGGCGGTCGCTTGCGCCATTCACGTACAGCATGAGTACCAACTGCTACACGAAGGACGGGTTGTTCGACTTCACCAGCGATCCTGCCATCGCGGCGCTGGAGCTGATGAAGAAGATGATGCCTCTCGCGGATCCCGACATCCTGCTTGAAGGCACGACGGACGCCGGTGTCAACGGCACGCCGGACGAGGTCACGTTCGCCGCCCAGCGCGCCGCCTACTACTGCAAATACTTCAACGCTCCGCTGCGCATGGCACACTATTGGCCGGATCCCAAGCTGCTTCATCTCGGCCGATTGCCGAAATTCGCCAAAGGAGAAGGCTCGACGGTGTTCTGGACGACCGGCTGCGCGCTGTTCACATACGGCCAGAACAGGGACAAGGCGGCGGAATATATTCGCACACTGACCTATGACATGCCGCTCTGGAAGGACTCGATCGCCGGCACCAAGACCAACCATGCGGGCCAGTTGCCGCCCTACCAGTCAATCTACACCAAGTGGAACCAAGAGAAGCCGGCGTGGATGCCATCGTTCGTGGCCCTGATCCGCGAGCAGCTCGACATTGCGAAGGCGATCGAGAACAACATCTTTGGCCTGCAGCAATTCGTCATCGGCAAGCCGATCTGGGAAACCTACCTCAAAGGGCAGGAACCGAATCCGAAGGTCGCGATGCAAAAGGTCATGGCCGCGGTTCGTGCCGAGATGAAGCGCGGCTGAGCGTGCATGACGTGAGGGCCGGCGCGGATTGCCGCCGCCGGCACTCGCGCCTTCGGGCGAGCCTGGCCGGGAGGTGGCGCGATCCCGCTTGCACGGCCCGAGGGGTGCTGGAAGCGGGATGGGCAATGCGCGCGTCTGGTCGCGTGCCTCCGATCCGATGAGACGTTTCGCGTGCGCTAACCGGTGAACGAGCGCATGGCAGAAACGATCGCATCCAGCGAAATCGGCTTCAGCCGAAGGTGGCCTGGCAGGCGGCCGAGCCTGCATCTGGCGCTGCTGCGGCAGCGGGCCGGGGCCTGGCTGTTCCTGCTTCCCGCACTCGTCTTCTTCATCGGCTATCAGGTCTATCCGATCATCCGCGTCATCTGGATCAGTTTCACCGACTACCAGTTCCTCAGCACCAAGCCAGCGCACTGGATCTGGTTCGCCAATTATGCCCAAGCGCTGCGCGACCCGCTAATGTGGGAAAGCCTGTGGCGCGCGGCCCTGTTCACCATCATGTTTCTGCCCGGCGCGATCGCGCTGCCGCTGCTGCTCGCCGTTCTGGTGGACCGCGTAACGAATGCGCGCCTGGCAACGCTCTACCGGCTCGTACTGCTGATCCCGGCCGCCATTCCCAGCACGCTCGTCTTCGTACTCTGGAAGTGGATGTACAACTTCCAGACCGGCCCGATCAATCATCTGCTTGTCAATAACCTCGGCCTGTTCACCTTTCGCAACGCGCCGGAATGGCTGGGCGGCACGCCGCTGACCCTGCCCTCGATCGCGATCATGGAGGTGTGGTGGGGCCTCGGTTACCACACAATCTTCTTCCTGGCCGGCCTTGCAGCGATCCCCAAGGACCTGCCGGAGGCCGCCCGCATCGACGGCGCGAACGAGTGGCAGGTTTTCTGGCACATCATCCGGCCGCGCCTGGCGCCGATCATGATGATCCTGGTCGTCCTGCGCTTCGGCACGGCGATGGCGGTGATCGACGAGTACCTGATCTTCGGCGGCTTCAATCGCCAGTCGCCGACCTATACCTGGACGATGTTCATGTACGACGAGGCGTTCCGGGAGGGCCTGTGGCGCCAGGGCTTCGCCGCCGCGATCGGCATGATCGGCGCGATTGCGATGATGATCGTCATGCTGATGCTGCTTCGCATGTTCCGGCCGAGGGACTGAGGGGACGCCGACATGTCAACGGCACTCGAGGCTGTTCCCTACGACACGACGCTGGCGCGACTGCGGCGCCGCCGGCCCGGCCGCAACAGGGGGGCGATCGTCCGCCATGCGGTGATCATCCTTTTCATGGCGATCATCCTGTTGCCGCTCGCGTGGGTGCTCATCATGTCGGTCAAATCGCTGCCGGATGCGATGAGCGGCGCCTTCTGGCCGACACAGTTCGACTTCACCCATTACGGCTATGTCCTGCACAACATCGCCACGCTGCCGATCAACCTGTTCAACAGCATCTACGTCACCACCAGCACCGTCATCATCACGTCGATCTGCGCGGTGCTTGCCGGCTATGCGCTCGTGCATCTCAGACCGCGCGGCGGCGGAGCGCTGGTCGCGATTCTGCTGATGTCCCTCTATTTCCCGGTCCGCGTCGTCTCGCTGATCGCCGTCTACCAGATTCAGAATTTCCTCGGCCTGATCAACAGCACCAGCGGCCTGATCCTGCCTTACGTCACGCTCAACCTCGCGATCAGCGTGCTGATCATGCGCAGCATGTTCCAGCTCGTGCCGCGCGAGCTGATCGAGGCGGCGACGATCGACGGCGCCGGCCCCTGGCGCACGCTCTGGACGGTCGGCCTGCCGATGGTGCGCAACGGCCTGGTCGTTATCTTCATCGTCAATTTCGTCACCGCCTGGGGCGAGTACCTGCTCTGCATGACACTGACGAACGATCAGGTGAGACGGACGATGCCGGTGGTCCTCGCGAGCGTCGAGGGCGGTCTCGGCGAATGGTCCTGGCCAAATCTAGCCGCCGTCTACGTCATCGTGGTCGCCCCCGCCGTCATTGCGTTCTGCTTTGCGCAGAAGCTGTTCTTCAAGGGACTGAACGAGGGCGCGCTGAAAGGCTGAGTGCCACGGGACGCATGGCCGCATCCTGGCAGGAGTGGTGGGTCAGGTGCGGAGGTGGCAGGCGGCGAGGCGGCCGTCGGAGAGCGGGCGGAGAGCGGGAAGCTCGGTGCGGCAGCGGGCGATCGCGTACGGGCAGCGGGGGTGGAAGGCACAGCCGGAGGGCGGGTTGATAGGACTTGGCACCTCGCCTTCGATGACCGGGCGATTGCTGCGCGCGCGCGGATCGGGAAGCGGCGCGGCGGCCAGCAGCGCCTCGGTATAGGGATGCTGCGGCGAAGCGAAGAGGGCGGCGCGGTCGGCCAGTTCGACGATGCGGCCGAGATACATCACCGCGACGCGGCTCGCGATATGCTCGACGACACCGAGATCGTGCGAGATGAAGAGATAGGCGAGACCGTATTGCCTCTGGAGATCGAGCAGCAGGTTGAGGACCTGCGCCTGCACGGAGACATCGAGTGCGCTGGTCGGCTCGTCGGCGATGATCAGTACCGGGCGGAGCGAGAGCGCGCGGGCGATGCCGAGGCGCTGGCGCTGGCCGCCCGAGAACTCGAAGGAGTGCTTGTCCAGCATGTCGGGGCGGAGGCCGACGCGCACGAAAAGCTCTGCGGCGCGTTGGCGGCGGGCCGAGCGGGAGAGGGGTTCGTAGTTCTCGATCGATTCCGTTACGATCTGTTCGGCCGAAAGGCGCGGGTTGAGCGAGGCGGAGGGATCCTGGAACACCATCTGGGCGCGCCTCCGCAAGGGACGCATGGCGGCGGGGCCGAGTGTGGTGACGTCGGTGCCTTCGATCAGGATCTGGCCGGAAGAGGGTTCGATCAGGCGGAGGATCAGCTTACCGACGGTCGATTTGCCGCAGCCCGATTCGCCGACCACGCACAGCGTTTCGCCCGCGGCGAGCATGAAGGAGACATCTTCGACCGCGTGCACGGAGGCTGCGGTGCGGCCCAGGATTCCGCCCAGGATCGGGAAGCGCTTGGTGAGGTTGCGCACCTCGAGCACCGGCTGCGTCATGGCGCGATCTCGCCGGCGCGGAAGCAGGCGGCGCGATGGCCGTCGGCGAGGTTCTGCATCGGAGGTGCTGCGATACGGCAACGATCGATCGCCATCGGACAACGGGGCGCGAAGGCGCAGCCCGTGATCGGTTCGCGGAGAGAGGGGACGACACCTGGAATTTCGGCGAGGCGGCGGCACCCGCTGGCGCGGTGCGGAATCGAAGCGAGCAGGCCGCGTGTGTAGGGATGGGCCGGGCGGTCGAAGAGCTCGAGGACGGGTGCTTCCTCGACGGTGCGGCCGGCGTACATCACGATCACGCGCTGGCAGGTTTCGGCGACCACACCGAGATCATGGGTGATCAGCATGACGGCGGCGCCGATGCGTTCCTTGAGTTCCAGCATCAGGCGGAGGATCTGCGCCTGGATGGTGACGTCGAGGGCCGTGGTGGGTTCGTCGGCGATCAGGAGTTTCGGGTTGCAGGCGAGCGCCATGGCGATCATGGCGCGCTGGCGCATGCCGCCGGAAAACTGGTGCGGATAGTCGGCAAGGCGGCGTGGCGCATCGGGAATGCGGACGAGCCTGAGTGTCTCGGCGGCGCGTGCACGGGCGGCGGAGCGGGAAAGCTTCTGATGGATACGCACGGCTTCGGCGATCTGCGAGCCGATGGTGTGCACGGGATTGAGGCTCGTCATCGGCTCCTGGAAGATCATGGCGATGCGGTTGCCGCGGATCTCGCGCATCTCGGGTTCGGTGAGCGGCACGAGATCGCGGCCTTCGAAGCGGATATGGCCTGCGATGATGCGCGCGCCCTTGCGCGGCAGCAGGCGGAGAATGGAGAGCGCGGTGACGCTCTTGCCGCAGCCGGATTCGCCGACGATGCCGAGCGTTTCGCCGGGGGCGATCGAGAAGGAAACGCCGTCCACCGCGCGCACGGTGCCTTCGGCGGTGAAGAAGTGGGTGTGCAGATCCTCGACCGTGAGCAGCGGCGGGGGCTGGCTCATAGGCTGCGGGCAAGCCGGGGATCGAGGCGATCGCGCAGGCCATCGCCGAGCAGGTTCACGGCGAGAACGAGAACGGCGAGGGCGACGCCCGGAAAGAAAATGTTCCAGGGGGCGAGGCCGAGATAAAGCTGCGAAGAGGCGATCATGTTGCCCCAGGTCGGGATCGAGGGCGGCACGCCGGCACCAAGGAAGGAGAGTGCGGCCTCGACCAGGATCGCCGAGGCACAGACGTAAGTGCCCTGCACGGTGAGGGGCGCAAAGGTTGCGGGCAGGATATGGCGGAGCAGGACTTTCCGTGTGCGCGCGCCGCCGGCGACGGCAGCCTCGACGAAGGGCTGTTCGCGGGCGCTGAGCACGATCGCGCGCACGAGGCGCACTTCGCGCGGCATCTCGGGGAGCAGGATGGCGATGATGACGATGGGCACGCCGCCGTTTGTCAGGGCGACGAGGGCGATGGCGAGCAGGATGGAGGGAATCGACATCAGCCCGTCCATCACGCGCATGACGAGAGCGTCGAAGCGGCGATAGTAGCCGGCGGGCAGGCCGATCAGGATGCCGAGCGCGACCGCGAGGATGGCCACTGAAAGGCCGATGGCGAGCGAAATCCGGCCGCCGAAAACAGTGCGGGCGAAGACGTCGCGGCCGAGGCTGTCGGTGCCGAACCAGTGCACGGCGGATGGCGCCTCGAGCCGGATCATCGGGTTCATGGAATTCGGATTGCCGGCGAAGAGAGGTGCAAACGCGGCGGCGAGGATCATCAGCAGGATGACGGTGCCGCCAAGGCTGATGCGGCGGTTCTGCGCAAGGAAGGAAGAGACGCCGCGGCGACGGACGGGGCCGGCGGGGATGGCAAGGTCGGACACGGTTTCAGTACCGCACGCGCGGGTCGATCAGCGTGTAGGTGAGATCGACGAGCAGATTGATGATCACGTAGGCGCCGGAGAAGATCACCATCACGCCCTGGATGATGGGATAGTCGCGATTGGTGATGGCATCGACGGCGAGCCGCCCGATGCCGGGGATGTTGAAGACGGTCTCGGTGACGACGACGCCGCTGACGAGAAGTGCGACGCCGATGCCGATGACGGTCACGATCGGGACGCCGGCGTTTTTCAGCGCATGGCGGAATAGGATGGCCTCGGTGGAGGCGCCTTTGGCGCGGGCGGTGCGGATGTAATCCTCGGCCAGCACCTCCAGCATGCTGGCGCGGGTAATGCGCGCGATCAGCGCGACATAGGCGAGGCCGAGCGCGATGGTGGGCAGGATCAGATGCGAGAGCCAGGGCCAGAGCCCGTGCGAGAGCGGCACGTAGCCCTGGACAGGAAGCCAGCGCAGGCGGATCGAGAAGAAGTAGATCAGGAAGTAGCCGACTACGAACACCGGCGTGGAGAAACCGAGAGCGGCGAAGCCCATCAGCGATCCGTCGAGGACGCCGCCGGCGCGCCAGGCAGCGAACACACCGGCAGCCACGGCGACGATGACGGCGAAGGCGATGGTGAGAACGGTGAGCGAAAGGGTGGCCGGGACGCGCTGGCCGATCAAGGTGATGACCGGTGTGTCCGAGAAAATGGAGATGCCGAAATTGCCGTGCAGGAGGTGCCAGAACCAGCGGACGAACTGCACGGAGAGCGGGTCGGCGAGGCCAAGCTGTTGGCGGATCGAGGCGATCTCGGCCGGGGTTGCATTGTCTCCGGCGATGATCGCCGCCGGATCGCCAGGTGCGATGTGCAGGAGGGCGAAGACGAAGATGCCGACCAGCAGCATCACGACAACGGTCGAGCCGAGACGGCGGAGAGTATATGCGGCCATCCGCCGTCAGCCCGAATGTGTCAGGTCTTGGTGACGTTCCAGAACGGGATGATGTCGGGCATGCCGATGATGCCGTGCACATTGCTGCGCATGGCGACGGGGCTGACCCATTGGCCGAGCATCACCTGGGGAACGACGTTCCAGGCGATGGTCTGCATCTTTTGCGCGATGGCCTGGCGCTCGGCGAGCGTGGAGACGAGCGCCCACTGGCGACGCAGCGTCTCGTACCCGGCGTTCTCCGGCCAGCCGAACCAGCCTTTCCTGCCGTTGCAACCGAGGGCCACCATGGTGATCGGGTTGTTCCAGTCGTAGCCCGGGCCGTAGGTGATGAAGATGTCCCACCCTCCCTTGTCGTCCGGCGCCATGACGGCGCGGCGGGTGATGACGCCGCCCCAGGTGGAGGCGGCGAGTTCGGCGTTGACGCCGATCTCTTTCAGCCAGCCGGCGATGAGCTGGGCGGAATTGTTCATGAAATCGAAGTCGGTTGCCTGAAGGACGATGACTTTTTCGCCGCCATAGCCGGATTCCTTGAAGAGCTGCTTTGCCTTGGCCGGGTCGGGGGCTGACTTGAACCAGGCGCTGTTGGCGCCGTTCGCCATCGGGGTCTGGTAGCCGAAGATCGAATCGATCTCGTGGTAGTATTTCGGGTTGCCGAAGGTGGCTTTCAGGATGTCCGCCTGGTTGGTCAGGTACAACATGGCCTGCCGCGCCTTCACGTTGTTGAAGGGCGGATGCAGCCAGTTGAGACGCATCATGCCGCAATTGCCGGACGGGTCGAGCACGCGGACCTTGATGTCCGGGTTGGACTGAAGCTGCGGCAGGAGATCGAGCGGGGGCAGCTCGAAAAAATCGATCTCGCCGGATTCGAGGGCGGCGAGCGCGGTCTGGTCGTCGGTGATGTTCTGCCAGACCACCCGGTCGAGCTTGACGACCTTGCCGCCGGCAAAGCCTGAGGGGGGCTCGGGGCGCGGCACATATTTCGTGAACCTGTCGAACACGTAGCGGCTGCCTGGCCGGGTTTCCTTTTCGTTGAAGGTGAAGGGGCCGGAGCCGATGTGAGAGGTAATCTGCTGGAAGGGATCGGTCTCCGCCGCCTTCTTCGGCATCATGAAGCAGTCGGGCGTGGAAGTGGCGGCGAAGGCGGGAACGGTGAGGCCGAACGGCTGCTTCAGGGCGAGGATGAAGGTCTTGTCGTCCCTGGCGGAGAGATCCGTCACATACTCCATCATCATCTGGCCGCCCGAGTTGCGCACGGCCCAGCGGCGGATCGAGGCAACGCAGTCGGCGGCGGTGACGGGGGTGCCGTCGTGCCACAGCAGCCCGTCACGCAGCGCGAAGGTGTAGGTGCGCTTGTCCTCGCTCAAACCCCACTTGCCGACCATTTGCGGTTGCGGCTGGAAGTTGGCGTCGGTTGCGAACAGTGTGTCATAGACCATGGCGCCGTAGTAGGCGGAGATATTGGCGGTGGTCCAAATGGGATCGAAGGAGCGGAGATCTCCCTGCATCACGGCGTTCATGATTTTCGTGTTCGAAGCAGCGTGTGCGCGGCGCGTTCCGGGTGTTGCGGCGGCGAGGGCGCCGGCGGCACCATTCTTCAGAATGGTCCTGCGGGATAGTGTCATCTGCCCCTCCCTTTGTTTGCACATGTGTGCGCTCTTGACACCGGGCGGATCTCCCGGTGCGCGCCTCAATGCCGACGTTTCTACGCAGAGCGTGTTCGGCTCGACTGAACACGCTCTCTCTTGTCCGACCGAGCGGATCGTGCTCCTGACGCTAACACCGGGCCGGGCGAGGGGCAATTGCGGCTGAGGCGCCGCGGGATGCGCGGGTGGCGGAATCAGAAGATCAGGCCGGGCGCTGTATCGGCATCGAGCGGCCAGATCGGGCGCATGATCCTGGTGTAGGGGATGCGTCTATAGTCGCGGTTCAGCGGGCCATCCGAATCGACATAGAGGACCTGATGGGCGATCGGCCCGAACGCGGCCATGAAGTGATTCGTCGATTTCAGCACGAGAATCTTCCGCGCGTGGGGATCGATGCCGAGGTTGGTGAAGAGTTCGAGGCCCAGTGCCTGGGTGCGGTTCGTGATCAGCACGGTCTCGACGCCGCCGATGCGGATTGCGGCGCAATCACCAAGCGGAACCTTTGTCGGGCCGAAGGTCTGCCAGCAGTCGCGCGCCAGGGCCGCGACCTCGACGGTGGCGTCGATCGGCTGGCCGGAGGCGGGGCCGGTCTTGCCGCCGAAGCGGAGCGGAAGGCGCGCGCCGACGCCGGCATCGAAGCAGAGGCGAACGGCGATCGGATCCCAGAGCGGGCCGAGGGCGGCATTTTCGATGTCGTGATCGAGAAGGTGGCAAAGAATCGTGGTGTTGTCCGAAGGGGCGCCGCCGCCGGCATTGTCGGCCGGTTCGGCGAGCACGACCGGAGCGCCGCCGGCGGCGAGCGCGGTTTCGACGGCGGCATCGACGGGACGATAGTCGGGCGCGGTGCGCCCGCGCATCCGGATGAATTCCTGGCCGATTTCGCTCGCCAGGCGGTCTGCGGCGGCCTTGTCGCGATTGGCGACGACGAGGATACGGCCGGACAATTCCGCAACGTCTGCATAGGGAAAGCAGTGGCCGATGGAGACGGAGAGGATGCCTCCCCTGCCCTCCTCCTGCTTGATTCGATCGACGAAGCTCCGCATCAGCGGCAGAGTGGTCGGGTAGCTGCCGATCTGGCGGCAATCATAGAGCGACATCACGGGGCGGATTGTGCCGCGGATCGTGGCGAGCACGAGGCGGAGCAGATCCTCGGCCCGCTCGACCACGTCGGTGTGAGGAAATTCCTTGTACAGAACGATGATATCGGAGAGGCGGACGCGCTTCAGCGTGAGATGGCAATGCGGATCGAGTTCGACGCCGACGATGGTGCGCGCACCCACGAGGTCGCGCACGCGCTCGATGATGTCGCCTTCGACGTCGTCGTAGCCGTGGGCGACCATGGCACCATGCAGGCCGAGCAGCACGCCATCGAGGGGAAGGGCAGCTTTCAGCTCCGAGAGAATCCGATCGCGCATGAACTCGTAGTCGGCGCGGTTGGTGCGGCCGGCGGGGCTTGCGGCGAAGCAGCTTCCTTCGACGAGCGTGAAGTTCTCGCGCCGGGTGGCACGGCGGGCAACCCAGAGCGGCGCGGTACACATCAGGGGTGTTGCGTCCGGGTGCTCGCCCGGGCGGAGGAACACGGTTTGCTTGTAGCCGTCGAGGCTGGTGGGCAATGGCGAGAAGGTATTGGTTTCGGTCGCGAGGGTGGCCGAGAAGAGGCGCATGCGGCGTTACCTTCGGGGCGGGAGCAGGTGCGAAGCGCGGCTACGAAGCGGCGAGGGCGGAGATGGTTTCGAGTGCCGTTTCGAAACCGGTCACCTCGGCGAGGCGGTCGAGGCGGCGCATCACGCCGTCTCCGGCATAGACGCCCCTGCCCTCCGCGAGGCGCAGCACGAGGCGACGGCCGGTGCGCGCGAGGGCCGTTTCGGCGAGCAGGCGGGGCGTGCCGGCGGAGAGCGTGCAGGCGAGACGGAGCGCGGTGCCGAGTGCCTCGGCGCGGTTGGCGGAGGAGAGATCGAGCAGCGAGCGAAGCGGGGCGAGGAAGCTTGCGGTGCGCTCGGCTTCGTAACGGAAGGCGATGACGAGGGCGAGGAAGGCGCGTGCGTGGTGGTCGAGCCCGACACCGGGCTGACGCAGCACGCGGAGCACGGACTGCTCGGCGCGGTAATCGGGATGATCGCGGGTGCCGATGTCGCTCATCCAGCAGGCGGCCTCGCGCAGGCGCTGCTCGACGGGGGTCTCGTCGGCGAAGAGGGGGGCGGTCCAGTCGATCAGGGCGGGGGCGAGAGCAGGATCGCGGGAGAGGCGGTCGTTGAATTCCTGTGCCGCGGCGAGCAGCGGATCGGCAGCGCCGAGCGCAGGCGGGACGAGGCGCATGAACCAGCCTTCGCGCAGGCCATTGCCGGAGAAGACCACGCGCGCAGCCCCGGTTGCGCGCAGGAGCCGGCGCAGGGTGACGGCGGCGAAGGGCAGATCCTCGATGCGTCGTTGTGGCAGGCCGGGGAGACGTTCGAGTACACGCAGGGAGGCGCCGGCGATGACGGCGGTGAGATCGCGCGCCTCTTCGCGGCCGAGCGTGTAATGGTGGACGATGTTGAGCGGATAGCTGGTCTGCGCGATGTGGATGCGGGCGAGGGCACGGAACGTGCCGCCGACGAGATAGAGATCGCGGCCGGTGCCCTCGGAAAGCCAGGGAACGGAGGCGAGTTCCTGCTCGACGATGGCGCGTGCGCGCACGATGTCGCCGTGCGCGCGTTCGGAGAGGCGAATCACGCCAAGGGGCAGCGTGGCAATCGATCCGGCCTTGCCGGAGCCGAGGCGGGCGAGTTCGAGCGAGCCGCCGCCGACATCGGCGAGCACACCGTCGGCAGCGGGGATGCCACACAGCACGCCGGCGGCTGAGAGCACGGCCTCTTCCTGACCGGAGAGGAGGCGGACCGGGACGTCCGGGAGTTGCTCGGCGAGCGAGTCAAGAAAGGCGCGGCCATTGGTTGCTTCGCGCACGGCGGCGGTGCCGAGCACCTCGAAGGGAGCGGCACCCAACGCCTCGACGATGCGGCGAAAGCGGTCGAGTACGGCGCGGGCCTGATCCATCGTGGCCGGATCGAGCCGGCCGCTTGCCTCGATACCGCGCGCGAGGCGGAGGGTGGCGCGCTCGTTGACGATCGGCTTCGGGTTGCGGCCGAGGCCTTCGAAGACGACCAGCCGGACCGAGTTCGAACCGAGATCCACCACCGCCGGGCGGCGCGCCGGCGTGGGCTCGCCGTTCTGCATCTCTCAGTCCTGGCTCACGCGGTCCGGACGGCGGATCGCGATCAGGGGTGCGGGGCCGAGGGGACCGTGCAGGGCGGAGCCGCGGCCGGAGAGGGAGGGGTTGGTCATGAAGTAGTCGTGCGCGGAGACCGGGCGGCGGCCGGGCGCGAGGCGGCGCCAGGTACCGTCGGGGCCGAGTTCCCAGGACTGCCTGGTGTCGCGCAGATTGACGACCATGATCTGGTCGAGGAGCTGGGCGTGCACGGTCGGGTTGTGGATCGGGACCATGGTTTCGATTCGCCACTCCATGTTGCGGGCCATCCAGTCGGCGGAGCTGATGAAGACGAGGGCGCCGCGGGAGGGCAGCGGATGGCCGTTGCCGAAGGCGAGGATGCGACCGTGCTCGAGGAAGCGGCCGACGATGGACTTGACGCGGATGGTCTCGGAAAGGCCGGGCACGCCCGGGCGGAGGCAGCAGATGCCGCGCACGATGGCCATGATTTTCACCCCGGCCGCGGAGGCGGCGTAGAGGCGGTCGATCAGGCGATCGTCGACGAGGCTGTTCATCTTCAGCCAGATGGCGGCGGGCTTGCCCTCGCGGGCATTGGCGATTTCACGGTCGATCAGAGTTTCGAGAGTGGAACGGATGGTCAGCGGCGAGAAGGCGAGTGCCTCCATTTTTTCGGGGCGGGCATAGCCGGTCATGTAGTTGAAGAGGCGGGCGGCATCGCGGGTGAGGGCCGGTTCGCAGGTGAAGAAGCTCAAGTCCGTGTAAATGCGGGCGGTGATCGGGTGATAATTGCCGGTGCCGAAATGCGCGTAGGCGCGCATGCCGCCGCTTTCGCGGCGCACGACGAGCGAAAGCTTGGCGTGCGTTTTACGCTCCGGCAGGCCGTAGACGAGCTGCACGCCGGCGGCTTCGAGGCTGCGGGCGAGGCGGATGTTCACCTCTTCATCGAAGCGGGCGCGGAGTTCGATGACCGCGGTGACAGACTTGCCGGCCTCGGCCGACTCGATCAGCGCCTTGACGATCGGGCTGTCGCGGGTGGTCCGGTAGAGGGTCTGCTTCACCGCGACGACGTTCGGGTCGGCTGCCGCCTGGCGGAGGAACTGCACGACGACATCGAAGCTTTCGAAGGGGTGATGGACGACGATGTCCTTGGCGCGGATGGCGGCGAAACAGTCGCCGCCGAAATCGCGGATGCGTTCGGGAAAGCGCGGGGTGAAGGCGGGGAACTGCAGGTCGGGCCGGTCATCGACGATCAGCGCGCGGAGATCGGCGAGGCCGAGCAGACCCGGAGCGACGAAGACTTCTGCCTCCGGCACGTCGAGTTCGTCGGCGACGAAGGCTTTCAAATCCGCCGGCATTGTTGCGGCGACGGAAAGATGGATCGCGACGCCGCGGCGGCGTCGCTTGAGTGCACTCTCGTAGGAGCGGACAAGGTCTTCCGCCTCTTCCTCGAATTCGACGTCGGTGTCGCGGATCAGCCGGAAAAGGCCGCTGCCAAGGAGGCGGCAGCCGGGGAAGACCCGATCGAGGAAGAGATCGACCAGCGCCTCGAGCATGACGAAGCGGATCGGCCCGCCAGGTTTGCCGGGAAGGCGGACAAAGCGCTCGATTTGTGACGGGAGAGGAATGAGCGCGCGCATGCCGTGCTGATCCTCCTCGCGCACCAGGCGGAGTGCGAGGACGAGGCCCATGTTGGGGATGAAAGGGAACGGGTGGGCGGGGTCGATGGCGAGCGGTGTGAGCACGGCGAACAGCCGCTCCATGAACCAGTGCTCGAGCCAGGTGTGTTCGGAGGCGGACAGTTCGGCGGGATTGCAGACGGTGAGGCCGGCTGCCTCGAGCTCGGCGCGGAGCTCCTGCCAGACGCGGTTCTGCTCGGCGATCAGCGCGTGGGCGCAGCGGCCGATCTCGGCCAACTGCTGGGCAGGGGTGAGGCCGTCAGGCGAAGGATGGAGGACGCCGGCCTTGGCCTGGCCAATCAGGCCGGCGACCCGGACCGAGAAAAATTCGTCGAGGTTGGAAGCGCTGATGGAGACGAAGCGGAGCCGCTCGAGGAGTGGGTGGCCGCGGTTCTCGGCCTCCTCGACGACACGGTGATTGAAGTCGAGCCAGGAGAGTTCGCGGTTGATGAAGCGTGCGGGACTGTCGGCGGCGATCGGCGGCAGTGGTTCGGGATGGAGGTGCTCGAGGTCGCGGCGCTGGGTGCTCATGGCAGGGAATTTACAGGAGCGGATGGGCGTGCGGCGAGGGAGTCCCTGATCTTTCGCAATCGATTTCGGGCTCGCAGCCGATGAGCGGGGCGAGCGCGGCGACAGCGAGGCCACGGGTGAGCGGGCGGCCGGCGGCGAGGCCGGCGCGGTCGAGCCGGACGACGGCTTCGGCGAGGGCGGCAGGATGGCGGGGCAGCCGGGCGAGCAGGAAGGAGGCGAGCGGCGGGCTGAGCAGGAGCTGGCGGGTGGAGAGGAGACGGGCAAAGAGCGCGCCGAGCAGCCCTTCATCCAGGGCGCCGACCTCGACGGCGGCGGTGGCCGCAAGGCGGCTGGCGAGGTCGGGCAGCCCGACCGGCCAGCGGGCCGGGGGCGAGCGGGCGGCCATCAGCAAGGGGAAGCCGGCTTCGGCGACAATGTTGAGGAGGTGGAGCAGCGGGGGTTCGGCGGCGAAGAGGTCGGCATCGTCGAGGGCGAGGGCGGCGGCGGGCGGAGCGATGGGTGCGACCAGCGAGGGTCCGGTGAGGATCAGGGCGCCGAGGCGGCGTGCCCAGAGGTAAAGGAGGTGCGATTTGCCGACTCCGGCTTCACCCCAAAGCGCAAGCCGGTGGGCCGGCCAATCGGCGGGACGGGCGAGCCAGGCCCGGGCTTCGGCGTTCGCGGGTGCGTCGAGAAAGTCGGCCGCGCAATATTCAGGTGTCACGGCAAAAGGCAGCGGCAACTGGCGCGAGGCGCTCATTTCTGCAGGCCCGGCGGCGGGTCGAGATAAAGCGGGCTGCCAAGGTAGCGGCCGAGCCAGAAGCGGGCGAGCACGCCGAGCACGGCGGCCGCAGGAACCGCCAACAGCACGCCGAGAAAGCCGAAGGCAGCACCGCCGGCAAAGAGGGCAAAGATCACCCAGACCGCGTGCAGCTTCACCCGATCGCCGAGGAAGCGGGGGTAGATGACGTAGGTTTCCAGGAGGTTGCCGATCACGAACACGGCGGCGACACGGATGATGGCGGACCAGAGCGGAAATTGGGCGAGGCCGAGAGCCAGCGAGAGCACGGCGCCGGTGATGGTGCCGACATAGGGGATGAAGGAGATGATACCCGCGGCAAGACCGATGATCAGCCCGAGATCGAGGCCGACGATGGTGAGGCCGGCAGCGTAGAAGAGGGCGAGAAAAAGACAGCAGAGAAGCTGGCCGCGGAGCCAGGCCGAAAGGATGCGATCGACTTCGCGGGCCTGGGCGCGGAGAACGGCCGCATAGCGGCGTGGCAGCCAGGAATCGACGCGCGCCACGACCCGAGGCCAGTCACGCAGCAGATAGAAGGCGACGACAGGCGTGACCGCGACGATCTCGACCACGTTGAAGAGGGCGACGCCGCCGGTGATGAGCCGCGTCAGGGCCTGGGCGATGAAGCTCAGGATCGCGCCACCCTGGCTGGTGATGAGGTCGCGGAGCTTGCTGTTGACGTAGTCGGGGCCGAGGCCGGCCTGCAGATCGTTCACCAGCCGCTGGGCGAAATTGCGCAGGGCCAGGACATAGTCGGGCAGGTGGACGACAAGCTGGCCGACCTGCTGGGCAACCAGCGGGTAGAGCAGGAGAACGACCATCAGGCCGAAGGCGATCAGCCCGATGATCAGGACCAGTGCGGCAACGGGCCGGGGAACGCCGAGGCGGGTGAGGTGGTAAGCGACCGGGTCAAGGAAATAGGCGATCCCGGAGGCAGCGACGAAGGGCAAAAGGATCGACGAAAAGAGCGTGAGGCCGAGCCAGAGCACCACCGCGAGGCCAATAATCAAGGCCCAGCGTTGAAAACGGGTGGCCCCCTGTTCCTCCTCCCCGGCCGCGAGGGAGGGCAGGGCAGGAGGCGAGGCAGGCTCGACCGGTGCCGTTTCAGAGCGCTCGGGCGCGCCAGACCGGGCCAGACCGGACTCGTAGCCTGGGGGATTCACCGCAGCCATGCCGTGCGCCGCACATAGGCCGCGCCGGAGAGCAGGGTGAGCCCCGCGACCAGCCAGATCAGCGGGGAGAGCAGAGGCCGAGGCGGCAGGCCAAGCGTAGCGAAGAGGAGAGATATTGCAATCAGAACAACTTGCAGAGCAGTATTCACTTTTGATATGAAAAGTGGACGAATGGCCACCGAGTACCCGGCGATGTTCAGCACGAGCACGCCGCCGACGATCAGGAGATCGCGGAACACCACCAGGATGGCGATCCAGGCCGGAAGGACGCCGATGCCGGCGAGGGTGACGTACATGCTGACGAGCAACAGCTTGTCTGCCGCGGGATCGAGCACGGCGCCGATTGCGCTGGCGCGGCCGTGCCGGGCGAGCAGGCCATCGATGGCGTCGCTTACGCCGGCGGCCAGGAAGACGGCGAAGGCGGCGGCGAGGTTGTGGCCGAGCAGGAGCCAGACGGCGAGCGGCACGGCGCAGATACGGGCGAAGGTGATGGCGTTGGGGAGGGTGACCAGCCCGAGCGAGGTGCCATGCGCCAGCCGTGATCCGTCAGCCATAGGCGGTACCTCTGCCGGCGCACGGCCTGCGGCGCCGGATGGGGGCGCGCGATAGTGCTGTCATTCTCCGTGGCCGCATCGTCATGCCCGTTTCGTCATGCCCGTTATGGGGGCCTCCCGCCATCTCTTCATACCGCAGATTCCGAAGTGCTGCGTCATCAGGTAGGGTCGGAACCAGGGTGGGGGATTGCACGGAGAATATGGGAAGCGGCACCACTTACCGGGCGGCCGGCGTGGATATCGAGGCGGGCGAGGCGCTGGTGGCGGCGATCCGGCCGATTGCCGGGGCGACCGCGCGGCCGGGTGTCGTCGGCGCGATCGGCGGCTTCGCGGCGGCTTTCGACCCGCGCGCAGCGGGGTATGCAGACCCGATCCTGCTTGCCACCACCGATGGCGTGGGCACGAAGCTGGTGCTGGCGAGGGCGTGTGGAGGGCACGGCGCGGTCGGTGTCGACCTGGTGGGGATGTGCGTGAATGACCTCCTGGTGCAGGGGGCGGAGCCGCTTTTTTTCCTGGATTATTTCGCGACCGGCCGGCTGGCGGTGGCGGAGGCCAGGGCCGTCATCGAGGGGATTGCGGGAGCCTGTCGGGAGGCCGGATGCGCACTGGTCGGGGGCGAGACGGCGGAGATGCCGGGGCTCTATGGGCCGGGCGAGTACGATCTTGCAGGTTTCGCGGTCGGGGCTGTCGAGCGGGGACGGCTTTTGCCGCGCGGGGTCGAGCCGGGTGATCACGTATTGGGGCTCGCCTCGAGCGGCGTGCACTCGAACGGCTTCTCGCTGGTCAGAAAGATCGTCGCCGATGCGGGGCTTCCGTGGGACGCGCCGGCGCCATTTGCGCCGGGGAAAGCGCTCGGCGAAGCACTCCTCACGCCGACGCGGATTTATGTGCGGAGCCTGCTCCCGTTGATGCGGGCCGGATTGATCAAGGCGGCGGCGCATATCACCGGCGGCGGGCTTGCCGGCAATCTCTCTCGTGTGCTGGGCGAGGCGACCGAGGCAACGCTCAATGCCGAGGCGTGGGAGGTGCCGGAAGTGTTTCGCTGGCTGGCACGGACGGGGCGGGTGCCGTCTTCCGAGATGCTCAAGGTCTTCAACTGCGGGATCGGGATGGCACTGGTGGTCGCGGCGGAGCAGGCGGAGGAGGTCATGGGGCGGCTTGCCGCTCAAGGCGAGCGCGTATTCCGAATCGGGGGCATAGGGGCGGGAAGCGGGCCGGTGCGCGTTGCGATCGAACGTCGGACCGGCTGGCCGGGATGAGGAGGCGGACGGCTGTCCTGATCAGCGGCCGGGGGAGCAACATGGCGGCGCTGATACGGGCGGCTCTCGACCCCGCGTATCCGGCGGAGATTTCGCTGGTGATTTCGAACCGGGCGGCGGCGGCAGGGCTCGAACTAGCGCGGGCTGCGGGCGTTGCGACCGCCGTCATCGAGCGGAGGGGAGCGGAGCGAGCGGCGCACGAAGCAGAGATCGATGCCTTGCTGGCGCGGCACGAGATCGAGCTGGTGTGCCTTGCCGGGTATCTCAGGGTGCTCACGCCCTATCTGGTGCAGCGCTGGGAGGGGCGGATGCTGAATATCCACCCGAGCCTGCTGCCTCAGTTTCCGGGGCTGGAGACGCATGCGCGGGCGCTTGCCGCAGGGGTGAAGCTGCACGGCTGCACGGTGCATCTCGTGAGCGAGCGGCTGGATGGCGGGCCGATCCTGGTGCAAGCGGCGGTACCGGTTCTGCCCGGTGACAGCGCGGAGAGCCTGGCGGCCCGTGTGCTGGTGCAGGAGCATCGGATTTATCCGCTTGGGCTGGCGATGCTGGCGGGGGCGACGGCGCGGAATGCGGCCGGCGATTCGGCGTTGCTGAACCCCTTGCCGGGGTTCGCCGCCGCGCCCTAAAAAAGGCGCCCCGGCCCTGGCAGCGACGCGGGGCGGGAGATGAAGAGCGAGGTGCGGTAGTGTCCCACAGTGCGAGCAATCCCCAAGGCGCCGTCACCGAGGAACGGCTCTTCGACGACCGGTACCATTTCTGGGGCGGGTTCTACCGTTTCGTCTGGGGAATGGCAGCGCTGCTCGCGCTGATGCTGATCCTGATGGCGTATTTCCTGACCTGAGGGCCGTGCCGCCGGAGCGTGTCGTGAATCCGATCCCGGTGCGGCGTTGCTACCCGGCAAGAATATGCAGTGCCTGGCGTTTGAGATCGATGAACGCCGGCTCGAGGCTCATTTCCCATTGACGGGGGCGTGAGAGCGGGACGGATTGCTCGAGGACGATGCGGCCCGGGCGCGCACCCATGACGACGACCCGATCGCCGAGCAGGATTGCCTCGTCGATGTCGTGAGTGATGAACAGCACGGTGGCTTGGATCTTCTCCCAGAGCTCGAGCAGGAAGCGTTGCATGTTGTGGCGGGTCTGAGCGTCGAGCGCGGCGAAGGGCTCGTCCATCAGCAGCACGCGTGGCTGCATGACGAGCGCCCTGGCCAGCGCGACGCGCTGCTGCATGCCGCCGGAAAGTTCATACGGGCGATGCGACTCGAAGCCGCGCAAACCCATGACCGCAATCACTTCGTCTACCCGTGGCCATTCGATGTGGCGTGCGGATCTCATGCGCAGGCCGAACGCCACATTGTCCCGGAGGGTGAGCCAGGGATAGAGACCCGGCTGCTGGAAGACGACGACGCGATCAGGTCCCGGGCCGGCGATCGGCTTGCCGTCGAGCAGGATGCGGCCGCGGCTTGGCGCGCTCAGGCCGGCGACCATGTTGAGCAGCGTCGTCTTCCCGCAGCCGGAAGCGCCGAGGACGGTGACGAAAGTCCCGTCCTCGATCGCCAGGGACACGTCGTCAAGGACCCGGAGCGGACCGAAGTCCCTGCCGACGTGCTCGATCCGGATCGGCATTCCGCCGGTTGTTGTCGTCGCGCTGTCTTATTTCCCCTGCACCGCCTTTTCGGCGAAGGTCGGATCGACGGCGGCGGCGGGGTTGGCCGGAACCTTCGTGATGCGGCCGATCTTGAGAAGGACTTTCGCGGTATTGGCCAATGTCAGGGTGGTCGCGGAATGGGCGACGCTGTCTCCCGAGCCCAGCACGTTCGGGGTCAACTGATCCTTGGCAGAAAAGAGTTCGTAGCCCGCGAGCTCGGCTTTCGCGACCGGCAGAGTGATGCCGGCCTGAGCCGCCATGATCTTGAGCGCCGCATCGGGATGCGCATTCGTGTATGCGACGCCGGCGTCGAGTGCACGGATGAAGTCCGCGGCAAGGGCGGCGTGGGAACTCGCCCAGTTGGTATCAGCGATGCAGATATTGTAGGAGGAGGCGTCGCGCGGCAGATCGGCGTCGGTCTTGAGGACGGTTGCGCCCATGCCGCGCAAAGCGTCGAAGACCGGATCCCAGACGATGGCGGCGTCGATGCTCTTTGTCGACCAGGCTACGCGCATCTCGGGGGGCGCCATGTTGATCTGGCGCACGCTTTCCCACGGCACGTTGGCCGCGGCAAGGAAGGTTGCCAGTTCGAACGATGCCTGCGAACCCTGGACGATCGCGATCTTGCGGCCTTTGAGGTCGGCGATCGAGTTGATGCCGGCGCCGGGGCGGACGGCAACACCTGCCGCCGTCGTGTAGCGCTCCTGGTTGAAGATGATCGCCAGCGGCACCCCTTGCGAGATCGCCGAGACGAATGGCGGGACCCCGAGGCCGCACATGAACTGCAGGCTGTTCGAGGCGAGCGCGCTCATCGCGGCGGGACCGGAGTCGAAGAATTTCAGAGAGATTTTCGCGGGCATCATCTTCTGGAACAGGCCGAGCCCCTGGGTCACCATGTAGGGGTCAGCGCCGTTGTTCTCGTAGCCGATGACGACGTTTGGCGTCTGCGCCTGAGCAGCGCCGAACCAGAGGAGCGCTGCGATGGCGCCGAGTGTGACATTTCGCGAAGTCTTGCTCATGGTGTCTCCCTTGGGTGAGCGGGTGATTTTCGCGTTGCTCGCCCGTACGAGGACGGGCGCGGCCGAATGTAGCTTGTCTCCGGGACCTCCGTCGAGGCGCGCACAGGCGGGCGCTAGCCGTGGCCGCGCCATGGCACGACCCGGCGTTCGAAGACACGGATCAGGAGTTCCATCGCATAGCCGAGGACTCCGATGACGATGATGCCCACGATGACGATCGCGACCTGGAGCGCCTGCCCGGCGTACTGGACGAGCCAGCCGAGCCCCTGATCGGCGGCGATCAGTTCGGCGGCGACAAGGCAGGTCCATGCGACGCCGATACCGATCCGCATGGCGGTGAAGATTTCCGGCAAGGAGGAAGGAAGGATGACATGGCGGAAAATCTGGCTTTCCGAGGCACCCAGTGTCCGCGCTACGGAGAGCCTGAGGGGCGGAGTGCCTTTGACGCCGGAAATGGTGCCGATGATGATGACGGGAATCGTGCCGATCAGGATCAGGACGATTTTCGGAAGCTCGCCGATTCCGAACCAGACGACGAGGAGCGGAATATAGGCGAGCGGCGGGACCGGGCGGATGAACTGCAGGAACGGATCGATGGTACGGAAGATGATGTCGATCCGGGCCATCAAGAGGCCAACGGGAACTCCGATGACGACCGCGCCGACGAACCCGATGGCGATGCGAAGCGAACTGATCCAGATATCGTCGAAGAGGGAGTGCCCGCCATAGCCGTGAGCGAGCAGCAGGATCAGCGCGTTCAGGACCGAGACGGGGGATGGCAGGGCGATCGGCGGGAAGAGGTGGAAATCGCAGACGACCTGCCAGACGATCACCGCGGCGATGAGCACGCTCACGGTGGCGTAGCGGGAGGTGATGCGCCAGCCGCGGGAGGCGAGAGAGCCGGACGCCGCGACAGCCGGCGGAGGCGCGCTTTCGGTTTCCGCCATTGCGACCTGGGGCGACGATGGGGCCGGCGTGCCGGCGGTCAGCGTTGCAACTTCCGCGTGTTCCCTGCCTGCCATATCGCGTTACCGCCCGTTCCGCCCGCAGCGGGTTGCCGACCGGAACCGTGCCGCGATGCCGTGATGTCCTTCTGCATGAGAGGGAGTGTCAAAGATTGTGCGCATAGCATCGAGCGTGCAGCGATCTCGATCGTCCGAAGCGTCGACGAAGGTTAGCGCAACGGGAACGGTGCAGCAACAGTTCATGGCGCCCGGTCGTCGCCATAACGGTCGGTCATTCCGGCCTTTGCTGGATGGGTATGAAGGTTCGCGCCGGCGGGCCGTCGTAGAGGGTCAAGGGCCGGATCAGGATGTTGTTCTCCTGCTGCTCCAGCACCTGGACGACCCAGCCGGGAACGCGGCCGATCGCGAAGATGGGGACGAACAGGTCGCGCGGGATACCGAGCAGGTAGTAGACCACGCCGGAATAGAAATCGACGTTGACGTTGACGCCATGGCGGGCATAGGGCGCCATGGCTTGCACCACCGCCTGCAGAATCTCGTACCAGCGCGGCTGTCCCATCTCTTTGGATAATCGCTCGACACCTGAGCGCATGTGCCGCGCGCGGGGATCCTCGACCCTGTAGACGCGGTGACCGAAGCCGGTGACCGGATCGCCCGCCTTGCGTCTTTCCCGCACGTACTTGCCGGCGCGGGAGGGATCGCCGATCTCCTCGGCCATCTTCATCACGTCCTCGGCGGCGCCGCCGTGCGCCGGGCCGGAAAGGGCGGCGATGGCGGCGGTGATGGCGGCGTGCAGGTTGGCGTTGGTGCCGGTGACGACGCGGGCGGAGAAGGACGAGGCGTTGGAGCCGTGTTCGGCATGCAGGACGAGATCGCGATCGACGAGGCGGGCGGCCTCCTCGCCCGGTTTCTCGGCCTTCAGCATCCAGAGAAAGTTGGCCGCATGGCCGAGGTCGCGTGCCGGCGGGACGGGCGCCCGATCCTGGCGCATCCGTGCCTGCGCGGCGATGATCATCGGCACCTGGGAGATCAGCCGGACGGCCTTGCGCAGCGTTGCCGGACGCGCATTGTCGGCCGTGTCGGGGTCGAAGGAGGCGAGCGCGGAGGTGGCTGTGCGCAGGACATCCATCGGATGCCCCGATTTCGTGAGGCGGATGATGTCGTAGACGGCGGAAGGAAGCGTGCGCGCCAGCTTCAACTCGCGGTCGAACTCTGCGAGTGCGGTTCGTGTGGGCAGATCGCCATGCAGGAGCAGCCAGGCGGTCTCTTCGAATGTTGCGTGCTCTGCGAGGTCGTGGATCGAATAGCCGCGGTAGCGGAGATCGCCGGCGCGGCCGTCGATAGAGGTGCAGCGCGAGCGGTCGAAGTAGATGTCTCTGAGGCCGCGGTAAACCTTGACTGACGCTGTTCCTTCCGCCATCACTTTCTCCTGCTGCAACTGCTGTTGCAAACCATTCCTGCTCAGGGCTCTCAATGGAGCTGTTGGATCGCTGCTTCGAGAGAGCGCGCCGGGCCAGCCTGAAAGTCGTTCTTCCCGAAGGCCATGATTCCCGTGTGCTTGCCGCCGCCCGGCGGCTCAAGGACGAGGCCATCGCGTGGCCGATCGTTGTCGGCTCGGCGGCAGCGGTTGGCCGGGCGGCCGAGGCAGCCGGCGTTTCTCCCGGCGGGATCGAAATCGTCGATCCGGCGAGCGACCCGCGCGTGCCATCCTTCGGCGCGGCCTGCGCTGCCGGACGGGAGCGGATGACACCGGCCGAAGGAACGCGCCTGATGGCGAGGCCGTTCTATCTTGGCGGCATGATGGTACGCGAGGGCGATGCGCACGCCATGGTCGGCGGGGTGGCGGCTCCGACCCGGCGTGTCATCGAAGCGGCGCGCATGACGATCGGCCTGGCCGATGGCATCGCTTTTCCCTCGAGCTATTTCGTTCTGCGGGTGCCGGACTTTCTGGGGCAGGGCCCGCGGCATCTCCTGTTCGCGGACTGCGCAGTCAATGCCGAGCCGACGGCCGAGCAGCTTGCGGATATCGCGATGGCCTCGGCGCGGAGCGCCGAGGCGCTGATCGGCGAGCCGGCGCGCGTGGCGATGCTCTCGTTCTCGACCAAGGGGAGTGCGCAGCATGTCCGTGTGGAGAAGGTGCGCCGCGCAACCGAACTCGTGCGCGAGCGAGCGCCGGGGCTCGCCGTGGATGGGGAGCTGCAGGCCGATGCGGCGCTGGTTCCGGCAGTCGCCGGGAAGAAGCTGGCCGAGCCTGGCGCGGTGGCCGGACGCGCCAACGTCCTGATCTTTCCGGATCTCGATGCCGGGAACATCGGCTACAAGCTGGTGCAGTGGCTGGGCGGGGCGAGCGCGTTCGGGCCGTTCCTGCAGGGCTTTGCCAGGCCGGTCAGCGATCTTTCGCGCGGGGCGAGCGTGGAGGACATCGTCGCGACCTGCGCCGTGATCCTGGCCACGGCGTGAGCGGAGGCAAAAGGCGGGCATCCTTTCCGGGATCATCGGGGACCACCCGAAGCCGGAAGCGGTTGCCTCTGCCGGCGGGACAGGACTTCGCGCAGCAGCGGATAGCCGAGAGCGAGCGCCGATGCGCCCATCAGGGTGGCGCTGATCGGGTCCTTGAAGAAGACGAGCCAGTCGTTGCCGCTGGCGATCATGCTGCGCACGAAAGAGTCCTCGCCGATCGGGCCGAGGATCGCGCCGAGTACCAGGGGCGCGATCGGGAATGCGAACTTCTCGAACAGATAGCCGAGGATGCCGAAGAAGACGATCATCCAGACATCGGCGAGATCGTTGCGATTGGCGTAGGCGCCGATAAGGCAGAACATGACGACGATCGCGGAGAGAATGCCCTGCGGGATTTTCAGCACCTTGACGACGACACGGATCCAGAAGAAGCCGAGGAGGCACATGCCGATGACGCTGACGAACATCGAACTCAGGATCGTGTAGACGAGGAGCGTCGATTTCGGGTCCTGAAACAGCATCGGACCCGGCTGCACGCCATGCAGGAGGAAGGCGGCGAGGATCACGGCGGTGGCGCCGCTGCCGGGAAGGCCGAGCGTCAGGAGCGGGATCATGTGGCCTGCGACCGAAGCGGTGGCGCCGATCTGCGGAGCGACGATGCCTTCGGGCAGGCCCGTTCCCAGGAGATGCCGCCGCCGGCCATACTGCTTCTCGATACCATAGGAGATGAAGGAGGTAATCGTCGCCCCCGCGCCGGGGACGATGCCGATCAGAGTGCCGAGAATGGTGCTGCGAATGATCGTGATCCTGATTGCGATCAGCTCGCTCAGGGTTGGGAATTCGGTGGCGACGCTTCTGTCGGCATCGTTCGGCTGGCTGACGCGCAATCCCTGGCCGATCCGTGTCAGCACCTCGCTCAGCCCGTACGTGCCGACCAGGATCGCGACCAACTGGATGCCGTCCCGAAGGATCGGCACGCCGAAGGTGAAGCGGTCGGTGCCGTAGGTGCTGTCGATGCCGACCGTTGCCACCAGCAATCCGACACAGAGGCTGATGATGGCGTTGGGTAACGATCTTCCGGCCAGCGCCACGACGGTCGTCAGGCCGAAGAACACGGCAGCGAAATAGTCCGGCGAATCGAAGCTCAACGCGACGCTGCTCAGCGGTCCGGCGATCGCGACCATGACCGCCGAAGAAACGAGGCCGCCGATGAGTGCTGCAACCAGGGCCCAGCCGAGGGCCTTGGCCGGCGCCCCACGCTTGGCCATGGCGTGACCGTCCCACAACATCGGGACGTCCATCGGCTCGCCCGGTATGCGGTAGAGGATGGCCGTGAAGCAGCCCGCGTACGTGCCGGAGAAGTAGATCGCGGTGAGCAGAATGATCGAAGGTTCGATCGGCATCCGGTAGGTGAAGGGAAGTGCCAAGATGACGCCCATGACCAGGCCGAGACCGGGCATGATCGAGACCGCCATTCCGACCAGCAGGCCGGTGACGAGCATCAGGAGGTCGAACGGCTGAAAGACGTGTGCGAGGCCATGTCCGAGATCGACGAAGGTCACGGCACGGCCCTTCTAATGGACGCCGAGGAAGGCCATGACCGCGAAGGACACCCGATCGAATGGCGCGATCCCGCCGGGCAGGGAAACGTAAACCACCCGCATGAAAAGGAACATGAAGCCGAATGCGACGACGACGCTCAGGCCAACGCCCAAGAGCAATCGCCGGTAGTGCCCGAGATAGAGCAGGACCAGCGTGTAGATGATCGTGGCGAGGAAAAAGCCCGCCACCGGCAGCAGGAGCAGGTAGCCGAACGTCGCCAGGACGGCGAGCCACACCCGGTGGGGATAGAGTTCCGGCGGGCGGAGCAGTGCCTCGATTTCGGCACTGTCGCTGCTCTGCTCCGCCGTGGCTTTGCCGATCCCGAATGCGCTCGCGACGAATCCCCAGAATGCGGCGAGCAGCATCAGGGCGAGGACGAGCTTCGGCCAGGCATCCGGACCGATCCGGCCGGGAACGGCGCCGAAGTTGAAATGATCGGCGGTGTCGAAGAGAAAGGCGCCGACGCCGAGCACGACAAGATAAGGCAGGCCGGCCCGGATGCGCGCGAGCGGGCGCATTGCCGCGCCCGCGTTTATCTCGCTCCCATGTTCGTCAGGGCCCGGAACTTCCTGGCCTGATCGAGCCAGGCGTTCATGAACTGCCGCGCTCCATCCATCGGGATGTAGCTGTCGGGATCCGCGTATTGGCTCTGGAGGTAGGTTTTCCATTCCGCGGTCTTCGCGACCTTGGCCAGTTCATCGGCCAGCAGCTTGACGATCGCGGGCGGGGTTCCGGCCTTGACGACGATGGAGCGGAATTGCGGCAGGTCGACGGTATAGCCGAATTCCGTGCCGATCGGCACGTCCTTGAATTGCGGAATGGTGAGGCGGCGGGGATAGAAGAGGATCAGCGGGCGGATCTCGCCACCGTCGAAGTAGCTGCGAACATCGCCGGTCTGTTCGTAGAGAAGATCGGTATGGCCGCCGATGATCGAGGTATAGCGCAGGACCGGCTTGGCATAGGGGATCTCCGTGAGCTTCAGCCCCTTGGTTTGCAAGTAACTGGTGGTGATGTCGTCGGCGCTGCCGTAACCGAGGATCGCGACCTTGAGGGGATGCCGTTTCGCACTGGCGACGAATTCGGGCCAGGTTTTCCATGGGCTTCTGGTGCTGACCCAGTAACCGGACGGCTGCTGGATCATGATCGCCAACGGAATGACCTCTTTCGGGTCGAAGGCCGGACGCGGCCGGGCGAGGAGGGCGTAGGTGTCACCGATCAGGACCGCGAGGGTGTAGCCGTCTGCGGGCGAGGTGAGAAGCTTGGTCATTCCGACCATGCCGGTGGCGCCGGGCACGTTGAGCACCGGGAAGGACGCGCCGAGATCGTGCGCCATGATTTTCCCCGCGGTGCGCGCGAGGAGGTCGGCACCGCCGCCAGGACCCCAGGGCACGATGAAATCGATCGGATGGTCGGGATATCGCGCCTGGGCAGGGCTAGCCGGCGCGGACAGTACGAGTGCCAAGAGCAGAGCGCCGATCCAGACGCATTTCCTCGCAGCAGACATGGCTCCCTCCTTGTTGTGCGTGGCGTTTCCCATCGGACGAGCCGACGCGGCCGTCCCTTCCGCGGCATCGGCGGCAGTGAGTGCCTGTTGCACGGACGAGAGCATGCATCAGGCCCTCTCGGGAACAAGAGGCGAAAGGCGCCGGGCGAGCGCAGCGGGGATCGCGTGCGGCGTGTCGACGACCGTGACGCCCGCCCGCTCCAGCGCTGCGCGCTTGCCGGCATAGCTTCCGGCGCCAGCCTCGACGATGGCGCCGGCGTGGCCCATGCGCCGGCCGGGCGGTGCGACGCGGCCGGCGATGAAGGCTGCGACCGGCTTTGCCATGCTGGCGGCGTAGCGCGCGGCGTCCTCTTCCATCGCACCGCCGATCTCGCCGACCAGCACGATGGCATCGGTGCGGGAATCACGATCGAGCGCCTGCAAGGCTTCCTCGGCTGTCGTGCCGAGTATCGCGTCGCCGCCGATGCCGATGAAGCTCGACTGGCCGAGACCGGCGCGCGTCAGGTTGAGGCAGACGAGGGTGCCGAGGCTGCCGCTGCGCGAGATCACGCCGATCCGCCCGGGCCTGAAGATGTTGGCGTTGTGGCCCGGCATGATGCCGACGAACGCCTCGCCCGGGGTGACCAATCCGGCAGTGTTCGCACCGACGACGCGCGCCCCGGAGGCACGGGCATAAGAAAAAACGGCAAGCATATCGTGCACCGGGACGTGCTCGGTCAGCACGACGAGGCCTCTGATGCCGGCTTCGATCGCGTCGAGCGCGGCATCCTTGACGGCGGGCGGCGGGACGAACATCACCGCGATATCGACTTCCATCCGGGCGAAGGCGGCCGAGGCGGAGGCGAAGACCGGAAGGCCAAGGTGGGTGACGCCCGCACGTTTCGGGTTCGTGCCAGCCACGACGTTCGTGCCGGCCTCGAGCATGCGCCCGGTCCAGAAGGTTCCCTGGGCGCCGGTTACCCCCTGGATCAGGACACGATCGGAGCGACGGAGGATGGGAAATGCCGTCATGAAGCGGCCTCGACCGCAGCACGGACGGCATCTTCCATGAGGTCGAAAGGTTCCTTGCCGAATTCGCTCCTGATGAGCGAAACCGCTTCGTCTTCGCCCGTGCCATGGACCGAGAAGAACACCGGAATGGCTGGCTTGAGGCGGCGCCAGGCTTCGACGACGCCGCGCGCCATGACGTCGGTGCGGGCGAAGGCGCCGCAGAAATTGACGACCAAGGAGCGCAGGTTCGGATTGCCGAGCACGAGGGCGAGAGCCGGTTCGGCCTTTACATAGGCATCACCGCCGATTTCGAGAAAATTCGCCGGCCGGCCACCGAAATGGCTCACCATGTCCATGGTGGTCATGGTGAGTCCGGCGCCGTTGGCGAGAACGCCGACATTGCCATCGAGGGCGATGTATTTGAGGCCGAGGGCGGCGGCATGCCGTTCGATGCCAGTCAGCGGATCCGCAACTGCGCAGGCGGCGAGCGTTGGCTGGCGGAAGGAAGCTGCGTCATCGAGGATGAACTTGCAGTCGAGAGCGACGAAGGAGTGATCCGCAAGCTCTGCCAGGGGGTTGATCTCGATCAGTTCGGCATCGGTCTGCCGCCACAGGCGATAGAGCCGAGCCAGGACATCCGCCAGCGCCGGTTTCACATGATCGACACCCATGCCTTCGAGCATCGCGGCGGCGGCGGTGGCATCGAACCTGTCGAGATCGCGGATGAGGTGGCGTGCGATGGTGCCGGACCCGGCAGCGGCGATTTCCTCGATATCCATGCCGCCGGCGGGAGAAAACATGACGAGAGGAGAGCGGTCACGAGGGGACTGGAGGACGGCGCAATAGAATTCGCCGATGAGCGGAAGTCTCGGCTCGACCAGTACGGCCACGGGGCGATGGCCGGCGAATGTGCGGCTGAGGATATCTTCGGCCGCCGCACGCGCCTCATCGGGGCTGCCGGCCATGCGGACGCCGCCCATCCGGCCGCGCTTGCCGGCGGGAATCTGTGCCTTGACCACGCACTGCCCGAGGCACCGTGCCACATTCGCGGCGGTGTCGGGATTTTCGCACCACGCGCCGGCCGGCACCGGGATGCCGGCGGGTGCGAGGATTTCGGTCTTGGCGTGGTATTCGAGCACATTCATCGCCCCGGCCTACTTCCCGTATTTCGCCCAGTAGCGTTTGAACAGCGTCTCCTCGGTCGGCCGGTCTTCGGGAATGGGCCGGACGAGATGGGTGATGTTCAGGAAATGCCGGTAGCTCAGATTTTCGCTGATCGAGTTCTTCTGCCAGGTACCGCAGCCCATGCTGAGGGTGAAATTCAGGCCGCTGTCGAAGCCGCCGCCGTTGCCGAAGGTGTGGGCGAAATTCACCAGTACCCGCACGACATCGACGTTGGCGGCGAGGATGCGAGGACGCTCCGGATCCCTGGTGTGAATGCCACAGGAATGCCCGCGGCCCTGATAGTCGAGAATGCGGCGGACGATTTCCACGGCCGCTTCGAAATCCGGGGCGCGGTAGAGCGCCAGGACCAGCGAGAGCTTTTCCCCGGAAAGAGGATGGGCGGGGCCGTAGCCGGTTTCTTCGACCATGAAGAAACGCGCCGCGGCGGCTGGCCTGGGCAGGGCGAACGCCTCGGCGAGGACCGGGGCGTCCCTGGCGATGAGATCGCGGTTCAGCCGGCCGCCCTGCCAGAGAGCCGAGCGCACGCGTCGGGCGGCATCTGCCGTGCAGAGATAGCCGCCCGCGCGCTGCAAGGCGGCGAGTGCTTCGTCGTAGATGGTATCGATGATGACGAGGGAATTTTCGGAAGAGCAGGACGTCGCATTGTCGAAGGTCTTGGAGGCCGCGATCTTCTGCGCGGCATCCTCGAGGTCTGCTGTTTCGTCGATGATGACCGGCACGTTGCCGGCACCGACGCCGATGGCCGGAGTGCCGCTCTTGTAGGCACGGCGGACATTGTCCTGCGAGCCGGTGACGACGACGAGGTCGGCGGCTTCCATCAGGGCCTGGGTCATCTCTTTGGAGGCCGGCGGCGGAAGGACCTGGACGAGGTCGGCCGAAGCGCCGATGCGGGCGAGTTCACTGCGCATGGCCGTGACGGTCGCCGAAGTGGTGGCGAAGCCGCTCGGCGAGGGTGCTATGACAACCGCGTTCCGTCCCTTCAGGGCCATCATGGCCTTGTTGACGGCGGTGGCGGAGGGGTTGGTCGAGGGGGTGACGGCGGCGACGACGCCGACCGGCTTGGCGAACTTGACGATCCCGCTGGCCGGGTCCTCCTCGATCATGCCGACCGATCTGGCGCGCAGGAGATCGCGCAACGTGCCGAATGTCTTGCGCTGGTTCTTGATGATCTTGTCGGGGACATTGCCGAGACCGGTGTCCTCGACTGCGAGCCTGGCGAGCGAGGCGGCACGGTCGGGGCGATAGAGGGACCAGGCAAGCGCGATCACCAATTCGTCGGTGCGCTCCTGACCGGCATTGGCGATCGCAGCCATGGCGGTGCGGGCGCGTTCGATCAGCGGCTCGACGACGGCCTTGGCAGCTCTGGCTTCGATGCCGGTGGGTATCTGGTCCATGGCGAATTCCGACCTCCCTCCCCTCGCCTCTGCGATGGCCGCCGCAGAATGGCGCCTGTGGCGGCCACCCCCCTGGAGACCCAGGCCAGACTCAGGCAACCGTGTAAGCGGCGTATTTCTGGAGCAGCCGCTTGGGCTTGGAGAGAGCGTCACGGCGGAAGGGATCGCCGAGTTCCTGGGTCACCATCATTTCGAGGACGGTCGTCTTGCCGTCGCGCTGCGCGCGGCAGGCGCTTGCCAGCGCGTCACCGACGTCGGAGATTTTGTCGACCACCTGGCCCTCGGCCCCCATGGCGCGGGCGATCGCGGCGAAGCTCGGGTTCTTGAGATTGGTGCCGACGAAACGGCGGGCGTAGAAATCGACCTGGTTCTTCTTCTCGGCACCCCACTGGCCGTTGTTGAAGACGACCGCGGTGACGGGGAGATTCTCGCGCACGGCGGTGAGGATTTCGCCAAAGCTCATGGTGAAGGCGCCGTCGCCCACGTAGGCGATGGCCGGGCGTTCCGGGGCGGCAGCCTTGGCGCCGATCGCGACCGGGAAGGCGTAGCCGCAATTTCCGAAGCTCATGGCGGCGAGCATGCTGCGCGGCTGCTCGAAGCGGAGGTAGCTGTTCGATACCGAGCAGATATTGCCGATATCGGTGGAGACGATGGCGCCCTTCGGCATGGCCTCTTCGAGAGCGCGGAGCATCTGTCTCGGATGCATAGCGGAGGCGGTACTGCCGACCTCGCGGCTGAAATCGTCGGTTTCCTGGGTCCAGTGGCCGAGTTCGCTTTCCCAGGCAGACTTTTCGGCGGCGACGGTCTCGAGCCGCTGCTGGCGCGATGCGGTGCCGCGGAGCGGGCGGTTGGCGAGCGCGGAAAGGAGCGCCTCCGTCACCTCTGCGGCGTCGCCCGCGATGCCGACCGACATTTTCTTGACGAGGCCAAGAGATTTCGGATCAGCATCGACCTGGATGATCCTGGCGGTGCGCGGCCAGTAGTCGATGCCGTGCTGGGGGAGCGTGCCGAACGGGCCGAGGCGCGTGCCGAGCGCGAGCACGACGTCGGCGCGGGCGATCAGCTTCATCGCCGCCTTGGAACCCTGATAGCCGAGCGGTCCGGCCCAGAGCGGGTGGTTGGCGGGGAAGCTGTCGTTGTGGAGATAGCTCGTGACAACGGGGGCGCCGAGCAGTTCGGCGAGCGATGTACAGGCCTCGCCCGCGCCGGCCGTGATGACGCCGCCGCCGGCGACGATGACCGGGAAGGTTGCATCGGCGAGAAGTGCCGCCGCGGCTCCGACCGCGTGCGGGCTGCCGGCGCCGCGCTCGATCCGGATCGGTTCGGGGATCTCGTAGTCGTCCACGGCATAGAAATAGTCGCGTGGAATGTTGAGCTGGGTCGGGCCGAGCTCGAGGATGGCGCGGTCGAAGCAGCGGGCGGTGATTTCCGCCATCCGGCGCGAATTGTTGACGTGCCCCTGGTATTTCGTGATCCCCGAGAAGATCGGGAGCTGGTCGGTTTCCTGGAAGCCGCCGAGGCCCATCGTCGAAGACCCCGATTCGGGGGTGATGGCGACGACGGGGCTGTGCGCCCAATAGGCGGCGGCGATGGCGGTGACGAAATTCGTGATGCCGGGGCCGTTCTGGCCGATGCAGACGCCGTGGCGGCCGCTGATGCGGGCGTAGCCGTCTGCCATGTGGGCGGCGCCTTGTTCGTGAACGGTGGGGATGAAGCGGATGCCGGCTGCGGGAAAGAGATCCAGCGCGTCCATGTAGGCGGAGCCGACGATGCCGAACATATTCCTGACGCCCTGGACATGCAGGGTTTCGACGAAGGCTTCGCTGGCGGTCATCCTGGTCATCTGGGCTGCTTCCTCTGTCGCGTGGCTCGCCGCCGGTGCAAGGGAGGGCCGGCGGCGAAGCCGGGATTGAAGGTGGTGAGGCTCTCGCCGAGCGCACGGGCTGCCTGGAGCAGTGCGGCACGGTGGCGGTAGGCGTCCGAGACGGGCATGCGCGCGGCAGGTGCCTGGATCGCGATGCCGGCCAAGATTTCGTGGCGGCGATTGAACACCGGCGCGCCGAGGCAGACAACCCCGGCGAGGTATTCTTCGCGATCGACCGAAAGCCCGTCGCGGCGGATTTTCTGGAGTTCGGCTTCGAGAGCAGGCGTGGTGGTGATCGTGTTGCGGGTAAAGGGCCGGAGCTCGAGCTGCTCGAGCAGGATTGCGCGTTGCCTGTCGGGCAGGAAGGCGAGGAAGAGCTTGCCGATTGCCGTGCAATAGAGGGGCACGCGGGCGCCGATCGGGAAGTGCAGCCGGAGCGGCCAGTGCTGGGCTTCCACACGGTCGAAATAGAGGACCTGGTTTCCTTCGAGGGTGCCGATGTTACAGGTTTCGCCGACCTCGGCGACGAGGCCGTGCAGGATCTGGCGGCGTGGCGCGTACTGGATGGAGCTGTTCAGGATAGCGAAGGCGAAGTCGACGAGGCGGGGACCGACCGCGATGCGGCGCGTGGCGAGCCCGCGGTGCAGGATGCCGTCTCGCTCGAACTGCTCGATCATGCGGTAGATGGTGGGCTTCGGCAGATCGAGGTGGGCGGCGATTTCGGGGGCTGCGACCGGCCGGGCGGCGCGGACGATATATTCGAGAACCGCGAACGCGCGCTGGAAGACACCGGTGCCGAGTTTCGGCCCTTGCTCGGCGGTGTCCGGCACCAGGAATGCGGGTTCGCGAGCGCGCGGGCGCGCGGGACGCGCGCCCTTGGCGCGCGGCGGGCGGCGCGGCGGGCCGGTGTCATGGCGGCCCGAGTGATCGTGCGTTCGTCCCACGGAGTGGTACCTTTCCTCTTGAAGGCTGATACACGACGTCTCTCGGGTCAAGAGCGATACCACCATCGAGATTCGGCGTCTCCGATGTCAGGACCGTGGAGGCCGACGGAAACGAGCCCCGGCCCTTGGCGGGAAAGCCTCTCTTCTATAGGCAGAGCGGCAAGCAGCCGACGAGGGCCTGGCATCATGACCAAATTCGGTACCGCGCAATCCGTCCGTCGGGTCGAGGATCCGAGACTGTTGCAAGGACGGGGCAGATATACCGACGATATCGCTCCGCCCGGCGTGCTGCACGCCGTCATGGTGCGCAGCCCGCATGCGCATGCGCGGATACGCGGAATCGACGGCGAGGCCGCGCGGCGGGTGCCCGGGGTGGCTGGCATCTTCACGGCGGCCGATCTTGCCGCCGACGGAGTGGGCGCGATGCCGTGCGAGGTTTCATTGAAGAACCGGGACGGCTCGAAGAACGCCGAACCGCCCCGCCCGGCCCTGGCCGGCGAGGTGGCGAAGTATGTCGGCGACGGGGTCGCGCTGGTGGTCGCAGAGACGCTGAATGCGGCGCGCGACGGCGCGGCGGCAGTCTCTGTGGACTATGACGTGCTGGCGTCGATCACCGACCTCTCGCGGGTGACGGAGGAGGGTGAGCCGCGGGTATGGGAGGGGAGTGCCCGGAACATCTGCTTCGATTGGGAGATCGGAGATCGGGCCGCCACCGAGGCCGCGTTTGCGAAAGCGAGCCATGTCAGCCGGATCCAGGTTGTCAACAACCGCATCGTGGTCTGCTCGATGGAGACGCGAGCGGCGGTTGCGCAGTATGACGAGGCAAGCGGGCGCTGGACGCTCGAAACCTGCACGCAGGGGGGTTGGCTCCTGAAGCGGCATCTCGGCACGGTATTCGGGGTCGATCCGGAGCGGTTCCTGGTACTGACGCCCGACGTGGGCGGCGGCTTCGGGATGAAGGCTTTTCTTTATCCGGAGCACGTTCTGGTGTGCTTCGCCGCGCGACGGCTGGGCAGGACCGTGAAATGGACCGCGGAGCGTTCGGAGGCGTTTCTTTCCGACACGCATGGGCGCGACAATGTCTCGGAGGCCGCGCTGGCGCTCGGGCCGGATGGCCAGTTCCTGGCTCTGCGCACCCGTATTGTCGCCAATATGGGCGCCTATCTTTCCGCCTTTGCGCCCTATATCCCGACCTATGCGGGGACGTGGGTGCTGCCCGGGGTGTACCAGTTCCGCACCGCGTATGCGAATGTCATCGGCGTGTTCACCAACACGGTGCCGGTGGATGCCTATCGGGGGGCGGGGCGCCCGGAAAGCAACTACCTGCTGGAGCGGTTGATCGACGCAGCGGCCGTGGAGATCGGGATCGACCGGGTGGCGTTGCGGCGGAGGAACATGGTGAAGTCCTCGGCGCTGCCATGGACGACGCCGGTCGGCAAAGTGTACGATTCCGGCGATTTCGAGCGGGTGCTCGATGTGGCGCTCGGCAAGGCCGATTGGGCGGGATTTCCGGCTAGAAGGAGTGCTTCGCTCGCCAAGGGAAAGAAGCGCGGCATCGGGCTTGCGTATTATCTCGAATCGACCGGTGGAAGCCCGACCGAACGCGCGGAAATCCGGTTCAGCGACGATCGGTTCGTCGATGTTTTCGTTGGCACGCAGACCAACGGCCAGGGACACGACACCGCCTATGTGCAACTGACCTCGGAACGGCTGGGTGTCGAGGCAGAGCGCATTCGTATCCGCCAGGGAGACACGGATCAGATTCCGGAGGGTGGTGGCACGGGCGGTGCCCGCAGCCTCTATTCGGAGGGCCAGGCAATCCTGGCCACGACCGCGAGCGTGATCGAAAAAGGGCGCAAGGCGGCGTCCGAAGCGCTGGAAGCGGCAGCGGAGGATATTGCCTTCGAGGACGGCAGCTTCCGCATCGCGGGCACCGACCGGGCGATCGAGATTCTCGAGCTTGCGGCGAGGCAAAAGGCCAAGGTTGCGGCGGGAGAGCAGGCGACATTGCTCGATTCGGTCGAGATTGCGCCGATTCCGGCGGCGACCTTCCCGAACGGTTGCCACATCGCAGAAGTGGAAATCGATCCGCAGACCGGCGTCGTGGATGTCGTGCGCTACACGGTCGCGGATGACTTCGGGAGGCTGGTCAACCCGATGATTGTCCGTGGCCAGGTGCATGGCGGCGTTGCCCAGGGAATCGGGCAGGCGGCGAATGAACTGACTGCGTACGACAGCGAGTCCGGACAATTGCTGTCGGGGAGCTTCATGGATTATGCGCTTCCGCGAGCCGACGACCTGCCGGACATCGATGTCGAATTCGTGGAAATCCCGTGCCAGACGAATCCGTTGGGCGTGAAGGGCGCGGGCGAGGCGGGATCTGTCGGCAGTCCGCCGGCGGTGATCAATGCCGTCATTGACGGCTTGCGCGATGCCGGAGTGACCAGGTTCGACATGCCGGCGAGCCCGGAGCGCGTCTGGCGGGCGTTGCAGCACGCCTGACGGCGCCGGCCTTTCCCCGCGCGGGCCACCGGCCGCGATTCCGCGGCGGTTTCCCTCGGCGTCGGTCAACTGAGAAGTCGGCGGGGGATTCGTTGCAGCGAAGGGAATTGCCATGGCGCCATTGCAGGCGACTTCTGTCAGGCGGCGCGAGGATCGGCGGCTGCTGACGGGTGGGGGACGCTACGTTGCCGACGGGAAGCGGCCGGACATGCTCGAGGCGGTACTGGTGCGTTCGCCGCACGCCCATGCGGAGGTGCGGGGCATCGACGGCGCGGCGGCGGCGGCCGTTCCCGGCTTCGTGGGCTTCTACACGCATCGGGATCTGAGTGCAGTCGGACCTATTCCAGGCGGCATCGGCTTTCCTCGTCCGGACGGGACGCCGGCGCCGCGGACAGACCGTTCCCTTCTGGCCAGGGAACGCGTGCGCTTCGTCGGCGAGCCGGTGGCGCTGGTGATCGCGGAGACCCGCGCTCAAGCCGAGGAAGCGGCGGAAAGGGTCGTCGTGGAGTACGCGGCTTTGCCGGTGGTGACCGACCCGGCGGAAGCGATGCGGCCGGACGCACCGGCGGTATGGGACGAGACGCCCGACAATATCGCGTTTCTCTGGAAGGGAGGCGATGCCGAGCGGACCGCGGCCGGGTTGCGGGCTGCGGCGCGTGTCGCACGCCTGCGCTTCTCGATCTCGCGCGTGACCGCCAATTCTCTCGAACCGCGCGGCGCCTGGGCGGAAATCGAGCCTGACGGGCGCCTCGCGCTGCATGCCTCGATCCAGGCTCCGTTTGGACTCCGGAACGGGCTGGCCGAGAACAATCTTCACCTGCAACCGACCGACATCCGGGTGCTGGCCGAGGATGTCGGCGGCTCGTTCGGCATGAAGGCCGGCGTGCAGGCGGAGTACGCGCTGGTCGCGTGGGCGGCGCTGAGGCTCAGGAGACCGGTCCGCTGGGTGGCGGATCGGACGGAGGGGTTTCTCAGCGACGAGCAGGCTCGCGAGATGCAGATCGCGGCCGAACTGGGGCTCGACGAGGAGGGACGGTTCACCGCCCTGAAGGTGCGATGGGACGTGAACCTGGGAGCCTATGTATCCGGCCGCTCGGCGTGGTGCGTGGGCAACATCGGCGGCATTGCCGGTGTGTACGCGATCCCCGCGATCTACGCCGAATGCTGCGGGGTCTTGACCCATACCGTGCCCACGGCGGCGTATCGGGGCGCCGGGCGGCCCGAGGCGACTTACACCATCGAGCAGATCATCGACAGGGCGGCAGGAGAGCTGAAGATCGATCCGTTCGAGCTGAGGCGGCGCAACCTGATCGCACCCGAAGCGATGCCGTACCGGACCGCCCTCACCTTCACGTACGATTGCGGAGAATTCGAAGGGAACATGAAGGCGGCTGCGGATCTGGCGGATCTCGAGAGCTTCCCGACGCGGCGCGAAGAGGCGCGGCAAGCGGGCAAGCTGCGCGGAATCGGCATCTGCAACTGCATCGAGGTTGCCGGCGGACCGTTCCTGCGCCCGGGAAAGGACATGGCGAATCTGCGCCTGGCGCAAGACGGGACGCTCATTCTGCACACCGGGACGATGTCGGTCGGCCAGGGCGTGGAAACCGCGTTCTGCCAGCTTATTGCCGAGAGGTTCGGGGTGCCGATCGAGAAGGTCCGTTATGCGCAGGGAGACACCGACGATCTTCCCTATGGCAGGGGCAATGGCGGTTCGAGTTCGTTGTGCACGGGCGGCTCGGCGGTGTGGCTGGCCGCGGACAGGCTGATCGAAAGCGCGAAGCGGGTCGCGGCGGAACGCCTGGAGGCCGCGGTGGAGGATGTGACGTTCGAAGGCGGGGCGTTCACCATCGCCGGAACGGATCGTTCCGTGGATCTGGCGACGGTGGCGCGAGCGGCCGCCGATGCCGCCGATGGCGGCGAGGGCGAGGAGGGTGGCCTGGCGGAACGGGGGGAATTCGTTCCTGGCGCGGTCAACTATCCCAATGGCACGCATATCTGCGAAGTGGAGATCGATCCGGATACCGGGGTTGCAGAGATCGTGCGCTACAGCGCGGTGGAGGAGCTTGGCGCGATCCTCAACCCGATGCTCGTGGCCGGGCAGTTGCATGGCGGCATTGCGCAGGGAATCGGCCAGGCGATGGGCGAAAAGATCGTGCACGACCGGGAAAGCGGGCAGCTTCTGACGGCCTCCTTCATGGACTACGCGATGCCGCGGGCCGGAGATCTGCCGGAGTTCCGGCTGGCGACGCGCGAAGTCCCGACCAAGGCCAACCCGATCGGTGCCAAGGGGGTCGGGGAGGCCGGTAACGTGGGCGCGCTGGCCGCGGCGATGAATGCGGTGAACGCGGCGCTGGCGCCGCTCGGGGTCGATCATCTCGACATGCCGGCGACGCCGGCCAGGGTCTGGCAAGCGATTCAGGCGGCGCAGAACGGGCGGGATTGACAGCCTTTCCGGCTGGTCGCAGTCATGTTCTCAGCGCGTTGCGACCGTCATGTCGAGGTGCGATTCGTGGTAGCGGCGCGGTGCGGCGTTCCGAGAACGAAGAAGCAGGGGGCGAAGGCCGGGAGACGATGAAAATCAGCTTTCCATCACGCGCGGCAGTGAGTGCGGCGGGATCCGTAGCGGCGATTCTTGCCGTGATGGCGATCACGCCGGCGCTCGGGGCCGGCAGCACCGTGGCGTGGCCGACATACGGCGGCGATGACGCGAATACGCGGTACGCCGATCTGGATCAGATCAACGCACAGAACGTGAACTCGCTGGCGCCAGCCTGGATTTACCAGACCGGCGTGATGGGCGCGGACGAGGGCACGCCGCTCGTCGTCGGCGACACGATGTATGTGACGACCGGCGTCAACGACACGATCATTGCGCTGGATGCCGCGAGCGGGAAGATGCGCTGGAGGCATGCGACGCCGCTCGGATTTGTCAGCCTTTGTTGCGGCACCAACAATCGTGGTGTTGCCGTGGACGGCAACAAGGTCTTTTACGCGACCCTGGACGGCCACCTGATCGCGCTCGATGCGGCGAGCGGCAAAGAGCTCTGGAGCGTCGTGCTCGGGGATCCGAAGGACGGGTTCAGCGAGACGATGGCGCCGTTGGCGTGGAATGGGAAAATCTATATCGGCAGCGCCGGCGGGGAGTACGGGATCCGCGGATCACTGAGCGCGTATTCCGAAGCGGATGGCAAGGAGCTCTGGCGCTGGTGGACGGTCTCGCCGGGCTGGGAAGGGACCTACGCGACCGAGGTGCATGGGGTTTCCCTGCACCGCGACATCGCAGAGGAGAAAGCGGAGGCCGCCAAGTGGGCGGATGCCTGGCAACATGGCGGCGGGCCGGTCTGGATGACGCCTGCACTGGATGCGGCGACGGGGACGATCTACGCGAGCACGGGAAATCCGGCGCCGCAGCTTCTCGGGGCGGTGCGGCCAGGGGACAACCTCTATACCGATTCGATCGTCGCGCTGGATGCGAACACCGGCGCGCTGAAATGGGCCTATCAGGAAACGCCGCATGATCTCTGGGATTACGATGCGACCAGCCCGCCGCTCCTGTTCGATGTGACCGGTCCGAGCGGAGCAAAGGTTCCTGCGGTCGGCGAGGCGAGCAAGACCGGGTGGTTCTATGTCGTGGAGAGGGACAACGGCAAATTGCTCAGCGTATCGGAGCCCTTTGCGCCGCAGATGAATATCTACGTGCCGCCGGGCCCGAACGGGATCACGGTGGAACCCGGAGCGCTTGGCGGGGCCAACTGGTCGCCGACATCGTTCAACCCCGGGCTCGGCCTTGCGTATGTGGCGTCTGTCGTGCAGCCGCGGGTGGACAAGCCGATTCCGTACGCTGCCTGGAAGACCGGCGGGGCGCGCTGGGCCGGCAGCCGCGAGGTACCGATCCCTGGAGAGAAGGGCTCGGGAACCTTCACGGCGATCGATGTCACGACCGGCAAGGTGGCCTGGCAGGACAAGACGAGCTTGCCGCTGATCGGCGGCTCGCTCGCGCTTCCCGACCTGACGTTCGTCGGCGAAGGAGACGGCATGTTCGACGCCATGGACGCGAAGAGCGGGAAGATTCTCTGGCAGTTCCAGACCGGGGCGGGGATCTCGGCGGCGCCGATGGCGTACGAACTGAACGGGCGGGAATACATCGCCGTGCAGTCGGGCGGGAACACGTTGCTGGGCACGGCGCCTGGCGATGATGTCATCGTGTTCGCCCTGCCGCAGAAGTGAGGGCGGCAAGGCGGCCGGCCTGGCCAGCGATTTGAACCTGACGAAGACCGCTCTTCCGGGACTGCTGATCGTCGCGATCGGGGCCAGCGGCGGCGGCGCGCTTGCCGGCGGGGCAAGCCCGGCCGCCCTGCCGTCCTTCACCGCGGCGCAGGCGGAGGACGGAGCGGCGGCGTACGAAAATGATTGTTCGCAATGTCATGGCGCGAATCTCGAGGGCTACACGGGGCCGGCGCTGACGGGGCCGCAGTTCACGCAGGCCTTTGGCTCCATCAGCGCCCTGCTCGGCTTCGTTTCCACCAGCATGCCGTACGATGCGCCGGGCAGCCTTTCCCACGCAGACTATGTGGCGATCGTCGCCTTCATCCTGAGCAGGAACGGGCTGGCCGCCGGAAAGGCTGCCTTGACCTACAAGGCTGCCATGGGATCGGAGGCGCTGCCCTGGGGTCCAGGGAAGTGACGGTCCGATCCGGCGCTCCGGGTCCGGCGATCGGATCTGCCCGCTGGTGTCAGGCGGGGAGCGGGGCGACCGGATGCAACAGTCCCTCGGCTTTGAGTTCCGCCCAGAGAGCGGGGGGAATCTTTCTTGTCATCAGGGCGATGTTGTTCGCCACCTCTTCCGGGCGAACGGCGCCCGGCACGATGGCGGCGACCACGGGATGACCGAGCGGGAACTGGATGGCTGCGGCCGGCAGCGGCACGGCGTGGCGGGCACAGACGGCTGCGATCCGTTCGGTCTTACGCAGGATCTCCGGCGGCGCCGGCTTGTAGTTGTATTTGGCGCCGGCGACCGGGCCTGAGGCGAGGATGCCGGAATTGAAGGGGCCGGCAAGAAGAATCCCGACACCTTTGCGTTCGAGGAGCGGCAGGAGATCCTCGAGCGGCTCCTGTTCGAGCAGGGTATAGCGGCCGGCCAGCATCAGGACATTGATATCCGTTTCATCGACGAAACGGCGGGCCGGGACGATCTCGTTGACGCCGATGCCGATTGCCTTGACCGTGCCGGCGGCACGCAGTTCGGCGAGTGCGCGGAAGGCACCGGCGACGGCCTGGCGGAAGCGCTCTTCGAAGGCTTCCGCCGTCCCGTGCGTCCAGATATCGACGTCGTGGATCAGCGCGATGTCGATGCGTTCGATGCCGAGCCGCTGGAGGCTGTCTTCGAAGGCGCGCATCGCGCCATCGTAACTGTAATCGTACTGGGGCTGCATGTTGAGCCCGCCGGACCACTGACCGCGATCGATGCGGGCAGGATCCGTCGGGACCAGGCGGCGCCCGACCTTGGTGGAGAGCACGTAGCTGGCGCGCGGCTGGCGGCGCAGGACGTGGCCGAAGCGATGCTCGGAGAGGCCATAGCCATAGAGCGGCGCGGTGTCGTAGAGGCGGATGCCGCGCTCGTAGGCGGTTTCGAGCGTGGCGAGGGCACGGTCTTCCGGGATGCGCTCATAGAGATCGCCGAGCGGTGCACCGCCGAGGCCGAGGCAGGAGATGCGAAGGCCGCTGCGGCCGAGAGGGCGAGTCGTGCTGAGGTCCATGATCCTTCCTTGGGTGTTGGCGGATGATGCGAGCGGAACAGAAAGGATAGCACGGCAGGTGGCAGCGGGCCTTGGGGGGCCGTTTCAGGCGGGCGGCGATAGCTGAGCGGGATTCGACGCCTCGGAATGGGGGAGGCCGTGCGTGCGGAGGTGATAGCGGAACTGGTGGTAGGTAAGGCCGAGGGAGCGGGCGGCCTGGCGCTGGTTGAAGCGGGCGGCCTCGAGAGCCTGGCGCAGGAGGCCCGCCTCGTAGGCGCGGACGCGGGCGCGGAAGTCGGACGCCGGGGGTCGGGGCTGGGAGGCAGGGAGTGTCGATCGCGGCGCCTCGAATGGATTGAAGTAGAGCTTGTCGAGCGGGCGGTCGATCCGTGACATCCGGTAGACGCTGCGTTCGACGACGTTGCGAAGCTCGCGCACGTTGCCCGGCCAGGGCGCCTGGTCCAGGCGCAGCAATGCGGCATCGGTGAAGCCGGGGAAATAGTCTCGCCTGAGCTCGCTCGTCATGCGGGTTGCGAAATGCCGGGCGAGCAACCGGATGTCGGAGGGGCGTTCGCGGAGCGGCGGGATTTGGATGACGTCGAAGGCGAGGCGATCGAGGAGGTCGGGGCGAAAGCGGCCGGCCTCAGCGAGTGCGGGAAGATCGGCGTTGGTGGCAGCGATGATGCGCACATCGACATGGTGCTCGGCATTGCCGCCGACGCGCTCGAAGCAGCCGTATTCGATCACGCGCAGGATCTTTTCCTGCACGGCGAGGGAGGCGTTGGCGATTTCGTCGAGGAAGAGGGTGCCGCCGTCGGCGAGTTCGAAGCGGCTTGCGCGCCGGCGCTGCGCGCCGGTGAAGGCGCCGGCCTCATGGCCGAACAGCTCGCTGTCGAGCAGGGTTTCGGCCAAGGCGGCGCAGTTGAGCTTGAGGAAGGGCTTGTCCCACCGCGTGGAGAGATAGACGAGGCGATTGGCGATGACCTCCTTGCCGACCCCGCGCTCGCCGCAGAGGAGGAGCGGGCGGTTGAGGGGGGCGAGTTGCGAGACGTGGGCCAGCATGTCGAGGAAGGCGGGGCTTTCGCCGATCGGGGTGGTATCGGCGAGGGGCGGGGAAGGGTCTGGAATGCCCATAGCGTATTTTGACAATAGTTAGCCGAATTTTTCAACTGGCCGTGCAGATGGACGGCTGGAGATCAGAGAAAACATTTTTGTTCAATGCATTACGAATTTCCGGGGAGATGGCACGAAGGTTGCTTATCATCGAGCGCCGGGGCGCTCTGCCGCCCGGGTGACCAGCCAGAAGGATCGCCGCCATGGGAATTTTCTCCCGCCTGACCGACATCGTGAACTCGAACCTCAACGCCCTGCTCGATCGCGCCGAGGACCCGGAAAAGATCATCCGGCTGATCATCCAGGAGATGGAGGACACGCTGGTCGAGGTGCGGAGCGCGGCGGTGAGGAGCATTGCCGAGAAGAAGGGCCTCGATCGCAAGGCGGCCGAACTTCGCGAGCAGCAGGAAGACTGGCAGCGCAAGGCAGAGCTTGCCGTGACCAGGGGGCGCGACGACCTGGCCAAGGCGGCGTTGCATGCGAAGGCGCGAATCAGCCAGAACCTGAAAGCGCTCGAGCAGCAACTGGCGCAGCTCAGCGAAGCCTTGACGCGGCAGAACGAGGACATCGGCAAGCTGCAAGCGAAACTCAGCGACGCCAAGGCACGGGAGAAGAGTCTCGCCGCGCGGCACAAGACGGCGGCGACGCGGCTGAAGCTGCGGACGAAGCTCTACGACGAACGGATCACCGACGCCTTTGCGCGCTTCGAACAGGTGGAGCGCACGCTCGATGTGATGGAGGGCCAGGTCGAAGCGCATGAGCTTGGCCGCAAGCCTGCGCTGAATGAAGCCTTCACGGAGCTGGAAGCCGATGCGGGTCTGGACGAGGAGCTGGAGGCGTTGAAGTCCCGACTGGGAAATCGCATCCCGCAGGCTGCGAAGGCGTAGGGCCGTGACGTTCGGCGTTTTCGTTCTTGGCATTCTCTTCCTCGTCGTCGTCGCGCCGCTCTGGATCCTGGCGCATTACCTGACGCGCTGGCGGAGTGCGCGTGCGCTTTCCGTGGAGGATGAGCGTGCGCTTGGAGAACTCTGGAGCGCGGCGCAACGGATGGAAACGCGGCTGGCCAATCTCGAGCGTGTGCTGGACGCCGAGACGCCGGGCTGGCGGGCGGAAACGGAGGCGGATCAGCGATGAATCTCGGCTGGCAATCCGGCTTCGCACTGTATCGTGACCGGGAACATGCCTGGCTCGGCGGAGTGTGTGCAGGGATCGCGCACTATCTCGGCGTGAGCCGGGCGGCGGTCAGGCTTGCCGCGGTGGTGGCGTTGTTCTTCTTCGCGTTGCCGACGGTGACGGTTTACGTGGCGCTGGCGATCGTGCTGCCGGCGCGGCCGCCGCGTGCGTTTGCGAATGCGGCCGAAGAGGATTTCTGGCGCGGGGTGGCGAGAGAGCCCCGCCAGACAGCCTCGGCGCTCCGGCAGCGTTATCGGGAACTCGAATACCGGCTGCAGCGCCTCGAGCGGGCGGCGACTTCGGAGGCGGTCATGCTGCGCCGGCGCTTCCGCGATCTCGGGGATCGGCCATGACAGTGCTTCGACTGCTGCTGAACGTGCTGTGGATCATCACGGGCGGCATCTGGATGGCGGCGGCCTGGATCATCGCCGGCTGCCTGATGCTGATCAGCATCGTCGGCATTCCGTGGGCGTGGTCGGCGTTCAGGATCGGCGCCTTCACCCTGCTGCCGTTCGGGCATCGCGCGGTGCGACGAAGCCGGTTTGCAGGCGAAGGCGGTCCCGGCAGCGGGCCGCTCGGGGTGCTGGGCAATGTCATCTGGCTGGTGCTGGCGGGCTGGTGGCTGGCGCTCGGGCACCTGGTGGCGGCCGTGCTGCTGGCGGTGACGGTGATCGGGATCCCGTTTGCGTGGGCGCATCTGAAACTGGCCGGGCTGGCGCTGTGGCCGGTCGGCACCGAGATCGTGCCGATCGGTGCCAGGCCGAGGGAGCCGTTCCCGTACTGAGGATAGCGTTCCGGCCGGCGAAGGATTGGCAACGACGGGGCGCGCAACACCATGCGCGTGGCGCTTCTTTGCTGGCGACAAGGGCGTTGTGCAGCGGTGAAAACGGATGTCAGGCCGCCGGCTCGGGCGTCACGGTCTGGATCGTCTCGAAGCCTTCGAATTCGGGATGGCCGAGATAGAGCGGCTTCCTGGTGCCGGCGCCCTGGTGGGCGAGGCGGAACGCCTCCGAGCGGGTCCAGGCTTCGAAGGCGGCGCGGCTTTTCCAGATGGTATGCGAGGCGTAGAGCACATGGTCGTCGCGCCGGGGTCCGCGCAGCAGGTGGAACTCGACGAACCCCGGCACGGCGCGCAGGTGGGTATCGCGCTCCGTCCAGACGCGCTCGAATTCGGCTTCGCAACCGGCGATCACCTGGAAGCGGTTCATGGCGATGAACATGGCCGGCTATCTCCGAAGGGAGTTGAGGCAGGGCGAAGCACATCGCCGGACGGGGAGCGAAGGGAATCGGGTCTTGCGGGCGTTGCGGTTTGCAACACTCGGTCAAGCTATAGCCCGCTAGGATGAGCGGATGGAAGAAGCCGCTTTCCACGCGCTGGCGCGCTTCGGCCTTGGTGCAGGAACGGCGGAGGCGGCACCACAAGACCCGCGCGGCTGGCTCGTCGCGCAGCTCGAAGGCCCGGATCCGGCGCTTTCAACCGAACGGTTCCGCGCGCTTCCGAACGGTGCCGCTGCGCTTGCCGCCATCCGCGAGGACGCGCTCGAAAAGAAACGGCTGCGGGTGGCGGGAATCCCGCTCAAGGGGTATTTCAAGTCAAAGGCGTTCCAGTTCTTCCTGGACGATGCGCGGGCCGGGCTCGACTGGGCGGTCGCGACCCCCGCTCCCTTCCGCGAGCGGCTGGTCTGGTTCTGGGCCAATCACTTCACGGTCAGCATGCGCCAGGGAGGCGTGGCGGCGCTGGCCGGCCCGTTCGTGCGCGAGGCGATCCGCCCCTACGTGACGGCCAGCTTCACCGAGATGGTGCTGGCCGCCGAGCGGCATCCGGCGATGCTGCTCTATCTCAGCAACGCCGGATCGATCGGGCCGGATAGCCGGGTCGGGCGGCGGACGGGGCGCGGGCTCAATGAAAATCTCGGCCGGGAGTGCATGGAGCTGCACACGGTCGGGCTCGGCGCGCATTACCGCCAGGCGGATGTGACCGGCATGGCGAAGCTGCTGACGGGCTGGTCGGTCTCGCCGGAGCGGCCGCCGACGGGCTTCCTGTTCCGCCCATGGGCGCACGAGCCGGGGCCGCAGACGGTGCTGGGCAGGCAATTCCCGGCCGGCGAGGAGGGCGGGATCGCGGCGCTCGGTTTCCTCGCGACCTATCCGACCACGTGGCAGGAGCTGGGGCGCAAGCTGGCGCGGCATTTCGTGGCCGACGATCCGCCTGAGCGGGCGGTGCAAAAGATCGCCGACGCGCTGGCTTCGAGTGGCGGAAATCTCGGTGCCGCGGCGCGGGCGCTGATCGCGCTTCCCGAAGCTTGGCAGCCCCTGACGAAATTGAAGACGCCGCTCGAGTACATGGTTTCGGTACTGCGCGCGGTGGGAAGGCCCGGAAAGGGCGCGTTTCCGTATCCGGCCGTGCTGCGCAAGCTCGGGCAGCCGCTCTGGGCGGCGCCGCTGCCGAATGGCTGGTCGGATCTGGCAGCGGACTGGGCGGGTTCAGATGCGGTGCTGGCTAGGATCGGCTTTGGCTATGGCGAGGCGCACCGGGCAGAGGCCGAGCATCCGATGGAGCTGGCGAGCGCGGTGCTCGGGCCCCTGCTCCGCCCCGAAACGGCGAGCGCGATGCGCCGCGCGGGCTCGCGGGCGGAGGCGGTGAGCCTGTTGTTCGCGGCTCCGGAATTCCAGCGGCGATAGAGGCAGCCGCGATGCCCATGCGCATGAGCCGACGCGATACCTTGCTCGGGCTTTCGGCCGTTCTGGCGGTCGGGCCAGTGCAGCTTGCGTTGGCGGCGGCCGCGACCGAGCGGCGGTTCGTTGTCGTGCTGCTGCGCGGGGCGCTGGACGGGCTTTCGGCAGTGGTGCCGTATGGGGATCCGCACCTCCGCGGCCTGCGGGCCGGGCTGATGGCGGGGGCACCCGGAAGCCCGGGCGGCGTCCTGGACCTTGGAGGATTTTACGGGCTGCATCCGGCGCTGAGCGGCCTCCATGCGATGTACCGGGACGGGGCGGTGCTTCCGGTGCACGCGATCGCGGGGCCATACCGCACGCGAAGCCATTTCGAGGCGCAGGATTTGCTGCAGACGGGCACCGTCGAAAATTCGATCACCTCGGGCTGGCTCAACCGGGTGCTGGCGGAGATCGCGGGTGAGAGCGGCGATGGATTGGGGCTTTCGGTCGGCATGGGCATGCCGCTCCTGCTGCGCGGCAAGGCGCGGGTCGGCTCGTACGCGCCGGCGGTGTTTGCCTCGCCTTCGCCCGATCTCTATCGGCGGATCGCGGCGCTCAATGCGCCGGACCCGCTGCTCGGCCCGGCGATCGCGGGCGGGCTCCGCGAACGACATTTCGATGCCGCCGTGCTGGACCCGGACGGAGAGCGGGAACACGCAGTCGGCGGCTACGGCTTTGTCCAACTCGCGGCGGCGGCGGGCAAGCTCCTGGCGGCGCCCGAAGGGCCGCGGATTGCCGCCTTTCAGCTCGAGGGCTGGGATACCCATGCCAACCAGACGGCACTTCTGCACGCCCCGTTGGCGGGGCTGGATGCCGGGCTGGTAGCGCTGAAGACGGCGCTCGGGCCGGCCTGGGCGGAGACGGCGGTGCTCATCATCACGGAATTCGGCCGCACGGCGCGCATGAACGGCACGCACGGCACGGACCATGGGACGGCCACGGTGGCATTCCTGCTCGGCGGGCGGGTTGCGGGTGGGCGGGTGAGAGCGACCTGGCCGGGGCTGGGGCCGGGACGGCTCTACCAGAACCGGGATCTCGAGCCGACGGCCGATACCCGGGCGCTGGCCAAAGGCCTGCTCGCGGAACAGTTCGGGCTATCCGAGGCGGCGCTGGCGCGGATATTCCCGGGCAGCAGGGAGGCGGAGGCGATGCACGGACTCCTGCGCAGCTGAGGCCGTGGGAAGCAGAGGTTGGGCGCGGTGAGCGAGTCGGAGCCGCCTCGTTTCGAAGTGACAGAGGCGGGAACGGTGCGCGATGTTCCGCTCAGGCCGCACGAGATGGGCGAGCGGATCACGCCGGCCGATCGCGTGTTCACGCTGGCGCATTTCGGGCTTGGGCGGATTGCCGCTGCCGACTGGTCTCTTTCGATCGAGGGCCAGGTGGAGCGGCCGTTGCGGCTGACGCTCGCGGAGCTTGGGCCATTTCCGCGCGTCGCGATCGAGGCGGTGCATCAATGCGCCGGCAATCCCTTGCAACCGGACATTCCGACGCGGCGGGTCGCTGCCGTGGTGTGGGGCGGGGTGCGCCTTGCAGACGTGCTCGATGCTGCGCGTCCGGCGGCAGGGGGAAAATTCGTCTGGGCGGACGGCGCCGATGGCGGGGAATTCGGTGGTTCGGCTTGCGCATTCTTCCGCAAGGACCTGCCGCTCGAGCGCGTGGGCGAGGATGTGCTGCTGGCCACCGAGATGAACGGCCGGGCGCTGGACGATCGGCATGGCGCGCCGGTCAGGCTCGTCGTTCCCGGTTTCTATGGTACCAACAGCGTAAAATGGCTGTGGCGGATCACGCTCGCCGATCGCCGGGCCAACGGCCCTTTCACCACCCGTTTCTACAACGATACGCTGGCGGACGGGCAGCTTTCGCCGGTCTGGGCGCTGGGACCGGAAAGCATCATCGTGACGCCTGCTCCGGGCACGCGAATCGCGGGGGCGACGGAGATCGCCGGCTGGGCCTGGGCGGATCGTCCGATCGTTTCGGTCGAGATCGGTGACGACGGCGGAGAGGGCTGGGAGGAGGCCACGATCGAATCGCGCCGCGCCCGCACCTGGCAGCGGTGGCGCCATGTCTGGCGGCCGCGGGCGACAGGACCGCTCGTGCTTCGCTGCCGGGCACGCGACAGCGCGGGCGTGGCACAGCCGGAAACCGGAAGACGCAATGCCTGGCACGCGACCGAACTCTTGGTCACGAGCGTTTGAGGCCTCGCCGAGGGCGGAGGGGTCAGTTTAGCGGCGCATCGATGAGGGACCCATGACGGCGGTCCCCATCGATGCCGGAAACGCCGAGCCGGTTAGCGGCCACCCCCTGTCTGGCCGTTTGCGACGCTGTTGAGGTTCATCATCGGCTTGATGTCCACCGTGTTGTTGGCGCAGCCCTCGCCCTTCAATGTCGCCATGATTGCCCCGTTGGCCGATTTGGTCCCGGTGACGGTGCCGACCGGGCCATTGCCGATGCTGGTCTTCGTCAGTGTCAGGGTGAAGCTGCCGTCGGGTTGCATCGTCCCGTCAACCTGGCTGAGGCCGCTGAGGTCCGAATAGTAGGCCATGCCGTGGACGTGGCCACTGGTATTGGCCAACCGCCAGACGATGGAGGGGCAGCCGGCGACGGAAGAGGCGGTGTTGCCGACGAAGCCCGCCGGCGCCTGGGCGTACGCGGGGCCGGCGGCGATCACCCCGAGCCCAAGCAGCCCGGCTGCGAGCAACCCGACAGAAGTCCTGGTGTTCATTGTGCACTCCTCGGAATGAGCGGCCGCGGGATGCCGCCGCCAGAACGGAACGGACGCACGCTCGGGATCTCATGCAGCCATGGTTTCCATAGGCTGAGGCTCGCGGCGGGCACTGGACCCACATCCCCCGGATCGGCGACGTTTCCGTTCAATTGCATAGCCGGGTTCGGCAGGGCTTTCAACTGCCGGGACGGTTCGGCGCGGTTCTGATCTGCGTGGAGTACATCGACCGCGGCGCCGGCGGGCCGAGGCGCGGGCCGGCATGGCAGGGGCGCGCAAATGAGGGCGCTGGCGTGGCTGGCAGGGGGAATGGCGCTCTATATGCTGTCATCGAGAGCGACGGCCGCCAGAGGCTGGACGGATCGGGAAAGGGAAGCCGGGCGTGGGCCAGAGCATCGCGGTCGGGCAAAGAGGGGGCGGCCGCACCGCTTTTGCCGTGCTGGGCGCGATCAGCCTCTGCCATCTTTTCAACGACACGATGCAGACGCTGCTGCCGGCGGTCTACCCGCTGCTGCGCGCGGAGCTTTCCCTCAGCTTCGTTCAGCTCGGCGTCATTACGCTCGTCTTCCAGACGACGGGGTCTTTTCTGCAGCCGTTGATCGGTCGGTTCACCGACCGGAGGCCGCAGCCCTATTCGCTGCCGGTCGGGATGAGCTTCACGATGGCCGGAATCCTGGTCCTCGCATCATCCGATCGATATTCGCTGCTGCTGGTCGGCGCGGCGCTGATCGGGATTGGCTCCTCCGTTTTTCATCCCGAGTCGTCGCGGCTGGCGCGGGTGGCCTCGGGCGGAAAATTCGGACTTGCGCAGTCGGTTTTCCAGGTGGGCGGCAATCTCGGCCAGTCGCTGGCGCCGCTCCTGGTTGCATTCTTCGTGATGCCGCGCGGGCGGGGGAGCCTGGCCTGGGTCGGCTTTCTGGCCTTGCTCGGCATCTGCCTCCTGACGCTGCTTGGCCGGTGGTACCAGGGCAGCGGGGAGGCACGGCCGCGGTCGCGGCAGGCGCTGAATGCGCCGGGGCCGGTCGGGCGGAGAGAGGCCAATCGCGCGCTTGCCGTGCTGATCGCGCTCATCTTCTCGAAGTTCTTCTATCTTTCGAGCATCACGAACTTCTACATCTTCTACCTGATGCAGCGCTTCGGGCTGACGGCGGAGGCATCACAGGTTTGCCTGTTTGCCTTCCTCGCCGCGGTGGCGACGGGGACCCTGGTGGGCGGGCCGCTCGGCGATCGGATCGGGCGGAAATCGGTGATCTGGGGCTCGATCCTCGGTGTGCTGCCGTTCACGCTGGTGCTGCCGTTTGCCGGGCTCGGCGTGACGATTGCGCTCAGCGTCGTCATTGGCCTGATCCTTTCCTCCGCCTTCTCGGCGATCATCGTCTATGGGACCGAGCTGATGCCGGGGCGGGTGGGGACGATCTCGGGGCTTTTCTTCGGCCTGGCGTTCGGCATCGCAGGGCTTGGCGCGGCCTTCCTCGGTGCGCTGGCGGACTGGACCAGCATCACGTTCGTCTATCACGTATGTGCGTTCCTGCCCGCGATCGGGCTGTTTGCCTTCCTCCTGCCTGACATCGGCCAGGACGGGCGGCTCAGAGAGCGTGCCCGCGCCTGAGAGCCGGGGCGGGACGGCAATTCCGGTTGTCCGGCATTCGCGGTATGGTCGGCCAATCTGGATTGGAATACCGGCATGCTTTCCTTCATCCGCCGCCATCTCGGTGACTGGTTCTCCCGCATCCTGTTCGGGCTGCTGGCGATCGCGTTCGCGGGGTGGGGTGTGGGAGACATGTTGCGCCATCTCGGCACCGACACGGCGGTGGCGCACGTGGCCGGGCGGAGCATCGGGCCGACGGCCCTCGCGAGTGAATTCCAGAACGACATGAACCGCCTGAGCCGGGAGCTGCCGAATGGCCAGGAGCCGACGGCGGCGATGCGGAAGCTGGTGGCGATGCAGGCGGCGCAGCAACTGATCACCGAGATCGCGCTCGAGGCGGAGATCGGCCGGCGTGGCCTGATCGTGCCGGATGCGGCGGTGCGCCAGGCGGTTTTCTCGATGCCGGCCTTTCAGGGCAGCAACGGGGCATTCGACAACGCCAAGTTCCAGCAGGTGCTGCAATCGAACGACCTGACGGAGGCGCGGTTCATCGAGCTGATGCGGCGGGACCTGGCGCAGAGCCAGCTTCTCGACCCGATCGCGGCGGGGGCGGTGGCGCCGAGAGTGCTGACCGCGACGTTGTTCGCCTACCAGTACGAGACGCGGACGGCGACGGCGGTGATGCTGCCCTTTGCGGCTGCGCCCGAGCCGGCAGCGCCGGATGCGGCGGTGCTGAAACGCTGGTGGGCGAACAATCCGAAGACTTTCAGCACGCCGGAATACCGGCGGATCCGGGTTGTCGTGCTGTCGCCGGACCTGCTGGCGAAGAGTGTCACGGTGTCCGAAGCCGCGCTCAAGTCGGCCTATGCCGAGCACCGGGCGGAGTACAACCGGCCGGAGAAGCGTTCGGCGGAGATCCTTCTCGCGCCCGACCAGGCGAAGGCGGCGGCGCTGGCGGCGCAATGGCGGGCCGGGGCGAGCTGGGCGGAGATGCAGCAGGCGGCGAAGACTGAAGGTGCGACGGCGGTTGCACTGGATGACGCGTTGCCGGCCGAGTTCCCGGATGCGGCACTGGCCAAGGCGGTGTTCAGTGCACCGCCGGGGACGGTGACGGGGCCGGTCGAGACACCGCTCGGGTGGCACGTGATCGAGGTGAGCGCGATCACGCCGGGGGCGAACACGAGCTTCGCCGATGCGAAGCCGGCGCTCGAGGCGGCGGCGGCGCGGCAGGAAGCGGTCAGCCTCGTCTACGACCGGATGACGAAATTCGAGGATGCGGTAGCCGCCGAGCCGACGCTCGGGAAGATGCCGGCTGATCTCGGGCTGGTCGGGGTGACGGGAACGCTCGATGCGGAGGGACTGACGCCGGAGGGAAGGCCGGCCCCCCTGCCCGGCCCGCCCGAGTTGCAGAAAGCGATCATCGCCGCGGCTTTCGCGACGGCGAAGGACAACCTGGCGAGCGTGGTGCAGGGACCGGGGCAGTCCTACTACGCACTGAGCGTGACCGACATCACGCCGCCGCATGTGCAGCCGTTCGAGCTGGTCAAAGCGAAGGTGCTGGCGGACTGGGCGGAGCACGAGCGACGGCAGGAGCAGAACGAGATGGCGACGCGGCTGATGGTAGCGGTGAACCACGGCACGTCGCTTGCCGATGTGGCCGGAAAGGAAGGGCTGAAGGCCGAGACTTTGCCGCCGACCGGGCGCAGTTCGCCAGCCGAAGGGGTGCCGGCGGAATTGCTCGAGCCGCTTTTTTCGCTCAAGCTGCACCAGGCGACGATGGTCGAGACGAAGGATGGGTTCGTGACCGCCGAACTGGCGGCAATCGACGTGCCGACCGAGACCTCGAACCCGATCGGCTTCAAGGCGCTGCAGACGGAGCTGGGGCGGAGCATCGGCACGGACTTGCAACAGGTTTTCGTCTCGGCAGTGCGCGAACAGGCACATCCGCGGGTCAACATGCACGCGCTCGAGCAGATTGCGCAGCAATAAGGACGAAAGGACAGCGCGGCGATGAATGAGCTTGCCCCGCCGGGCTTTGCCGCGTTTCGCGCGGCCTATGCGGCTGGCAAGGGCACGCTTGTCTGGTCGAGCGGAGTTGCCGATCTCGAGACGCCGGTGGCGGCCTTTCTCAAGCTTGCGCACGGGCAGCCCCATTCGTTCCTGCTGGAGAGCATCAAGGGAGGCGCGGCGCGCGGGCGTTATTCGATCATCGGCATGCAGCCCGACCTTGTCTGGCGCTGCCAGGGCGGGCGGGCCGAGATCAATCGCCATGCGCGAGCGGCGCCGCATGCGTTCGTTGCCGACGAGCGACCCGCGCTCGAAAGCCTGAGAGCGCTGATCGGGGAGACGAGGCTCGAGGTGCCGGGACATCTGCCGCCGATGACGGGCGGGCTGGTCGGCTATCTCGGCTACGACATGGTGCGGCTGATGGAGCGATTGCCGGCGCAGAATTCCGACCGGCTGGGACTGCCGGAGGCGCTGCTGATCCGGCCGACATTGTTTGCGATCTTCGACAACGTGAATGCGGACCTGACGCTTGCCGCCCCGGTCTATCCGCTGGCCGGGGTGGACGCGGAGGCGGCATGGGAGGGGGCGAACGCAGTGCTGGCGGAGGCCGCGGCGGCGCTGGAGCGTCCGCTGCCGCATGCGGCGCCCCCGGTTGCGTTGCCGCCATTGCCGCAGGCCGTTTCGAATATGAGCAAGGCGGCGTTCCTGGCCATCGTGCGGACGATGAAGGAGTACATTTTTGCCGGCGATGCGTTCCAGATCGTGCCGAGCCAGCGTTTTTCGCTGCCATTTGCATTGCCACCCTTCGCGTTCTATCGCGCGCTGAGAAGGATCAACCCCTCGCCGTTCCTGTTTTTCCTCGATTTCGGCAGTTTCGCTGTCGCCGGATCGAGCCCGGAGGTGCTGGTTCGCCTGCGTGACGGCATGGTGACGATCCGTCCGCTGGCCGGCACCCGGCCGCGCGGAGCGACGCGGGAGGAGGATCTCAGGCTGGAGACGGAGCTTCTGGCCGACCCGAAGGAGCGGGCGGAGCACCTGATGCTGCTCGATCTGGGGCGCAACGATGTCGGGCGGGTGGCGGAGATCGGCTCGGTCAAGGTGACGGAAAGCTTCGTCGTCGAGCGGTTCAGCCACGTGATGCACATCTCTTCCAATGTCGAGGGGAAGCTCAGGCCGGGGCTCGATGCGCTGGATGCGCTGATTGCGGGATTTCCGGCGGGCACGCTGACCGGCGCGCCGAAAGTCAGGGCGATGGAGATCATCGAGGAACAGGAGCCGGAACGGCGGGGCGTCTATGCCGGCTGCATCGGCTATTTCGCGGCCAACGGGACGATGGACACCTGCATCGGGCTGCGCACTGCCGTGGTGAAGGATGGCACGCTTTATGTGCAGGCGGGCGGCGGCGTGGTGGCCGATTCCGATCCGGAATCGGAATACGAGGAGACGCGACACAAGGCGCGTGCGCTGCTGCGCGCGGCGGAGGAGGCGGTGCGCTTCGCGGCGCGGCGGGGCTGAGGGTCCAGGCGCTTCCGGCCCGGCGGTTAACGAAACGGCAAGCGGCACGCCTTAGGGCGGGGTGAGGCGAAAGGGGCTCGTCCGGACAAGTCGTTCCGGGTCGCCGGACGCAACCTCGTTGCAGGCAAGGCCTTCGACACCACGATGCGCGCGTTGCACCCGGGATGGCTCCCGAACGACCGGCTCATGCTCGTCCCGATCGCGGCCGTCTCGCTGTTGCCGGCGATGGCCGAAGCAGTGGCGGTGATGTGGGGGCAATGGCACGGTTATACCGGCAAGGCGCTGCGCGACGGCGTCGATTTCTGGGCCGGTGGATTCCTCGCTCTCCATCATCGGCTCGGTGTCGTTTTCGATCCCCGGGCATACCGGCATTTCCTGGCCGGTCATTTCGGTGCGCTGCCGTTTCACATCTGGAGCTATCCGCCGAATGACCTGCTGCTTGCGAGCCTGTTCGGCTGGCTCCCGCCGTGGCCGACGGTGCTGGCGTTCGATGCGGCGAGCCTGCTGTTTCTTGCCTTCGTGCTGCGCCTGTCCGGCCGGGGCTGGTGGCTGGTGGCGGCCGTCGTGCTCAGCCCGGCCAGCCTCGCGAACCTGCTGGCCGGGCAGAACGGGATCCTGCTGGCGGCGCTGATCGGGGGCGGCCTGCTCTTGGTGCCGATGCGACCGCGGCTGGGCGGGACGCTGATCGGGCTGGCCACGATCAAGCCGCAACTCGGCATTCCCTTGCCGCTCCACCTGCTGCGTCGTTCGCCAGTGGCTTTTGCCTGCGCGGCGCTGGGTGCCGTCGCGCTGGCAGGGCTCTCGGCCTCTGTGTTCGGGCCCGGCCCGTGGATCGCGTTCTGGCGCATCACGCGTCCGGCAATGGAACGGGTATTGGCGACCGGGCAGCCGAACGTCTTTGCCGGCGGTCTCATCAGCGTTTTCGCGGCGGTCAGGCCTTTTGGCGTGACGGAAGCGCTGGTGGTGCAGGCTTTGGTCAGCCTCTGTGCGGTGGCGCTTGCGGCGCGCACGAAAGAGCCGGCGGCGGTGCTCATTCTTGCTGCGATCGCCAGCCCCTACCTGCATGGCTACGATCTTGCGGGGGTCGCGCTGGCGGTGGCGCTGCTGGTGCGGGACCGACTCTCCAGCGGATTCCATGCCGGGGAGCCGGTCCTGTTCTTCGTGGCCTGGGCTGGTCCGGGCATGCTGGTATGGTTCCCCCGGTTGGCACCGCTGGGGCCGGCGGCGCTGGCTTTGCTCGCGGTCTCTGCAACCTGGCCGGAAATCGCCGGCGCGGGCCCCGGGATAAGCAGGCGAGCGGTGGCTGGCCCGGGAGGGAGCGCCCCGACGCGCTGAAAAAGCTGCGGCGGCGTGAGCGCCCCATGAGGCGCCGGGGGGGGGTCGGGCTGCCCGCACGCTTGCGTCATCATCAGCCGGTGCGATGATATCGGGCGCGAGTGACGAGGTCCTGGCAACGATATCGGGAGGTGACGATGAGCGATGGCGCGATCGAGCGGGTGCTGAGCGAGGCCGTCTCACGCAACGAGGTGCCCGGGGTGGTGGCGGCGGCGGTGCGGCCGGACGGAAAGATCTACGCGGGGGCCTTCGGCCGGCGCGATGTTTCCAAACCGGAAGCGATGACGGCCGATACGGTGTTCTGGATTGCCTCGATGACCAAGGCGCTGGTCTCGACGGCGGCGATGCAGCTTGTCGAACAGGGCAAAGTCACGCTCGACCAGGATCTGGGTACAATCCTGCCGGCGCTTGCCAGGCCGCACGTGCTGGAGGGGTGGGACGCAGCGGGTGCGCCGCGGCTGCGCCCGGCACGCGCGGCCGTGACCCTGCGCCGGTTGCTGACACACACCGCAGGCTTCAGCTATGAATTGTGGAATCCCGATATCGTGCGATACCTGGAACATGCCGGCCTTCCAGGCATCACTTCGTGCGAAAATCGGGCGTTGACGACGCCCTTGATCGCTGATCCGGGCACGCGCTGGGAATACGGCATCAATCTCGACTTCGTCGGCAAACTGGTGGAAGCGTTGAGCGGCAAGCGCCTGGACGCCTATCTTGCCGAGCACCTGTTCGCGCCCCTCGGCATGGCGGAGACGACGTTCCGGATCCGAGCCGATCAGCGCCCGCGGCTGGCGGCGATGCATGCGCGCGCGGCGGACGGCACGCTGGCGCCGATCGCGTTCGAAATTCCGCAGGAGCCGGAGTTCCACATGGGCGGCGGCGGACTCTACGGGACGGCGGGCGATTATCTCGCGTTCTGCCGGATGATCCTCGGCGGCGGCGAACTCGGCGGAGCGCGCGTGCTGCGTCCCGAGACGGTGGCGTCGATGGGGCAGAACCAGATCGGGCCGCTCAACGTGACGAAGCTCGCGACCTCCGCGCCCGCGGCGACGAACGACGCGGAGTTCTTCCCCGGCATGGTCAAGAAGTGGGGCCTTGGCTTCATGATCAGCACGGAGGCGGTGCCCGGCCGGAGGGCGGCGCACAGCCTGACCTGGGCGGGGCTCGCGAACACCTATTTCTGGATCGATCCGGCGAGCCGGGTTGCGGGCGTGATCCTGACCCAGATCCTGCCCTTTGCCGATGCGAAGGTGCTCAGCCTTTATGATGCGTTCGAGGCGGAGGTGTATCGGCCGGGGAGACCCGCGCAAGCGGCCTGAGGGAAGTCGCAAGGGGCGGAGGATATTCCTGGCCGATGAGAAGGCAAGCGGGCCGGAATGCATCCGCTTTCATGGTTTCTTCATCGCGATCGGGTAAATTGAGGGCGGAAAACGGTGCCGGGCCAAAATGCCCTCGGACTGTCTTGCCTCTGCCGAAGCCGGAGCCGCCGAGCCGGGGATCGTTGCACTGCTCTCGGCTGGCCTTGCCCATCACCAGGCCGGGCGGCTCGCGGCGGCGGAGGCGGCGTATCGGCTGGTACTGGCGCGGGCGCCCGGGCAGCCGAATGCGCTTTATCTCTGCGGCGTGCTGCGGCTTGCGAAGGGGCAGGCGGAGGAGGCGGAGCGGTTGCTGCGCCTGGCGGCCAAGGTTCGTCCGGACGACGCGGAGACCTCTTTTGCACATGCCAACGCGCTCTATCGGAGCGGAAGGCCGGGCGCAGCGATCGAGCGCTATCGGGCGCTTGTCGCGCGCTGGCCCGGGCATGCCGGGGCGCGGATCAATCTCTCGAACGCGCTCCGCGAAGCGGGGGAGGCAGAGGCCGCGCTGGCAGAGGCCGAGGCGGCCGTCAAAGTGGCGACCGGAGCGAACCGGGCGGCGGCGGAGGCAACCCGGGGAGCGGCCCTTCTTTCGCTGGAACGCACGGAGGAAGCGATTGCCGCCTACCGGGAAGCGATCGCTGCGGAGCCCGGCCATGCGGCGGCGCATGCGGGGCTGGCGGCGAGCCTTCTCCGCGCCGGACGACCGGCAGAGGCGCTGGCGGCGGCGGAGTCTGCGGCTCTGCTGGCGCCCGAACTTGCGGAAGCCGAGTTTCTGCGCGCGATGGCGCTGGCAGGGCTCAGGGCGGGGCCGGCGGCGATGGCCGGGCTCGAGCGCACGATCGCGCTGGATCCCGGGCACGCGAAGGCGCATCTCAATCTTGGCAACCTGCTGGCCGAGGAGGACCGCCTCGAGGAAGCGGAGGCAAGCTGCCGCCGGGCGATCGCGCTCGATCCGGGACTGGTCGAAGCGCACGCGAGCCTTGGCTACCTGCTGACCGCTGAGGGCAGGCTCGAAGAAGCGATCGCAGCCTGCGAGGCGGCGCTGACGATCGCGCCGGAATTCGTGCAGGCGCACTGGAACCAGGGGATCGCGCTGCTGCTCGCCGGCGATTATGCGGAAGGGTGGGCGAAGTACGAGGCGCGCAAGGGCTACGAGCGGTTCGCGCGCCTCTATCCGGATCCGGAAGGGCCGGTCTGGCAGGGCGAGGCGCTGGATGGGCGGTCGATCCTGGTGCATGCCGAGCAGGGGCTCGGCGATACCATCCAGTTCGCACGCTACCTGCCGCTCTTGGCAGCCCTTGGTGCGAAGGTGGTGCTGGCGTGCGACGCGGCGCTGGTGCCCCTGCTGTCGGCGCAGCCGGCCTCGCTGATGCCGGGCCTCGCAGCGGTCGTTGCGCGCGGGGCGGCGACGCTGCCTCCGTATGATTGCTGGGTCAACCAGATGAGCCTGCCGCACCGGTTCGCCACCAGGCTCGAGACCATCCCGGCGCCGGCCTCCTATCTCGCCGCCGATGCCGGGCGGGCGCAGCGTTTCGCGGAGCGGCTGCCGGGCGGAACGAGGATCGGGCTCGCCTGGGCGGGGAATCCGCGGCACTCCAATGACCGGCGCCGGTCGATGCCGGGTGCGGCGCTGACACAGCTTCTACAAACAGGTGGCGTTTCCTTCGTCAGTCTGCAGGTGGGAGCGCGCGCGAAAGAGGCGGCGGGGCATCCGGGACTGATCGATTTTTCACACGAGATCAGGGATTTCTCGGACACGGCGGCGCTGATTGCGGCGCTCGATCGGGTCATCGCGGTCGATACCTCGGTTGCGCATTGCGCGGCCGCACTCGGCAAGGAAACCTGGATCATGCTTGCGCACGCGCCGGACTGGCGCTGGCTCATCGGGCGCCAGGATTCGCCCTGGTATCCTTCGGTCAGGCTGTTCCGCCAGCCGAAGCCCGGCGCCTGGGACAGGGTGGTGGCAGAGGTCGCCGGAGCGCTTCGCGAGAAGGAAGCGGGCGGGTAACGCACCCGGGCTTCGACACGCCCCGCCGCGGGCGAGATCGCTGCGGGCAACGACGGCGCGGAGGTTGGCGCCTGTTGGGCGAGGGAATGCCTCAAGTGCTGAAATGCAGCAGTTGCTCCACCAGGTTCGCGTCGTCCAGCTTCTCGCCGGAAAGTGCCATCGCCAATAGCGAGCCGCCCAGCACCTGCGGAGCGATGATGAGGCTCGGATGCACCCGCTTGACGCGCTCCATGTTGCGCGCGTCGTTGACCGCCGCCACGGTCTTCACGCTCTCCGAGAGCTCCCTGGCCGCCATGACGATGAACGCATTTTCCGAATCGTCCAGTCCGAGGGCGAGGATCGCTTTCGCTTCCGTGGCTCCGGCTTCGCGCAGAACATCGAGATCAGTCGCATCGCCGAACAGCACGTCGTGCGGCGGAGTTGGGCCCTCCGGGGCGTGCGCGAGCAGCACGGTGAAGGGCAAGTCTCGCGCCTTCAACTCCCGGCGGGTATTGCGGGCAAGCGCACTGTCACTGACGACGATGTAATGGTTGCTGCGCACTGCGCGTCTCTCCCGGTTCTGAAAAAGCCCTTCTACCCGACGCGAGATTACCGGCAACAACAGCGCGCTGAGCGAGGTCGCGAAGACCGTGATCCCGAGCACGATGATCGAGACCGTAAACAGACGCGCGTCGTTGGTTTTGGGTACGACGTCGCCGTAGCCGACCGTGCTCATGGTGACGATCGCGTAATAGAGGGCCGTGAGGAGATCCGTGATCGGCGGGGCAAAGCTCGCCCCGAGCAGGAAGCTGCCAAGTACCGCGTAGGCAAGCAGGGAAGCAACGCTGACGATCGCGAACAGCGTTGCCGAGGCGAGGCTGCTGCGGTTGAACCTGTGACTGAAGAGGAGCAGCAGCGCGAGAACGCAGCCGTTGTAGATCAGCAGTCGCGCGTGGCTTTGGATTCCGCCACTCCAGCCGAGCGCGGCCAGAAGGAAGCTCGCGGTTGCGCTGATCAGTGCGATGACCCAGGCGAGCCTCGAGCGCCGCAAGAGGCCGAAAGACATCACGATCAGGAACGCCCCGATGACGGCACTCGGTGCACCGTCGATCACGGCGGCGATCGTGTCCGGCGAGGCGGTGAGCGGGGCATGGGCCGAGAGATGCGCGAACAGCGCGGCGCGGTGCGCGTGGCGGACCAGCAGCAGGCCCAGGATGAGGACCGCGAGGAACAGCGGCGAATGGGGAAACCAGAGATCGAGGCGGAGCCGCCGCTCTGCTGCCCGGAGAACCCGCTGCAGTCGCTCCCTGGTGCCGAGGCGGAACGGCCGCGGCAAATTCTCCGAGCCCGTCATCCCGGCCGGCCGGCACAACGCTCAGGAATGAACACGGATCGATGCCGTTGCCGGACCGCCCGAGGGGTGAAGTCACTCAAGTCGGCAAGGGACTAATTCGTCGCGGCGATGCCGCCGCGCGCTTGGCGGGGCGATGGCGTCGCCGGAATACCTGCGAGTGCGGCAGCAAGAAAGAGTTTGCGCATGATTCTCTCCTGGGCGAGAGGATGCGGGCCGCACCCTTCATGCCATCGAAAAGTGCCGCCCCCGGTAACGCCGGCGGCCGAGCCGCTGGAAGAGCCGCATTCGCTTGGCATATCGGCCGTGTCGAGCACGTCCTTGGCGCCGACCGGCAGCCCATGCAGCGGCCCGGGCAGCACCGCGGCAGCGCCACGCTCTGCTGCCGCATCGAACCAGACACCGGCAGTCGCTGTCAGCCCGGGTCAGCCTGGACGGATCCTGCATCCGAAGACTCCCGCTCTCCCCTGCGAGGCGGTGGCGCAGAAGGTGCCGTGCCGTTTCGGCTTGCACGATCCGGCGTGCCACCTGGCTTGCGTAGCGCTGATCGCCCTCCGTTCGCCGCCAGGCCGAGTCCAGTCCGGAGGAAGGACGCATCAGCGGTCGATGCGTTCCTCCGGAACGGAACGCCGCTCCTTCACGTTGAAGCGCTCACTGTAGATCGGCCGTTCCGTCGTCGTCGGTCCGGGGTACTGGACGATCAGGATCTCGCCACCGGTTTTGGTATGCAACGCACCCTCGAAATGGGGATCGGGATGGAACAGCATCGTGCCCGGGCCATGCAGCTTGCCGTCGATCTCATATTCTCCGGACAGGATGTACCAGACCTGGGCGAAGCCGTGGTAGTGCTCCGGATGGTGCGCACCGGGCTCGAGGCGCAGAATGCCGGCATTCGGCTCGGTCGGGCGTTCCGGCCGCGGGTGAAACAGCATCTTGCCGGTCTCGCCGGGCCAGCGGATGGTCTCCCATTGCATATCGTCGATGTGGCGGGTCTCGAATGGCAGGTGGTGTTGGCGTGACGCCTGGCGGGGAACCAGAGCCTCGGTCATGAGATTTCCTCCTTGGTTCGCGGCTTAGACTGATCTGGCCGCCGGCATGCTCCGCTGATCGGCATCCGCCACCAGTCGAGAGCTTCCGGTTCATGTTCGGGCTTCGCCACCGTCATCAGGACATGCGCCTCGCCTCCGCCTGCCGCCTCTGCACGATGCGGCTGCTCCGAGGCGATGAAAATGCTGTCGCCGGCGCGAAGGTGGTGCCGTTCGCCGCCGGCAAAGAAAGCGATCTCTCCCGAGAGCACATAACAATGTTCCTGCCCCGGATGCGAGACCATGACACGCATCCGGTTCCGCTTCGGAAAAACCAGATGAAAGACGGCGATGCGATCGCGCGGCGCGCCACCGACGATGCGATGCCAGCGATATCCCGTGCTTTCCAGTTCGGAGTCGCGATCAGCTTCGCTGCCGCGATGGACCGCGAGGACCGTTCGCTCCGGCTTCACGCTTTCTCCGAGCAGATCTTGCAGGCCGAGCCCGAGCCCGGCGGCGATCTTCACCAGATTCGCAACCGAACTCGACGCTTCGCCGCGCTCGACGCGCGAGAGGAACGCCTCCGACAAGCCGGCACGCCCTGCGAGTGCGGCGAGCGTCATCGCACGGGCCGTGCGTGCCCGCCTGATCCCGGCGCCAATCCGCTCTGCAATCGCTTTGGCCTGCATCGGCCGAGGCTGGCAGGGATTTGCATAAATAGCAAGTAACTTGCATTAAAGGCAACTCCGCCCCGACGGGGCAGCGGCCCCCTCCCGGCCGGCAAGGGCAAGGGCTATCAGCGACGATCATGGCGGTTGACGAATGCGATTATGTGATCGTCGGTGCGGGATCGGCCGGATGCGTGCTGGCGGCGCGGCTGAGCGAGGACGGCCGCCATACCGTGCTGCTGCTGGAGAGGGGCGGTTCGGATCGCTCGATGTGCATCCAGATGCCGGCGGCGCTGGCGATCCCGATCAACAGAGAGCGCTACAACTGGTTCTATGAAAGCGAGCCGGAGCCGGGACTAGACGGGCGGCGCATCGCCTGCCCGCGCGGCAAGGTCATCGGCGGCTCCTCCTCGATCAACGGCCTCGTCTATGTGCGCGGCAATCCGTTCGATTTCGATCGCTGGGAGGAAGAGGGGGCGCACGGCTGGGCCTATCGGGACGTGCTGCCCTATTTCCGCCGCGCCGAGACGCGCGCCGAAGGAGGCGATGCGTGGCGCGGCGGAGAAGGCCCTCTCAACACCTGCTGCGGCACGCTCTCGAACCCGCTCTGTCGGGCCTTCATCGAGGCCGGGCGACAGGCCGGCTATCCGCTGACCGAGGATATGAACGGCTTCCGGCAGGAAGGCTTCGGCCGGATGGACATGACCGTCCATCGCGGCGTGCGTGCCAGCGCGGCGAATGCCTATCTGCGGCCGGCGTTGCGGCGGCGCAACCTTTCGCTCCGCGCCGGGGCGCTGGTCAGCCGGATCGTCTTCGAAGGGCGGCTGGCGGTGGGTGTGCGGTACCACCGGGCGGGGCAGGAGCATGAGGCCCGGGCGCGGCGGGAGGTCATCCTCGCCGGCGGGCCGATCAACTCGCCGCAGCTTCTGAACCTTTCCGGTGTGGGGCCGGAGGCGGAGCTTCGCCGGCACGGGATCGACGTGGTGCGGGATTTGCCAGGAGTGGGAGAAAACCTGCAGGACCATCTGGAATTCTATTTCCAGGTGGCGTGCCGCGAGCCGGTCACGCTCTATCCGACCCAGCGGCCGCTTGCGAAGATGATGATCGGAATCCGCTGGCTCTTGTTTCACGACGGGCCGGGCGCCAGCAATCATTTCGAGAGCGGTGGCTTCATCCGCAGCCGCGCCGGCGTGAGATATCCCGACCTCCAGTATCATTTTTTGCCGCTTGCCGTATCCTACGATGGCAGCACGCTGGTTTCGGAACACGCCTTCCAGGCCCATGTCGGGCCGATGCGCTCGAAGAGCCGCGGCGATGTCAGGCTCTGCTCCGCCGATCCCGCGGAGAAGCCGCAAATCCGCTTCAATTATCTGGGCCACGAGGACGACAAGGTTGAGATGCGGGCAGCGGTTCGCCTGACACGCGAGATTTTCGCGCAAGCGGCGTTCGGCCGCTACCGTGGGCGGGAGATTGCTCCGGGGGCAGAGGTGGTCTCCGACGAGGCGATCGACGCCTTCGTGCGGCAGAAGGTCGAGAGCGCCTACCATCCCTGCGGCACCTGCCGGATGGGCCGGGCGGAGGATGCAAGGGCGGTCGTGGATGCGGAGGCACGGGTGCTCGGGCTTGCGGGGCTGAGGGTGGTCGATTCCTCGATCATGCCCTCGATCACCACCGGCAACCTCAACGCGCCGACGATCATGATCGCCGAGAAGGCGGCCGATGCCATCCTCGGCCGGCCGCCCCTTCCTCCCCTCGAGGTGCCGGTTTTTACGGCTCCGGAGTGGCAGAGCCGGCAACGCTGACGGCGCCGGGCAGCGGGTTGCGGGACCCGTGGCCGGCCGCCAGGCAGGAGATGCACCGTAGGAAATGCGTCACGGGACGCGCGTTCCGGCCCCGGGGATTCGTGGTAAACGGACCCGGTCGATGATCGGGGAGGACAACGATGCGCGACTTCAGGGCCACCGTTTCAGCTTGCGTGGGAAGGCGAGAGCTGATGCTCCTAGCCGGCGCCGGTGCTGCCGCCGGCCTCCTGCCGCGGGCGGCACGCGCCGCGAGTGCAACAGATGCCACGCTGATCAAGGCGGCGCGGGCGGAAGGCGCCGTCAATACCATTGCCCTGCCGCCGGATTGGGCGAATTACGGCACCATCATCAGCACTTTCGAGAAGAAGTACGGTGTCCGGGTCAACAACGCGGCGCCGGACGACAGCTCGGCGCAGGAGCTGCAGTCGATCCGCTCGATGAAGGGCCAGTCGCGCGGGCCGGACGCGGTCGATGTCGGACTCTCGTTCGCGCTGATCGGCGTGAGCGAAGGCCTCTTCCGGCCCTACAAGGTGGCGACCTGGGACAGCATTCCGGACGCCATGAAAGATGCGAACGGGCTGTGGTTCGGAGATTATTTCGGGCTGATATCGTTGGGCGTGAACCGCTCGGTCGCGAAGACGGCGCCGATGAGCTGGGCCGATCTCAAGAAGCCGGAATACAAGGGCATGGTGTCGCTGAATGGAAGCCCGCTCGGGGCCGGCGCCGCGTTCGGCGCGGTCATGGCGGCCGCGATCGCGAATGGCGGTTCGCTCGACGACATCATGCCGGGCATCCAGTTTTTTGCCGAGCTGGCAAAGCTCGGCAACTTCAACCCGACCTCCGCGACCGCGGCGAGCATCGTCTCCGGGCAGACACCGATCGTCGTCAACTGGGACTATCTCAATCTGGCGCAGGCGAAGAAATCGAAGGGGATGGTCGAGATCGACACCATCATCCCAGAGGGCGCGAAGCCCTATGGTGCGTTCTACTGCCAGGCGATCAGCAAGTATTCGCCGAACCCGCGGGCGGTGGAGTTGTGGGAGGAGTTCCTCTACTCGGATGCGGGACAGATCCTGTTCCTGCAGGGCTTCGCACATCCGGCGCGCTTTGCCGACATGGTGAAGCGTGGCGCGATCTCCAAGGAGCTGATGGCCGATCTGCCGCCGGCGGCGCCCTACGGTGAGGCGCTATTCTCGAGCAACGACCAGAGCAAGAAGGCACAGGCCGCACTGGCCGCGAACTGGACGAAGATGGTCAAGGCGTGAGCCAGGCTGCCGCCGCAGCCGGCACACGAACGGGCACCCGTCCGGCCGGGTTTTTTGCCCGGTCGGGCGGCGCCTTGACGCTGATTTTTGTCGGACCGTTCCTTCTCTACGTCTCTGCCTTCCTGATTCTGCCGACGCTGATGCTGCTGGCGACCGCCTTCAGCGGCGCGCACGGATTCACCTGGCGCTATGTCGGCGAACTCGATCAGGCACAGACGCTGATCGCGTTCCGCAACTCGATCGAGCTTTCGGCGACCTCGGCCCTGGTCGGCCTCGTCATCGGGGCGCTCGCGGCCTATTTCGTGATGCGGCCGGGGATGCCGCGCGGCCTCCGCTCGCTGGTCACCACATTCAGCGCCGTTGCTGCCAATTTCGCCGGCGTGCCGCTGGCGTTCGCGTTCATTGCGACGCTGGGCAGCCTCGGGGTGATCACGGTCTGGCTGAAGTCGATCGGGATCGACCTCTATGGCGCCGGGTTCCGGCTCTATTCGATCCTCGGGCTCGTCATCGTCTACGCCTATTTCCAGGTGCCGCTGATGATCATCGTGATCACGCCGGCGCTGGAGGCGCTGCGGAAACAGTGGCGGGAGGCGGCGGAGAACCTCGGTGCCTCGAGCATCGATTACTGGCGGTATGTCGGGCTGCCGATTTTGCTGCCGTCCTTGCTTTCGGCCTATATCCTGCTGTTCGGCAATGCGTTCTCGGCCTATGCGACACCCTACGCGATCTCTTCGGGGATCGTCGCACTGGTGCCGGTCGAGATCAGCAATGTGCTCTCGGGCAATGTCATGCTCTCACCCCAGACCGGGGCGGCACTCGCCTTCGGGATGATTCTCGTCATGGTGGCGGTGATGGGGCTTTATGCGCTGATCGCCCGCCAGGTCGGACGCTGGGCGCGGCCATGAGAAAACGGCGCCGTTCCGAAACCGGGCCGAAAATCGGGCTCCTGCTGATCGGGCTCTATTTCCTGGTGCCGCTGGTCTCGACCGGCGCCTTCAGCTTCTGGGAGGGCGGCAACCGCTACGGGCTGCGTGCCTATATCGCGCTCGTGCACGAGCAGCAGCTCTGGCAAAGCCTCGGGCTGTCGCTCCGGCTCGCGATCGAGACGATCCTGGTCGGGCTGGTGATCCTGGTGCCGGCGGTGTTCTGGATGAACCTCCGCGTGCAGAGGCTCCGCGCGCTGTTCGACTTCGTCTCGGTATTGCCGTTCGTGGTGCCGCCGATCGCGCTGGTGGCCGGACTGACGGCGCTTTACAGGGGGCCTTCGTGGTTCGTCGGCACAGCCAACTATCTCGTCGTGCCGTACGTCATTCTCGCCCTTCCCTACACCTACCGGGCGCTCGAAGTGGGAATGCGGGCGCTCGATCTGCGCACCCTGACGGAGGCGGCGCAGAGCGTGGGAGCGGGCTGGCTCTCGATCATGTTCCGGGTGATCGTGCCCAATCTCTCGACGGCGCTGATCGGGGCGGCGCTGCTGACGATCGCGATCGTGATGGGTGAGTTCACGTTCGCGAACATCCTGCTGTTCAACACGTTTGCGGTCTATATCAACTATATCGGCCAGACTGCGGCGACCGAGGCGGCGGCGTTGACGCTGCTTTCGTTCCTGATCACCTGGCTTGCCATGCTGGGCGTGCTGCTGACCGGAAGGGGGCAGGTGCAGATCGGAGGGGCGCGCTGATGGGCTATCTCGAAGTCGAGGGAGTGGCGAAGAGCTTCGGCCCGGTGAAAGTGCTGAGCGATGTTTCGCTGGCGCTGGAAGAGGGCGAGTTCGTGTCCCTGCTCGGGCCTTCGGGATGCGGCAAGACGACGCTGCTCCGCATCGTTGCCGGGTTCGAGGAACCGGACCGGGGCACGGTCAGGCTGGCAGGGACGGAGATCACCGCCGAGCCGCCGGCGAAGCGGCAGATGGGGATGGTGTTCCAGGCCTACTCGCTGTTCCCGAACATGACGGCGGAGGAAAATATCCGTTTCGGGCTGAAGGTGCGGCGGGTCGATGCGAATGAGCAGGCGGAGCGAGCGCGAGAGCTGCTGGAACTGGTCGGGCTTACGCAGCACCGGGGAAAATATCCGCACCAGCTTTCCGGCGGGCAGCAGCAGCGCGTGGCGCTGGCGCGGGCCCTGGCGATCCGCCCTCTGGCCCTGCTTCTCGACGAGCCGCTGTCGGCGCTCGATGCCAAGGTCCGGGTGCAGTTGCGCGAGGAGATCCGGCGCATCCAGCAGGAGACGAAGGTAACGACGATCTTCGTCACGCACGACCAGGAAGAGGCGCTCTCCATCTCGGATCGGGTGGTGGTGATGCACCAGGGCCAGCTTTCGCAAGTGGGCACGCCGGCTGCGATCTATGGCGAGCCGGACAACATCTTCGTGGCGCGGTTCGTGGGTGCGGTGGCGGAGTTGCCGGCGGAGGTGGTGGACGGGAGGGAAGGAATCGTCGCGCTGTTCGGGCGGAAAGTGCGGGCCGCGCGGGCGCAGGGGATGGCGGCGGGCACACGCATCTACTTCCTGCTGCGTCCGGAGACGGTGCGGGTGGGACCGGAGGGCGCGAACGGCGGACTGGACGGGACGGTCGCCGGACGGACGTTCTTCGGTGCGCTGACCAGCCTCAGGATCGAGCTTGCCGATGGGCACGGCAGCGTGACGGCGGCGATGCCGAGCGACAAGGCGAGCGAACTGGCGCAGGGGACGCGCGTTTCGGTTTCCTGGGCGGACGATGCGCCGCGCATCCTGCGGCGGGAGTGAGGCAACCGACGCCGTGCTCGTTGTGCATTTTTGCGGAAGCGTCTAAAAATCGACGCGCTTTACGGAGGGGAGGCAAACATGGTCGTTGCGGTGACAGTAAACAACAGGAATGCGATCGGGCTGGTCGCGGTCTCCAGCATGCGCGGATTGTTCCACGATGCGCCGGGCGAAGGCCAGGGGAGCTTCTGGGGAAGCAGGCTTCTCAGCACCTTCACGATCTCCGAGCCGAAAGCCTGTATCGGTTATGCTTATAACGGACATACAGCGATGCTGGCGCGGGTCGACGGCACTGTCGCGGCCGTGGTCGGGTGGAATCCCAGCAGCTACATGACCGCGCAGGTGAAAACGATGGTCGCGAATGTGATGGGCACCAAGAACAGATTCACCTGCGAAGGGACGTGGTACAACGATGCAACGATGATCCACGACCCGACGGCGATCAGCGTTGAAATTCCGGTTAGCCAGGAGGATGCCAGGAAGTTTGGGGCCTCGATCAGCGGGCTCGTCGGTGGCACGGGTGTGGGAGGTGCCAACTTCGAGTACACATTCCTGCCGGCGGAGATGGAAAGCAACAATCATCCGTTCGTCGGGCAATGCACGGAGCTTGCGGTGGTGGTGCTGTGCGCATGGCTGCACGAGTTCCGGAATCAGCCGGGCTGCACGGAACTCAAGAATGCGCTCTTCAACATGGCGAACAGCCAGAACATGAACGAGAGAAACCTGCTGCAAGGCAAGATGATGCAGTTCATTTCGAACTGGAACACCTCCCACCACTGACACCTCGCCGCCCGAGGGCAGGCATACAGAAAGAGGGGCAGCCGGGATGCCACGCGGGAACGGGATCGAGGTGCGGGCCGTCGAGCGCGGGCATCATGCGGCCTGGCTGCCGCTGTGGCGCGGTTACCAGGCTTTTTACAAGATCGATATTCCGCCGGAAGTCTCGAACGTGACCTGGGCAAGGCTGCTCGATCCGGCGGAGCCGCTTGGCGGAGCGCTGGCCTGGCAGGGCTCTTCGGCGGTCGGCCTCGTGCATCACATCCGGCATCGCTCGTCCTGGACGGAGGGCGATTATTGCTACCTCCAGGACCTGTTCGTTGCGCCGGAGATACGGGGACAGGGGATCGGCCGGCGGCTGATCGACTACGTTTACGAAACCGCCGCCAGGGACGGATGCGTCAGGGTTTATTGGCTGACGCACGGGACGAACACGGTCGCGATGCGGCTTTACGACCGGATCGCGGAGCGGACCGGGTTCATCCATTACCGCCGGAACCTGGCCGCCGACCTGCCGCAGCCCCGGAGCGAAGGATGAGCGGGTGTCGCGGACCCGCATTGACCCCGACGCGGAGGCTTCCCAGAATGGCGCCATGCTGCTCCTGATCGACAACTACGACAGCTTCACTTTCAACCTGGTGCACTTCCTGGGCGAGGTCGGCGGCACCTCCGAGGTGTGGCGGAACGATGCGATCAGTGTGGAAGAGGCGCTGGCCAGCAAGCCGGAGGCGATCGTGCTGTCGCCGGGGCCTTGCACGCCGAACGAGGCGGGAATTTGCGTTCCGCTGATCCGCGCCGCGACGGGCAAGGTCCCGATTCTCGGCGTGTGCCTGGGGCACCAGGCGGTTGGCCAGGCGTTCGGGGGCACGATCGAGCGGGCGCCGGTGCCGATGCACGGCAAGACGAGCCGCATCTTTCATGACGGCAGCCCCCTGTTCGCCGGGGTCAAAAACCCGCTCGTCGCCACCCGCTATCACAGCTTGGTCGTTTCCCGCGCCACGCTGCCGGCCGAGCTTGCGGTATCCGCCTGGACGGAGGACGGAATCGTGATGGGTCTCAGGCACCGGGTGGCGCCCGTGTTCGGGGTACAGTTCCACCCGGAGAGCATCGCCAGCGAGGAGGGACACGCGATCCTCGCCAATTTCCTGGCCGTCGTCCGCGGCGCCAACGCTCCCGCCAGGGCGGCCTGAGCGGCCCCACCGTGTTGTCAGGGCTGAAGCCTGTTCTCGCCCGCCTGGCGAATCGCGCCACGCTGAGCGAGCCGGAGGCGGAAGAGGCGTTCGGGATCATCATGTCGGGAGAGGCGACACCGGCGCAGATCGCGGCCCTCCTGATGGCGATGCGGGTGCGGGGCGAGACGGTAGCGGAGATTGCCGGCGCGGTCAGGGCGATGCGCCGGCGCATGGTGGCGGTGGAGGCGCCGGCAGAGGCGATGGATGTCTGCGGCACCGGGGGTGATGCGGCCGGAACACTCAATGTCTCGACCGCGGTCACGTTCGTGGTGGCAGGCGCCGGCGTGCCGGTGGCCAAGCACGGCAACCGGGCGCTTTCCTCTCAGACCGGAGGAGCGGACGTGCTGGAGGCGCTCGGGGTCAAGATCGAGATCCCGTTTCCCCGTCTGGCGGAGGTGCTAAATGCTGCCGGCTCGGTGTTTCTTCTCGCGCCGCGCCATCACGCGGCGTTGCATCATGCGGGGGGGCCGCGCCAGGAGATCGGGACGCGGACGATCTTCAACCTGCTCGGCCCGCTCGCCAACCCGGCGCGCGTCCGGCGCCAGCTTGTCGGCGTGTTTGCCCCGGAATGGGCGCGGCCGATGGCGGAAACACTCGGCCGGCTTGGCTCGGAGCGGGCATGGGTGGTGCACGGCCAGGGGCTCGACGAGCTGACGCTGGCGGGTGAGAACCAGGTGGCGGCGCTGTCGGCGGACGGCATCCGGGAATTCGTGCTGACCCCGGAGGAGGCCGGGTTCGAGCGCGCGCCGGCTGAGGCCATCCGCGGCGGCAAGGCGGCGCGGAATGCGGCCGCGCTGGTGGCGATGCTGATGGACGAGCCGGGACCGTACCGGGATACCGTGCTGTTCAACGCGGGCGCGGCGCTGGTGGTGGCAGGGCACGCTTCGAACGTGCGTGCCGGGGTGGCGGAGGCGGCCGAGGTGGTGGCCTCGGGCCGGGCGCTGGCCGCGCTCGAGGCGCTGAGAAGCGAGAGCGCGAGGGCGGTCGGATGAGCCCCGGGGTGGCGCCGGACGCGCTCGCGCGCATCTGCCAGGACACGCGGGCGGCGGTGGCCAGCGCGAAGGCCGAGACGAGCGTCGAGACGCTGAAGAGCCGGATTGGCGGCACAGAGGAAGGCACGCGGCGGTTCGGCCTGACGCTCAAGGAGCGGGTCGCGGAGGCAGGCTTCTCGTTGATCGCGGAGATCAAGAAGGCTTCTCCTTCGGCGGGGCTGATCCGGCCCGACTTCGATCCGGCGGCGCTGGCCCGTGCCTACGAGGCAGGCGGTGCCACCTGCCTCTCCGTGCTCACTGACGCCCATTACTTCCAGGGCAGCCCGGTGCACCTGAAGGCGGCGCGGGCGGCGGTGCATCTGCCGGTGCTGCGGAAGGATTTCATTCTCGATCCGTGGCAGATCTATGAGAGCCGGGCCATGGGTGCCGACGCGATCCTCCTGATCATGGCGGCGCTGGAAGACGAGGAGGCGCGAGAGCTGGAGGCGCTGGCGCGGGCCCTCGACATGGACGTGCTGGCGGAGGTGCACGAGCCCAGGGAACTCGAGCGGGCACTTGGGCTCGAGACGACATTGATCGGAATCAATAACCGTAATCTCAAGACGTTGGAAACAGATATCAATATCACATTGGAACTGGCGCCGCAGGTGCCACCCGATCGTTTCCTGGTCAGCGAGAGCGGGATCGCGAGCCATGACGATGTGCGGCGACTGGTGGCGGCGGGGTCGCATTGCTTCCTGGTGGGCGAAGGACTGATGCGCGAGAGGGACGTGGCGGCGGCAACGCGGCGGCTGCTCGGCGAGGAATGAGCAAGGGGCTTACCCATCTCGACCACGCGGGCCGCGCCGCCATGGTCGATGTGGGCGGCAAGCAGGAGACCGAGCGGACGGCGACGGCTGGGGCGCGGGTCGTCATGCTGGCGGCCACGCTGGCGCGGATACTGGACGGAACGGCACCGAAGGGGGATGTACTGGCGGCGGCACGGATTGCCGGCATCATGGCGGCCAAGCGGACCGCCGAACTCATTCCACTTTGCCATCCGCTGGCGCTTTCTTCAGTGGCCATAACACTTGCTGCGGACGAGGCCGGGCCGGCGGTGGAGATTGCGGCGACGGTGAAGACGAACGGGAAGACGGGGGTGGAGATGGAGGCGCTGACGGCGGCGGCGGTGGCGGCGCTGACCCTCTACGACATGCTGAAGTCGGTGGATCGGGGCATGCGGATCGAGGCACTCAGGCTGACCCACAAGGCGGGGGGCAAGTCCGGCGAGTATCGCGCGGCGTGAGGCCAGGCAGCCGATGCTGAGCGTCGAGGAAGCACGCGCGCGGATCCTGGCGCCACTCAGGCCGACGCCCGCGGAAGTCGTTTCGCTGGCCATGGCCTTCGGTCGTGTGAGCGCCGAGCCGATCGTGGCGCGGCGCACGCAACCGCCATGCGATGTTTCGGCCATGGACGGGTTTGCGCTGCGCACCGTGGACGGGAGGATGGGGGCGCGGCTCACGGTGATCGGCAGTGCGCCGGCCGGGCACCCGTTTGCCGGGCGCGTCGGGCCGGGCGAGACGGTGCGCGTCTTCACCGGCAGCGTGATGCCGCAAGGGACGGATGCGATCCTGCTGCAGGAGGATGCGAAGGACGAAGGATCATGCATCGTGATCGGCGAGGCGGTGCGAGACGGACAGCATATCCGGCGGGCCGGGCAGGATTTCTCGGAAGGCGTTGTGCTCGCCCCGGCTGGAAAGCGGTTGACGGCGCGCGATATCGGGCTTGTGGCGGCGGCGAATCATCCCTGGATCGCGGTGCGCCGGGCGCCGCGGGTGGCGATTCTTGCCACCGGCGACGAGATCGCGCTGCCAGGGGAGGTGCTGCCGCCGGGTGGGATCGTGAGTTCGAATGCGCATGCGCTGGGCGCGCTGGTCCGGGCCGGCGGTGGGGAGGCGATCCTGCTGCCGATCGTGCGGGATGACGCGGCGGCGATCGCGGAGGCGGCCGCGGCGGCGCGGGGGATGGATCTCCTGGTGACGACCGGGGGAGCGAGCGTCGGGCAGTTCGACCTGGTGCAGGCGGGGCTCGGGCGGCTCGGCTTCGTGCTCGATTTCTGGAAGATCGCGATGCGGCCGGGCAAGCCGCTGATCGCCGGGCGCGTGGGCGAGGTGCCGATTCTCGGGCTGCCGGGGAATCCGGTGTCTGCGATGGTGTGTGCGATTCTGTTTCTGCTGCCCATGCTGGCGCGGCTCATGGGGCAGCAGGGCGAGACGCTGGCGAGCGAAGAGGCAAGGCTCGGCGCGGCGGTGGCGGCCAATGACGGACGGGCCGACCATCTCAGGGCCAGGCTTTCACGAGATGGCGCCGGGCGCCTGGTTGCGACCGCGTTCCCGCGCCAGGATTCCTCGCTGATGCGGCTCCTGGCCGAGGCCGACGCCCTGATCGTGCGGCCGCCGCACGCCCCTGCCCTGCCCGCCGACGCGGCGGTTCCGGTGATCCGCCTGGATCGGCTTGGCATCTGAAGTGACGGCGAGAATCGCTTGACGCGGCTTCCGCGCGCGCTTTAGAAGCCAACAGGGTTGCCGGTTTGTTCCGATCGCGCCGGGCCGGCCACCGAGGGCGGCCGCGAAAGGGTTGGATCCTACATGCTCACGCGCAAGCAGCACGAGCTTCTGGTCTTCATCGACCGGCATCTCAAGACGTCGGGTTTTTCGCCGAGCTTCGAGGAAATGAAGGAGGCCCTGCAGCTCAAATCGAAGTCGGGGGTGCATCGGCTGATCTCGGCGTTGGAGGAGCGGGGGTTTCTGCGGCGGCGGCGGCACCGCGCAAGGGCGCTCGAGGTGCTGCGCCTGCCGGCGGAGACGGCGCAGCGCTCCTCCCTCGCGCTCAGGGCCGAGGGACGCGGCGAGGCGGGAGGGTTTCAGCCGAACGTGATCCGCGGCGATTTCACCGGCCGCCTGCCGGGGGTGCGAGCCGCCGGCGAGGCGGGCGCGGTGCAAATTCCACTCTATGGGCGGATTGCGGCGGGCCTGCCGATCGAGGCGCTACGCGATTCCGGCACCCAGGTAGAGGTGCCGCTGGCCATGCTGAGCAGTGGCGAGCATTACGCGCTCGAGGTCGCCGGGGATTCGATGGTCGAGGCCGGCATCCTGGACGGCGATACAGCGGTGATCCGCAAGGCTGAAACGGCGGAGAACGGGCAGATCGTGGTGGCACTCGTGGACGAGGCGGAGGTGACGCTCAAGCGGCTGCGCCGGCGCGGCCAGTCGATCGCGCTGGAGCCCGCGAATCCGCGCTACGAGGTCAGGCTTTTGCCGGCCGAGCGAGTGAAGGTGCAGGGCCGGTTGGTGGCGCTTCTTCGCCGTTACTGAGGCGGCGTGGCCGGCGAACTTGTTCCGGCAGCAGGCGGGGCGATCGGGGTCTCGGTAACCGCAGTCGAGCCGGCCTGACTGGACCCGACCTGGTTCGGTGCGAGGGGATCCGTTCCAACCTGGTTCTGGCCGACCGGGTTCGACCCGGCCGGATTCGGGCTGAGAGGAATGGGTTGCTGGCCAGCCGGGGCGGGCTGATTGGCGGCCGGCATCGGACCGGGTGGCTCGGAGGTGGCCCCGGCCCCGGAGTTGTTCCAGGGCGGGCTGCCGAGATTGAGTTTCTCGGGACTCGTGTTGACGGCGGTGAGCGCGCCGGCGCCGGCGCCGAGCGCAGCCCCGATCACCACCCCGACCGGGCCACCGACGATCCCGATGGCGCCGCCGGTGGCAGCACCGGTGGCCATGCCCCCTTCGGTGCGGCCGGGTTGCGACGTCCCGCAACCGCCGAGCAGGCCGACGAGGCCGATCATGGGGCCGATCATCAGAATGGAGCGCATTCCTGTTCTCCCCGAGTCGCGGACGGATTCTATACCGGATCCACTGGGGCCGGTGCGACGTATTGCAAGTGGCGGGCACGGCTTGAACGGTTCATTCTGGCGGGCGACAATCCACACCCCACCCGCTGCTTTCGACCGGGCGATCCTGTCCCGGCCCGGAGAGCCATGAGGATCTGCAATGCAAAACCCACCTCGCCATCCCGAAACGCTTGCCTTGCACGCCGGCTGGCGTGCGGATCCGGAAACCGGCTCGGTCGCCGTGCCGATCCACCAGACGACCTCGTACCAGTTCAAAAGCCCCGAGCATGCGGCGAACCTGTTCGCGCTGAAGGAGCTTGGGAACATCTATACGCGGATCATGAACCCGACGACGGCGGTGCTCGAGGAGCGGCTGGCGGCGATCGAAGGTGGGGTTGCCGCGCTCGCCACCGCCTCGGGCCAGGCGGCCACGGCGTTCTCGGTGCAGAACCTCGCCCGCGCCGGGGACAACATCGTTTCCTCGACGGATTTGTACGGCGGCACCTGGAACATGTTCGCCAACACGCTGAAGGACCAGGGAATCGAGGTCCGCTTCGTCGATCCGGCGGATCCCGAGAATTTCCGCCGCGCGACCGACGCAAAAACCCGCGCCTATTACGCGGAGACGCTGCCGAATCCGAAGCTTTCGGTGTTTCCGATCGGCGAGGTGGCGGCGATCGGCCGGCCGCTCGGCATTCCGCTGATCATGGACAATACGGCGGCGCCGATCATCTGCCGGCCGCTCGACCATGGCGCGGCCGTGGTGATGTATTCGACAACGAAATATATCGGCGGGCACGGCAATTCGATCGGCGGCGCGGTGGTGGACGGGGGGAATTTCGACTGGGCTTCGCACAAGGAGCGCCAGCCGCTGCTGAACACGCCGGATCCGAGCTATCATGGCGCGGTGTGGACCGAGGCGGTGAAACCGCTTGGGCCGATCGCCTACATCATCCGCATGCGGGTGGTGCTGCTGCGCGATCTCGGCGCGGCGCTTTCGCCCTTCAACGCGTTCCTGATCATCCAGGGCCTGGAAACGCTGCCGCTGCGCATCGAGCGGCATTGCGCGAATACCGAGAAGGTGGCGACGTTCCTGGCCGGGCGCAAAGGGGTGACCCGCGTCATCCATCCCCGCTACAACGGTGCGGCGGCAAAAGCGCTGGCGGAGCGTTACCTCAGCGGCGGCTTTGGCGGGCTGCTCGGCTTCGAGCTGGCGGGCGGGATGGAGGCGGGCAAGCGCTTCATCTCGGCGCTGAAGATGTTTTATCACGTCGCCAATATCGGCGACGCGAGGAGCCTCGCCATCCACCCGGCATCGACGACGCACTCGCAGCTTTCGCCGGCCGAGCAGGCCGCGACCGGCGTGTCGGATGGATATGTGCGGCTTTCGATCGGCATCGAGCATATCGACGACATCCTGGCCGACATCGAGCAGGCGCTCGAGCAGGCGAGCTGAGCGGGGCGCGGGCATCGCTGGAGAAAAGCGTTCGATGATTCGCTGGTTTTTCCTCGCTCTCCTGCTTCTGCCCACAGCGGCGTCGGCACGGCCGGTCGTTCTGGAGCTCTACACCTCCGAAGCATGCTCCGACTGCCCGCCCGCCGATCGATTGCTCGGACGACTGAAGACCGCGGAGAAGGATCTGCTGGCGCTCGACCTGCACGTCACATACTTCAATGATACCGGCTGGACGGATCCCTACTCGCTGAACGCGGCGACCGAACGGCAGGAATGGTATGCGCGGATCGGACGATCCGGGGAGGTGTACACTCCCGAGGCGGTGGTGGACGGGAAAACAGAGCTCGTCGGGTCGGATCGGCCGGATATTGTCCGCGCGATTGCTGAAGCGCGCCGCGTCGCGGCACGGGATGCGGTACCGCTCACGATGACGGTGGCAGGAGACAGGGTTCGGGTAGCGGTAGGCCGCGGCAGCGGCGTGGCGCGCATCTGGCTGTTCGGGTTCGACGACCTGCACACGACCCATATCGGCGGCGGCGAGAATATCGGCGCCACCCTCACCGAAGTGAACGTGGTCCGTTCGATGACGTCGCTCGGCACCTGGAACGGCGGCGGGGCAAGCTTCGGCGCGGTGCGGCCGCTGGGCGAACATCTGGCGGTGGTGCTGCAGAAGGATGATGGAAGCATTCTCGGCGCCGCAGCGGATTGAGGGACGCGAGGCGTTCTCTGCGCCCCTGCTCGCCGCCAAGGAGTACGGCGCGCCATCGGTGTTCCAGGTGCGGAATCTTCTGCGCGAGGCGCGGCGGCAGAAGCGGCTTGCCGAAGCGCCGGTCCCGCCCATCTGCCTGCTCGACCCGGACGGCGACGTGGTGCGCCGCTTGAGCGACAGCGGTCGCGGCGAGCGGAGCCCGAACTGGGCCTGCTATCACACGGATCTGGTCGCGTTCAGGCATGCCGGGAAGAGCATGGGTGCCATCGGGCGCGCCGTGGGCGCCGCGTTCGCGGTGCTGGTGGCGGAACAACTCTTCGCTTCGGGCTGCGAACTTTTGGTGAGCGTGACCTCTGCCGGCCGCCTGGCACCGGCTGAGCCGGATGCAAACTTCATGCTGATCGAGCGGGCGCTGCGCGACGAGGGCACCAGCTATCACTATATGGCGCCGGCGCCGTTCTCCCGGATCGAGCCGGCGTTGGGCGAGGCGGTAGGAGGGGCGCTCGATCGGTGCGGGCGTAAGGTTCTCCGTGGCGGCACCTGGACCACCGATGCACCGTTCCGCGAGACGGAGGGCGCGATTGCGCGGGCGCAGGGGCTCGGGCTGATCGGCGTCGAGATGGAGGCGGCAGCGCTCTATGCGTTCGCCACTGCGCGCGCCCGCCCGGTGATCTGTTTCGCGCATCTGACCAATGAAATGGCGCAGGTGGCGGGCGATTTCGAGAAAGGCGAGGACGAGGGACTAGAGGGCGTGCTGGCGATTCTGGCCGCCTGCGGGGCGGCGTGGGAAGGGCTTGGGGACGGGCTCGATCACCGGAAAGAAGAGGAGCGTTGAGCGATGCCGCCCGATCCCGTTCACGATGCGATCGTGTTTCTGACCAAGGGCGACTACCTTGCTGCCGGCAACCGATTGTTCATCGTCGCCTACTGGGTTTTACTGGCGGTCGCGGTGGTCGGGGCGCTGGCTGCCTGGCGGCGGGATCGCGGGCAGCGCGGCACGCGGGCGCTCGGCCTCCTGGCTCTCCGCGTGCTCACGGGGACGATGTGGTGGGAGCAATCGCTGTGGAAGATTCCGCCGCATTTCGGCGGATTGGTCTACTGGATGAAAGAGGAGGTTGCGCACGCTGCGGTGCCGCTGCAGGCGACGCTGGTGCGGGTTGTCGTGCTGCCGAATATCGGCCTTTTCGGACCCCTCGTTTATGCGATCGAGGCGCTGATCGGGGCCTCGCTGATCATCGGGCTGTTCACACGGCTCGGCGCCATCCTCGGGATCCTGATGGCGCTCAATCTGTGGCTTGGCCTCTATTCGGCACCCGGGGAATGGCCTTGGACCTATTTCTTCCTGATCACCATCATGGGCCTCTACTGCATCGATCCGCCGGGGCGGGTGCTGGGATGGGATGCGTTGAGGCGGCGGGCGGGTGCGGGCCGCATCGGCATCCTTGGCTGACCAATCCGAGCCGCCGGCATCGCGGATAGCGATGGCGGTGATGGCCAAGGCACCGCGCGAAGGGGTGGTGAAGACGCGGCTGACACCGCCCTTTGCTCCAGCGGCGGCGGTTGCGCTCAGCGAGAGCTTTCTTGCCGATGTGACGGAGAAGATTCGCGAGGCGGCGCGGGCGGCGCCGATCAGCCCCTTCGTCGCCTACGCGCCGGCCGGGGCGGAGGCCCGTTTTGCGGGCGTTGTCGCGCCGGGAACACGGTTCGTGCTGGCGGATGGCGAGGCGATCAGAGAGGCCGGCATCTCCGGGATCGGACGCGGCCTTTTCCAGGCGACAGCGAGCCTGCTCGGAAACGGTTTCGCCGGCGCCTGCATGGTGAGCGCGGACGCCCCGAGCCTGCCGGTCGCGGTGCTTTCCGAGGCGGCCCTGGCCTTGGCGCGCGAAGGAGACCGGATGGTGCTCGGGCCGGCAGAGGACGGCGGCTATTATCTGATCGGGCTGAAGGCGCTCCATCGGAGGATATTCCAGGACATCGCCTGGAGCAGCGCCACGGTGGCGAAAGAGACCGCGGCACGGGCGCGGGAGATCGGGCTGCCGGTGGTCCTGTTGCGTTATTGGTACGATGTCGATGACGAGGCTACGCTGCGCCGCCTCTCTGGCGCCCTCGATGCCGGAACGGAACGGGCGCCGGCGACCAAAGCGTGCCTGGCGCGGCTTGGGGTTGTGGGCCAGGAAACCGAATGAAACGCAGAGGGCGGACGGGGGTTTTTGCCTTAGTCCTGATCGGGATCGGGCTGATCGGGCTCAATGCTGCGGCTCTCGGGCTGCATCTACCGGGCCAGCACGGGATCGGATCGGATCAGCTTCTTCGTCGATTCGTCTGGCTGATGATGCTGGAGATGGCGCTGTACGCGGCGGCGGTCGTGATCGTGCTGCGGGCGGCACTGCCGGCGCACTGCCTGGTCCTGATACTGGGCGGAGCGATTCTGATGCGCGGGCCTTTGCTGCTCAGCCCGCCTTTTCTGTCCACCGATCTCTATCGCTATGTCTGGGACGGAAGGGTGCAGAACGAGGGAATCAATCCCTATCGCTACCGGCCGGATGCGCCGGCGCTCGCCGGTCTCCGCGAGCGGACGATCTATCCGGGCATCAACCGCAAGGACACGGCGCGGACCATTTATCCGCCATTTGCGGAGGCGATGTATGCGCTGGCGGCGAGGCTGAGCCCGACCTTGCTCGGGATGAAGGCGGTGATGACGGGGTTCGACCTGGTTGCCATCGCGGCCCTGCTTTCTCTGTTGCGGCGGGCCGGCCAGCCCCTGGCGAGAATCCTCATCTATGCGTGGCAGCCTGTGCCGATCTGGGAGTTCGCGGGCAACGGCCATGTCGACGCGATCGTCGCCGGCGCGGTGGCAGTGGCGTTGCTTGCGGCGGCGGCAGGCCGGCCGGCTGCATCGGCGGCTGCCTGGGCGGCTTCGGTGCTCGCCAAGTTCCTGCCGGCGGTGCTGTTGCCGGCGCTGTGGCGACCGCGCGGGTGGACGTTTCCCGTGCTGTCGGCAGCGATTGTCGTTGCTTTCTATGCGGCCTACGCGAGTACCGGATGGCGTGTGCTCGGCTTTCTGCCGGGCTATGTCCGCGAGGAGGGCATCACGAACGGGCTCGGCATCTTCTATCTGGAGATACTGGGGAGGCTGGTCCGGCTGCCGCCGTTCGCGGGGCGGGTTTATCTTGTTGTCATGGCGATCGTGCTGGCGGGGCTCGGGTTTGCGATCTGGCGGCGGGCGCTGCCGGAGGACGCGGCGCCGCGCACGCGTGAGATGGCCGCCGATGCCGGGCTGCTTGCAACGGCGCTGATGCTGATCCTGACGCCGCACTATCCCTGGTATTTCGCCTGGCTGCTGGTGCCGCTGTGCATTGCCCCTTCCGCGGCTCAGCTCTATCTCCCGGCGGCAAGCTTCCTGCTTTATCTCGACCCGATTCATACCGATCCGCTGTGGCCGGCGCTGATCTATGGCCCGTTCGCGGCCCTCGCGTGCATCGAGCTTGCCTGGCGGCGGCTCAATCGCGAACCGGGCGCTCTCGTCCGAAGGGCGATCGGATGAACACGACGATCGATCCCAGGCGTTATTTCGAGGCGGTCGCGAAGGAGCGCGGGAGGCTGGCGGAAGCGCCGCCGGTCTGCCTCTATCTCGAGGTCACCAATCGCTGCAACCTGCTCTGCGAGACCTGCCCGCGCACGTTCGAGGCGCTCGAGCCGCCGGCGGACATGAGCTACGAACTTTTCCTCCGCATCGTCGATCAGGTAGCGGACCTCAAGCGCGCGGTGCTGCACGGAGTGGGAGAGCCGATGCTGGTGCGCGGGCTGCCGCGGATGATCCGCACCCTCAAGGAGCGTGGGGTTTATGTTCTTTTCAATACCAACGGAACGCTGCTCTCGCCGAGAGAGAGAGAGTGGCTGGTCGAAAGCCGGCTCGATGAGCTGAGGGTTTCGCTGGATGCGGCGGATCCGGCGAGCTTCCGCAAGGTGCGCGGGCGGGACTTTTTTGCCCGCATCGTCCGCAACGTTTCCGCGTTCGTCGAGTTCCAGAAACGGGCCGGCGCGGCAAAGCCAGCCGTTTCGCTGTGGCTCACGGGGCTTCGCGAGACGATCGCCGGGCTGCCCCGGTTCGTCCAGCTTGCAGCGGACATGGGGGTGCGGGAAGTCTATTTGCAGCGGCTGGTGTTCGACGAGACCGGGCGCGGCCTGGCGCGGCCGGACCAGGCGCTGTTCGACCGGCTTCGCGCCGAGGACAATGCAGCGATCGGCGAGGCGACGGCGCTTGCTTCCAGGCTTGGCGTCAGGCTCGACGCGTCGGGGGCGACGGAGCCGGGCCTCAGCCTCAGGCGCGGGAACGACAGCGCACCGTGGTCGGCCTGCCGACGGCCGTGGTCGCTGATGTATTTCACGGCGAACGGGCGGGCACTTCCCTGCTGCATCGCGCCGTTCGCGGCGCGCGATCATGCCGCCTACACACTGGGCGATGCGACGAAGGAGACGCTTGCCGAAATCTGGAACGGCCCGGCCTACCAAGAATTTCGTGCCGCCTTGCTGGGTCCCGCACCGCCCCTGCCATGCCGGAACTGCGGCCTGCGCTGGAGCCTGTGAACGCGACCGCACGCACGGCGGTCGTCATCCCGACACTCGACGAGGCGGAGACGATCGCGGCGGTGATCGGCGAAATTCCGCGCGCGATGGCGGTCGAGATCATCGTCGCCGACGGCGGCAGCCGCGACGGGACAGCCGAAGTGGCGCGGCGGGCGGGAGCGCGGGCGATCGCGGTCGGCGGGCCGGGGTATGGGCGAGCCTGCCAGGCGGGAGCGGAAGCGGCCGTTGCACGGGCCGACATCATTGCATTCATCGACGGGGACGGGGCGGACAGGGGTGATCTGCTGGGGCGGCTGGTCGGCCCGATCGCAGCGGGGACGCATGATTTCGTGCTCGCCTCGCGCACCCGGGGCGAACGCGAGCCGGGGGCGATGCTCTGGCACCAGGTGCTGGCGGGACGGCTGGTCGGGGCGGTGATCGCTGCGCGGACGGGTGTGCGCTACAGCGACATGTGCGCCTTTCGCGCGATCCGGCGCGATGCGCTGGCGGCACTCGAGATGCGGGAGACGGGTTATGGCTGGAATGTCGAGATGCAAATCCGCGCCGCGCTGGCAGGGCTCAGGGTACTCGAGGTGCCGATGCCCTGTCGGCGGCGCGCCGGCGGACGCTCGAAGGTTGCGGGTTCCCTGAGCGGGACCATCCGGGCGGGAGCGCGCATCCTGTTTGCCGTGTGGCGGCTGGCGGGGAGGGCCAGCCGCGTCTGAGGGTCCGCGGGAGGAAGCTTGTGTACTGCGATGCGGGCGCGTATGGGCATCTCCTCCCTGCACGCCGGAGGGCGGGCCAGATGGAGCAGAGGCATGGATTTCGAAGCGTTCTTCCGAAGCGAGCTGGATGGCCTGCGCAAGGATGGGCGCTATCGGTATTTTGCCGAACTCGAGCGCCTGGCGGGGAAATTCCCGGCCGCACTCAGGCATGACAGCAGCGGGTGCGCGCCGGTCACGGTCTGGTGCTCCAATGATTATCTCGGCATGGGCCAGCATCCGGCAGTGCTCAAGGCAATGCACGAGGCGCTGGAGCGGTACGGCGCCGGGGCCGGAGGAACGCGCAACATCGCCGGCACGAGCCCAGGGCACGTAGCGCTCGAAGCCGAGTTGGCGGCGCTGCACGGGAAGGAGGCAGCCCTGCTGTTCGGCTCGGGATACGTGGCGAACTGGACGACGCTTGCCACGCTGGCCGCGCGCGTGCCGGGGATGGTAGTGGTTTCCGATTCCGCCAATCACGCCTCGATGATCGAGGGGATCCGGCACAGCCGCGCCGAGCGGCGCATTTTCGCGCACAATGACGCCACGGATCTGCGCCGGCAGCTCGCGGCAATCGCCCCCGGGCGGCCGAAGCTGGTGGCATTCGAATCGGTCTATTCGATGGATGGAGATATTGCGCCACTCGGGAAATTCCTCGATATAGCAGAGGAGTTCGACGCCCTGACCTATTGCGACGAAGTGCATGCGGTCGGGCTTTATGGCGCCGGCGGTGGCGGGATCGCCGAGCGCGAAGGGCTCGCGGATCGGATCGGGGTGATCGAGGGAACGCTCGCCAAGGCGTTCGGAGTGATCGGGGGTTACATCGCGGGCTCGGCTGCGCTCTGTGACTTCGTGCGCAGCTTTGCTTCCGGCTTCATTTTCACGACCTCGCTGCCGCCGGCGATCGCCGCAGGAGCGCTGGCGGCGGTGCGGCACGTGAGGGATGCCGGTGCGTTGCGCGAAAGGCTGCACGAGCGGGTGGCAACGGTGCGGCAAAGGCTCGACGCGGCCGGCGTGCCGCACCTGCGTAATCCGAGCCATATCGTGCCGGTGCCGGTGGGCGATGCGGCGCTCTGTAAGCGGATTTCGGATCTGCTGGTGCAGGAGCACGGCATCTATGTGCAGCCGATCAATTACCCGACGGTGCCGCGCGGCACGGAGCGGCTCCGGATCACGCCCTCGCCGCTGCATTCGGACGCCGACATCGAGAATCTGGCGGCAGCACTTTCGGCGATCTGGTCGGCGCTCGATCTGAGGCGGGCGGCATAACGCAACGCCGGCACTCTACTCGCCGGAGAGCTGGCGGCGCTGGCGCTCCAGTTCTTCGCTGTAGCGGCGGAGTGCATATTGCTCGGTCAGGAGCCCGATCACCCGCTTGCTTCTGAGGTCATCGACGACGGCGAGCGCGTCGGACTCCGCCTGTTCGAAGATCGTGGCCGCCTCTTTCACCGTCATCTGCGGCAACAGCATCGCATTCCGGCAATGCAGGATTTCTGAAAGGCGCCAGACCTCGAGCGGTGTCGCATGCGCCTCGGCTACGAGGACGATTCCGGCATAGGCGTCCTCATCATCCACGGCCACGACCCGCTGCGTACTGCCGGGCGGGAATTCGCGGCGGAATTCGCTGACGGTGGTATCGGCACGGACGGTGCGCACCTCGCGCCGCATCATTCGCATCACTGTCAGGTTGCGCATCCAGCCGATATCGACCGCGCTTCTGATCACCTCGCCGCGCAGGTGGAATCGCCAGGTGGCGAAATTATAGCCGAACAGCCGGCGCGTCGTCAGTGCGGCAATCACCGAGGAGGCGAGCACGGCCGCCGTCAGCGGCAGGCTGCCGGTGGTCTCCAGCGCCAGGAATGCCATCGTCAGCGGTCCGCCGACAACGGTCGCGGCAAGCGCGCTCATTCCGACCACCATCCCCACTGTCGAGGACATCACTTCTACCGGCGTGACGAGCACGAGCAGCCCGGCATAGAGCTTGCCCACCAGGGCGCCGAGAAAGAGCGAGGCGAAGAACAGACCACCGCGAAAGCCCGAGCCGATCGAGATCGACGTCGCCGCCGCCTTCATCACCATCATCAGCGCGACGAAGGAAAGCGCGAACGGAACGCCGAACACCACCGGCAGCGCTGCATGCCCGGAGGACATCACGTGCGGCGTCACCACCCCGAAGCTGCCAACCAGCAGTCCGCCGATGGTCGGGCGCAGCCATGCCGGGACGCCGCTCTTACGGAACAGCGATTCGGTGAGCGTCGCGCCCCGCATGACCAGGATGCCGGTCATCGCGCACAGCAAGCCGAGCCCGACGATCGGCAGGTAATCGATGGTCGGGATGGTACTGGGGATGATGACTTCGAGCGGCGGCGGCGCAACCCCGAGCGCCTGCTCGATCAGGACCGCCACCACCGAGGCCACCATCACCGGCGCCAGTGTCACGATCGAGTAGGTACCGATGATCAGCTCGAAGCCATAGAAGGCGCCGGTGAGCGGCGCATTGAAAGCGCCGCCGATTGCCGCCCCCGCGCCGCAGCCGACCAGGAGGCGGAAATCGCTCCGCCGCACGCGAAACATCCGCCCGAGATAGGAGCCGATGGCGCCGCCGATCTGCGCATAGCCCGACTCCATTCCAACCGATGCGCCGACACCGTTGGAGAGAATCGTCTGGCCGCTCATGATCAGGCTGTCGGTGAGCGACATGCGCCCCCCATGCAGCGCATTCGCCTCGATCGGATCGACGATCCGGCCCGGGCGGTAACGGGCCAGGACGAGGCCGATCAGGCCGAAAGCGAGCCCGCCGAGCGAGGGCACGAGAAGCGCATTCAGGTGCGGGATCTCGCTTACCCCGGAGAGGTGCGCATCTCCCGGCAGATCGAACAGAATGTGATGCATGAACTGGGCGATGATTTCCATCACGACGACACCGAGCCCGGCCAGGGCGCCGATCGCGGCCGCGAGAGCGACGAGCCACAGCTCGTCGGCGCGCACCAACGCCCGCAACCTCTGCGGAGCATGGAGCACGATGTCGCCGAGATGGCGGTGCGGGCGCGCCGTCGTGTCGTCTGATTTCCGCTGCAGGAACGCCCCTCCCGCCGCCCAGGCTTTGTCCGGGGCAACCGGTGTGGGGATGCCCCCCGGCCGCGCCCGGGCCGGCGCGGCCCGGGCTGCCGTGGCAGGTGACTGTACTCTGCGCCGTTCTCCAGGCACAAGGAGGCTGCCGGGTTTTTGCCCGTTCATCGCAACGAGTTGAGCCTTCGAGGTGCGGCCGGCCCATGGCGCGCCGGCTTCGTTTGGTGACGGCCTCTTGGGGGGCGGATCCGGGATGAGGAGCCGGTAATCCGATAGGATTTTGCATGCAATAGCGGCTGCCTTATACTGGCGGGTCATGAGCAGACGGATTCCGGCCCAAAGTGGCAATGGCCCGGCGACGGTGCCCGACAGGCCGGCCCAACGACGGCGCGGCGCGGCCGACGAGGCCGTGTACCGGGCGCTGGTGGAAGCGATCACCGATCATCGCCTGCCCCCCGGCACACCGCTCCCGGAAGATCGGCTTGCTTCCGCTTTCGGCTACAGCCGCTCGGTGATCCGACAGGCCTTGCAGTTGGTGGCGCACGACCGGCTGGTGGAGCAACGGCCGAACCATACGGCTGCCGTGGCCCGCCCCGCCTACGAGGAAGCGCGCGACGTATTTGCGGCCCGCATATTGCTGGAAGTGCCGCTGGTCGCTGAGACGGCGCGGCGTGCGGGCGAAGCGGATCTGGCTCTCCTGGAGCACAACCTGGCTCAGGAGCGGGGCGCCATCGAGGCCGGAGACCGGCACGGCCAACTGCGTCTTTCGGGCGAATTTCATCGCTTCATCGCATCCCTCGCCGGCAACCGCGTGGCGGCGCGCTTCGTCGGCCAGCTCGTTTCGCGGAGCGCACTGATTCTCGCGCTCTACGAACCGGCGGGGCGACCGAGCTGCGCGGCGGCCGATCATGCCGCCCTGCTGGCGGCGATGGCCGCCCACGACCCTGCCACGGCTCAGAGTTGCATGGCTCAGCACCTCGAGAGCCTGGCAGAGAACCTGGCGCCGGCACCGAAGCCGGGCCCGATCGATTTCCGGGCCTTGTTCGCGCCGCGGCCGGCGGCGACCCCGCCGCGACCGAGAGGCGTCCGTCTCCGGCGCAGCGCTACGCCGCGCCAGGCAGGCGTTCGCGGCTGACGACTGCCGGAACGGTTGCGCGTGGTTGCGGCGTCCGGGGCGAATCTTGACCAGGCGTCGCTGCCGGACCTGTCGGCGATCTCACGACAACTGGAGGCCTGCATGCCTGCCAAATCGCATGCAATCTCTCGCCGATCTGCATACCATCTTGTGCGACCCCGGCCGGTGTGCTAAGCGTCCCGGAGCAGCGGACACTCCCCGACAAGGCGAATCACGGGAACGGAGGAAAACATGTCCACTTCCATCAGGATCGGGCGGCGCACGGTACTGGCGGGCGCCGGTGGGGCGGCGGTCGCAGCGACGCTGGGGCGGCCGGCGATCGCCGCCACCAAGACCTTCACGGTCGGCGTACTCGGCGTCCTGAGCGGCCCGGATGCCGCCTGGGGGCTGGTCAACAAGTACTGCGCAACCGCCACCGCCAACATGTACAACGCTGCGGGCGGCTTCCCGATCGGCGATGACAAGTATCACCTCGAGGTCGTGCCGGCCGACACGGAGCTTGATCCGAAAATCGCGGTTGCCGGGGCCGAGAAGCTGACCCAGCAGCTTGGCCTGCGCTACGTCATCGGGCCGAATACGGATACCGGTGCGCTCTCGGTCGCGCCGGTGATGAATCGCAGCAACACGATCTTCATTCCCTATGCGTTCAGCAGGCAGCTGTATACGCCGCCCGCCGAGAACGCGATTCTCGGCATGATCGCCTCCTACGAAGCAGGCCCGATCATCTACAAATACCTGATGCAAAAGCGCGGCGTGAAGTCGATTTCCTTCCTCGCCTCCAACGAGCCCGATGCGCTCGACCAGCAGAAACAGGGCGTCGCAGCCGCCAGGAAGCTCAATCTGAAAATCCTCTCCGCTGATGCCACCTACCAGCCCAGCGCCACCGATTTCTTCGCCGTACTGTCGCCGCTGGTCAGGCAGAAGCCGGATCTGATCGTGTTTTCCGGCGTCGCCCCGGCCACCGCCCCGCTGCTGATCAAGGCGGCGCGCCAACTGGGCTACAAGGGCCAGTTGTCAACGGAGACCGCGCAGAACATCAAGATCCTGCAGCAGGGGGCCGGCAAATATGCCGAAGGCTTCATCTCCGTCGGCGGCGCCTCCACGCCTGCCATCGAGTCCGATTATATGACGCGCTTCGCCAAGGAATATCAAAAAGTCGCCGGCGAATGGGACGACGAAGCCGGAACGAAGGTCTACGCGCTGGAGATGATCCTCCGCACCATCGCCAAGGCCGGGCCGAAGGCGCTCACCGACACCACCGCCTTCAAGGCCGAGATGGACAGCTTCGAAATCGCCAATCCTTTCATGAAGGATCACCCGCCGCTGCGCTATGTCGGGACGGGGTATTTCCAGCAGAAGCGGCAGATCGGGGTGCCGCTGGTGGTGAACGAAGTGAAGAACGGATCCTTCCAGACGCTTTTCGTGGGCTTCGTCTCCTGAATTGCGGGCGCCGGCAACAAGCCGGCGCCATCTCTCCGGGATCCGGCTCCGGACATGACCCAGATTTTGATCGACGGCTGCGTGCTCTCGGCCAATTACGCGCTGATCGCACTCGGGATCACGCTGATATTCAGCATCATCAACCTGCTCAATTTCGCCCATGGCGAGTTGTTCATGGTCGGCGCCTTCATGGTCTATTACGTCTATGGGGTGTTCCATCTGCCCTTCGTCGCCGGGCTCGTCGTCGCCGCGCTGGTCACCGCCGTGATTGGCGCCCTCTTCGAGAAGTTCTTTTTCGCCCCGGTGATGCGCTCCTCGACGCGCGAGGAGAACTCCATGCTGCTCGCGGTCGGCACCGCGCTCCTCCTGGACAGCGTGGCGCTGTTCGCCTTCGGGCACGAACAGCGCGGTGTGCCGGACGTGATCCCGGGCGTGATGCAGATCGCCGGCGGCTTCCTGCCGTATCAGCGGCTTCTCGTGCTGGTGGTCTCACTCGTGCTGGTCGGCGTGCTGTTGTGGTTCGTGCAATATACACGTCCCGGACGGGCGATGCGGGCGCTCGCGCAGGACCGCGACGCGGCGCGCCTGATGGGCGTCAATGTGGAGCGGACCTCCATGCTCGGCTTCGCGATCGGCGCCGCCCTCGCGGGGCTCGCGGGCGGCCTTCTGGTGACCGTCCAGGGTATCAGTGCCGGGGCCGGCCCGGCGATTTCGATCAAGGCCTTCATCATGATCATGATCGGCGGCGCCGGCGTGGTCGGCGGCGCCCTGCTGGGTGCCGTGGTCCTGGGGTTTGCCGAATCGATCGGCTACTCGCTGCTTCCGGGATCTGAAACCTATCTTCTGATCTTCGTCGCACTGATCCTGTTCCTGATCATCCGGCCGCAGGGGATCATGGGACACCCATGGGGCTGACCCGGCAAGGAAGCGGTGTGAATGCGGCGACGGGCGGAGCAGCGCGCATGCTTGCCCATACCGCTCTGGGATTTGCCGCCCTTGCCGTGCTGTTCCTGCTGATCCTGCCCGCCCTCTTTGCCGGCAACGGCTACTGGCTGACGGTGCTCGGCAACGCAGCCCTGCTGGCCTTCGCCAGCCTCGGCGTGTGGCTCACCTTCTCGATCGGCCGCATCAACATCGCGCAGGGCGCTTTCGCGCTGATCGGCGGTTATGTCACCGCTATTCTCGACACCCGGTACGGGTTTTCGTTCTTCGCTTCACTGCCGCTCGCGGGGATCATCGCGGGGCTGGTGGGCTACGCCGTCGGCTGGCCGATTCTCCGGCTGAAGGGTGTTTATTTTGCGATGATCACCCTGGTCCTGACCGAAGTCGCGACCTATGCCTTCCTGAACGGCGGCAGCTTCACCAACGCCGCCTCCGGCATCACCGACATTCCCCGCCCCCGCCTGCTCGCGACTTCGCTCGATCTTTATCTCGCCTCCGCCGTGCTGCTTCTGATCGGCGTCGTCATCGTCTGGCGCTTTCACATCTCCCCGGTCGGTGCGGTGTTTCGCGCCATGCGCCAGGGGGAGGAACTGGCCGCCTCGCTCGGAATCGACATCGCCCGCTACCGGCTCCTGGCCTTCGTCGTCTCCTCCGGCATGGGGGGAATCGCGGGGGCGATGTTCGCGGCCGTGCAGCAGAATGTCTTTCCGACCTCCTATTCGGTCAATGACAGCATCAACTTCATGCTCTACTGCTTCCTGGGCGGGCTCGAGTGGGTGGTCGGCCCGGTAGTCGGTTCCTTCCTGCTGATCGTCGTCTTCCAGCTTCTGTCGGCGATTCAGCGCTTTCAGGTTCTCCTCTATGCCATCCTGATGATCGTCGTGATGCTGTTCCTGCCGAACGGCATCCTGAGCCTGCCGCGCGTCGTCTCCGGCTGGCGGAACAGGCGCGCCGCATGAGCCTTTTGGAGATCGATCACCTGACACGCCGGTTCGGCGGCCTGCTGGCGGTGAACGACGTCTCCTTCCGCGTCGAGGAAGGGGAAATACTTTCGGTCATCGGCCCCAACGGGGCCGGCAAATCGACACTGTTCAAGCTGGTTGCGGGCTTTCTCAGGCCCTCGAGTGGTACCATCCGCTTTGCCGGTCAGCGGATCGACGGCATGAAGCCGCACGCGATCGCCGCGCGGGGCCTGGTGCGCACCTTCCAGGAGAGCACCGTGTTTCGCGAGATGACGGCGCTCGAGAACGTCGTCGTCGCGCATCATCTGCGCCGCCGGGCCGGGGATTTCGCCACCCTGATCGCAACCGGCCGGGCGCGCGCGGAACAGGCGGAATGCGTGCGCGATGCCGATGCCATCCTGGATCGGCTCGGACTCTCTCACGTGCGCGGCGAACGTGCGCGCAATCTGCCGCATGGCCATTTGCGGGCCCTCGGTGTCGCCATCGCGCTGGCGGCACGCCCGCGGATCGTGCTGCTGGACGAACCGTTCGCGGGCATGAACTCGGAGGAGACGCACCAGGCGGTGGAAATGGTGCGCGGCGTGCGTGCCCAGGGTGTGACGGTGGTTCTGGTCGAGCACGACATGGGCGCGGTGATGCGGCTCAGTGACCGCATCGTCGTGCTGAATTTCGGGACCATGATCGCGACCGGCACGCCAGCCGCGATCCAGGAAGACCCGGCGGTGATCGATGCCTATCTCGGCCGTGCCGACGATGTGGTCGGGCTCTAGTGTGCCGACTCCAACGCTTGATACCGTAGGATGCACCCTAGTGGTCGGCACACACCTCTTTATTTTCAGTGGCCTGCTAATCCCCTTTCGTTTGCTGCCGGCGGCAGCAAACGTCGGGGGCAGGACACGAGAGCGTGTTCAGGTTGACTGAACACGCTCTCCTTTGTCTGACCGGGCGGATCGACGCACTCCCGGATCGCTTCGCGATGCCAGTCAGGCGCGATCCGCTCTAGCCCCGATGCTGCTCTCGATCCGCAACCTCGTCGTCCGCTATGACCGCGTGCTGGCGGTACACGAGGCATCGCTCGCCTGCGAGGAAGGCGGCTGCATCGCGCTGATCGGGGCCAACGGTGCCGGAAAATCCTCCACTTTGCGCGCCATTACCGGTCTGGTTCGGCCCAGTGCCGGCGAAATCACCTTCGCCGGCGAGCGCATCGACCGCCTCGGCCCGGCGGCGATCGTCGCCCGCGGCGTCTCCATGGTGCCCGAAGGGCGACGCGTCTTCCCGTTGATGAGCGTGCGTGACAACCTGATGATGGGCGCCCACCTGCGCCGCGACGAAGCGGCGATCAGGGCCGATCTTGCCAGGCTGCTCGACCGGTTTCCGCGACTCGCCGAACGGATCGGCCAGCAGGCCGGCACGCTTTCCGGCGGCGAACAGGAAATGCTGGTGGTCGCGCGTGCCCTGATGGCACGGCCGAAACTCCTGCTGCTGGACGAGCCCTCGCTCGGCCTTGCCCCGATGGTGGTGCGCGACATCGCCTTCCTGATCCGTTCGATCAACCAGGACGACAAGGTGAGCGTGGTCCTGGTGGAACAGAATTCACGCATGGCATTGCGCATCTCCGACCACGCCTACGTGCTGGAGACCGGACGTGTCGCACTCAGCGGCCCGTCGCACGAACTGGCCGCGGACGACCATGTGCGGCGCCTCTATCTCGGCGTCGGTGCCGAGTAGCCGGGGCAGAGGATGGCGCGGCCGTTTCTCCCATGCTGCCTGGAGGCGGATGCGCCGGGCGCGCCGATCGGATCTGAAAATCGCATCTTAGAGCGGATCGCGCTTGACTGGAATCGCGAAGCGATCCAGGAGCGCATGAATCCGCTCGGTCAGACAAAGGAGAGCGTGTTCAGGTTGACTGAACACGCTCTGGGTGTGGCCCGCATCGATCCCGGACCGCCGGGGCGGGCAGGCCCGGTGGCATCCTGAAACGCGGAAGGTTCATTGCATGATCGATTTCGATCTGGTGGTACGCGGGGGTACTGTCGTCACCGGCACTGACACGATGCGCGCCGATCTCGGCATTCGTGCCGGCCGCATCGCTGCCATCGCGGAGAAGATCGAGGGCAGAGCGACGCTGGATGCCGGCGGCTTGCTGGTGCTGCCCGGAGGTGTCGATTCGCATTGCCATATCGAACAGTTGCGGGCCGGCGGCGGGGCTGACGAGGAAACATGGGAGAGCGGCAGCCGCTCCTGCTTCGCGGGCGGCACCACCTCCGTGATCACGTTCTCGACCCAGTTCAAGGGTGGCGGGATCCTGGAACCGCTCGCCGCGTATCGCAAGCGCGCCGGCCGGGCGATGGTGGATTACAGCTTCCACCAGATCATCACCGATCCTACGGACGCGGTGGTATGGAAGGAGATCCCGGAGATCGTCGGTGACGGCATTCGCAGCCTCAAGGTGTTCCTCACCTACGACGCCATGCATCTGGACGACCGGCAATACCTGCGTGTGCTGGCCGCCGCCCGGCGCAACGGCGCCCTGGTCACCGTGCATTGCGAGAACTACGAGGCCATTCGCTGGCGGACCGAGGCGTTGCTCGCCGACGGGAAGGCCGCGCCGAAATACCATAGCTGGTCGCGGCCGCGGATGATCGAGCGGGAGGCGACGCAGCGCGCCATTGCGCTCGCCGAACTGGTGGACCAGCCGATCCAGGTGTTCCATGTTTCATGTGCCGAGGTGGCGAAGGAGATTGCGCGGGCACAGGCGAGAGGACTCAAGGTCTGGGGCGAGACCTGCCCGCAGTACCTGGCGCTCACCGCGGCCGACATGGACCGGCCTGGCTTCGAGGGGGCCAAGTTCATGTGCAGCCCGGCGCCGCGTGACGCGGCGGACCATGCCGGGGTGTGGGACATGGTGCGCCGTGGCGTGCTCGATGTGGTCAGTTCCGACCATTCCGGCTTCCGTTACGAAGGGACGCGCGGCAAGCGCGCGAACGGGGCGGATGCGAGTTTTCGCGATATTCCGAATGGCGTTCCCGGCCTCGCGACGCGGCTGCCGATCCTGTTCAGCGAGGGGGTCGTCGCGGGCCGGATCGATATCAACCAGTTCGTGCGCCTGATTGCCACGACGCCGGCCAAACTCTTCGGCCTCTATCCGCAGAAGGGCAGCATCGCGGTCGGCGCGGATGCCGACCTCGTGCTGTGGGACGCGACCAGGCAGGTGACGCTCAGCAATGGGCTGCTGCAGCAGGCGATCGATTACACGCCCTACGAGGGCATGCAGGTGACGGGCTGGCCGGTTGCGACGCTGCGCCGCGGCGAGGTGGTGATGCGCGACGGGCGGGTGCAGGCCGAGCCGGGCAGCGGGCGCTTCCTGCCGCGTGGCCCCTACGAGGCCGCGAAGCCGCGCGGCGTGCTGCCCGACGGGTTCGACGCCAGCCGTTTCGCCTGAGTTTGGCCCCGGTTCATCCTGGCGAGGAGAACAGCGATGATCGCTCCGAATGACGCGACCCACGGTTCGGGACGAACTGCGGGTGAGGTGGTCATGGCGCGGCTGGATGAGCTGGCGTGCTTTTCGGCCGAACCGGGCGCTCTGACCCGCCTTTACCTCTCCACCGAACACAAGGCGGCCGCCCTCAGAGTGCAGGCCTGGATGCAGGAAGCCGGCATGGATGCCGAGATCGACGCGGCAGGCAACGTCGTCGGCCGTTACGAGGGCCTGGGGCCGGGCCTCCCGGCCGTGCTCCTCGGCTCCCACATCGATACCGTGCGCAACGCCGGCAGGTACGACGGCTGCTTCGGCGTCATCGCCGCGATCGAGGCGGTGGCGAATCTCAAGCAGGCGCGCGAGCGCCTGCCCTTTGCGATCGAAGTCATTGCGTTCGGCGAGGAGGAGGGGGTCCGGTTTCCGGTGGCGCTGACCACCTCGCGCGCCGTTGCCGGAACGCTCGACAGGGCGGCGCTGGATGCGTTGGACGCCGATGGGATCAGCATCCGCGAAGCGCTGCAGCGGTTCGGCTGCAATCCGTCCGGGATCGCGAGCGTGGCGCGCCGGCGACCGGACGTGCTGGCCTATGTCGAATTGCACATCGAGCAGGGCCCTGTACTCGAGGCCGAGGGCCTGCCGGTCGGCGTCGTGACCGCGATCGCGGCGGCGGCGCGGTTTACGGGCGAGGTCACCGGCATGGCCGGCCACGCGGGAACCGTTCCAATGGCGCTGCGCCGCGATGCACTGGCCGCGGCGGCGGAAATGATCCTCGCCATCGAACGGGTCGGGCGTTCGACGGAGGACCTCGTTGCCACTGTCGGCAGGATCGAAGCGATCCCGGGAGCGGTCAACGTGGTGCCGGGCGGGGCGCGTTTCACTCTTGATGTCAGAGGCCCGAGCGAGGCGGTGCGCGATGCCGGCGTGGCGCACATCGAACGGGAGCTGAAAGCGATCGCCGGGAGGCGCACTGTTTCCGTACAGCTCTCGCATTCCTACGAGGAGGCCGCCGCCATCTGCGCGCCGTGGCTCGTGGACCAGCTTGCTGCCGCAGTGGAGCGAAACGGCATCGCGCCCAGGAGACTGCCGAGCGGTGCCGGACACGACGGACTTGCGATGGTCTCGCTCTGCCCGGTCGGCATGCTGTTCGTGCGTTGCGCGGGGGGCATCAGTCACCACCCGGCAGAGGCGATCACGAGCGAGGACGCCGAGATCGCGATCCGCGTGCTGATCGATTTTCTGCGCCATTTCGCCTCGCCCGGCGGCAGCGCTGACTGATGATCGCGGCAAGGAGGCACGAGCATGAGCGACAGCGCCGGCCGGGCGATCACGAGGTTCCTGGACGGTCAGCAGGAAGCGCAAACGCGGTTCCTGGCCGAACTTGTCAAATGCCCGTCCGATAACCCGCCCGGCGACTGCGCCGCCCATGCCGGGCGCGCTGCCAGGCTGCTCGAAGAACTCGGGCTCGAGGTGGAGCGCCACCCCGTCCCTGATGCGGCGGTGAAGGCAAACGGCATGGTCAGCGCCACCAACCTCGTCATCCGCAAGCGATTTGGCGACGGCCCGGTGATCGCACTCAACGCCCACGGCGACGTCGTTCCGCCGGGCAGCGGATGGACCCGTGATCCTTACGGCGCGGAGGTCATTGACGGTTGGATGTACGGGCGCGGTGTCGCGGTCTCGAAATCCGATTTCGCGACCTATACCTGGAGCCTGCTCGCCCTCCAGCAGGCCGGAGTGCCGCTGGGGGGCACGGTCGAGCTGCATTTCACCTACGACGAGGAGGCGGGCGGCAATATCGGCCCAGGTTTCCTGATGCGCGAAGGAATCAGCAAGCCCGACCTCGTTGTCGGTGCGGGTTTCTCCTACGCCGTCGTCACGGCACACAATGGCTGCCTGCACCTCGAAGTACAGGTGGACGGGAAATCGGCGCACGCCGCGATGCCGTATACCGGCATCGATGCCCTCGAAGCCGCCAATCACCTGCTCTCCTCCCTCTATGCCTGGAGGAAGACACTCACCCGCCGGCTTTCCGATGTGCCGGGTATCGGCAACCCGCAACTGACCGTCGGGCTCATCAAGGGCGGCATCAACACCAATGTCGTTCCCGACCGGGTCAGCTTCCGGCTTGATCGTCGTATGATTCCCGAAGAGAAACCACCCGAGGTCGAGGCGGAGTTGCGGGCGGTGATCGACGGGGCAGCCGCTGCCTTCCCGGATGCCAAAGTTACAGTGCGTCGCATCCTGCTCGTCGAGCCGCTGGCGCCGCTCGCCAAGGGCCGGCGGTTGAGCGAATTGCTCGCACACCATGCAACCCGCATCATGGGCGAACCGGTGGGAGCCAAGGGCGTGCCGCTCTACACCGACGCGCCGCACTATTCCGCCCGCAGCACCCCGGTCGTGCTCTACGGCGCCGGGCCGCATACGATCGAGGAGGCCAATGCGCACCGCGCCGACGAGCGCCTTCCGTTGGCGGATCTGCATCGGGCCACAAAGGTCGTGGCGCTGACATTGCTCGATCTTTTGCGCGGAGCCTGAGGTGGCTCTGCGGAACAGCATCTTGTGGGCCCGTTGGTCCGATGCGGCTGGCGCTCTGCGATGACAGGACGGCGGATACGAATTGCCGGGGCGGGACATCGGGGCCGCCGGCAGCGAGTGTAGCCACGAAGCGGGGGACCGGTCGATCGGGGCGCGAGCACGAGGGGGGCGGAAGCGCCGTGCCCTGAGCCGAGCGGGATTCGCCGCTGCGTGACACGGGCGGCAAAAAATCTGAAACGGTTAACCTTTACCCACAATCAGTGCATTGGATGCGCATCGGTAGCCGATCGTCGCAACCGAGCCGGGCATGAAGACTCGTTAAAATGCTTATGGTTGCATAGTTCCCTTGTGTGTTCTTATTTTGTTCCGGCCAACATTGCCTTGTTTGGGATTTCTCACGAATTCTTTCGCAACTGCGCGTTATGCTTGCAGTTCCGGCCGGTGCGCCGGCATTCGTCAAATCATCAAGGAGCCCCTCTCATGACCTCTCTGCCCCGGAATGTCGAAGTCCTCGAGCCCCGGGATTCCGTGCTCGTTTCGAAGGCCTCGGAGCTGCTCAGCCCGAGAACCCGTGCCGGCAACCTGTTCCCCACCGAGGTGGCCCGCCAGGCATACGAGAATCTCGAAGTGCGGCTTGACGCGGATGCCGCGACTTTCTGGTGCTACATGAATCCGACCGGCAGGCCGAGCTTCACCCCGCCAATGCTCAGGGACATCACACGGATGCAGCATTCGGTGAAGCGGATGTTTGATGCGGCCGGCGGTGACGGCGAGCCTCCGTTCCGCTATTTCGTTTTTGCGTCGCGCACGCCGGGAATTTACAGCCTGGGCGGAGATCTCGGGTTCTTCATCGAGCATATTCGCCAGGGCGATCGGGCGGCGATGACCCGCTATGCGCATTACGCGATCGAGGCGGTGTATCGCAATTCCGCCCAGTTCCACGTCCCCGTCGTGACGATCGGGCTGGTGCAGGGTGATGCGCTCGGTGGCGGGTTCGAATGCGCGATGTCGCTCAACCTGATGGTTGCGGAAAAGAGCGCGAAGATGGGCCTGCCGGAGATCCTGTTCAACCTGTTCCCGGGCATGGGTGCGTACAGCTTCCTGACCCGTCGGCTCGATGTGCAGCGGGCGGAGAAGCTGATCACGAGCGGGTGCATCTATTCGGCTGCAGAACTGCACGAGATGGGAATTGTCGACGTGCTGGCCGAGGACGGATGCGGCGAGTCCGCCGTTCGCGAGTACATCGCAACCAACCGGTGCAAGTGGAATGCGCATTATGCGATGTTCCAGGCGCGCCAGCGGGTGCGGCCGATTACGCTCGAAGAATTGCGCGACGTGGTTGACATCTGGGTGGATGCCGCGCTGCGCCTGCCGGAGTCCGATCTCAGGAAGATGGAGCGGCTGGTGGCCTCCCAGGACCGGCGGATGGCGGCACTCAGGCGCGTGCCGGAGAGTGCCGTTGCGTGATCAGAATGAAATCGCGAGGCAAACAGGTACCGCTGACATGGATGGATGACAGCGGCCCCTTGGCCGGCCGCTTCGCTAAGACGCCCGGTCCTGGTCCTTCTTTCACGGAGGGAGGGGCGGCGTTGCCTCGCGCCTCCGGTGCGTATCCTGGCGGAGAGGGTTGAGGTGAAGGTGGGTCACACACCCGGGAAGGTTGCGAGCGGGGAGCGGACAAAAACTGCCCGCCTGCCCGTCGCGGTTCCTGGGCCGAGGTGCCAGGGCGCCGATGCAGAGCGTGGAGCCGGCGGGGCAACCCTGGAAGATCGGCGCGACCCGGGGCGAGCGCAAGTGACAGCCCTTGCCGGGACCGGGCGCGGAGAGGACGGCTCAGCGAGGCTCCTCGGCGAGGATGGCGGGCTCGGCTACCGAACGCGCTTCGTGGGGCTGCCCGGGCTGGAACGCGTCCTGGCGCGCCAGGAGGGAAAGCGGGTCAGCCGCGAGTAGAGGGGCGATTTCCGCCGCGGGCAATGGCCGGGCGAGATAGAATCCCTGCAGTTCATCACAGTCCTCGGCCGCGAGCTGGCAGAACTGCTCGGCAGTTTCTACGCCCTCGGCAAGGGCGCGGGCGCCGAGGCTGTGGGCGAGGTTGATGATGGCGCGAACGATGGCGGCATCCGCCCGGCTGGTCATCAGGGGGCCGACGAAGCTCTGATCGATTTTCAGGCGATGTACCGGGAACATCTTCAGGTAGGTCAGTGAGGAATAGCCGGTGCCGAAATCGTCGATTGCGAAGCGGACCCCGAGCTCGTAGAGCTCGCTGAGGTCACGGGCCATGGTTTCGATATTCGCCATCACGACCCGTTCCGTGAGCTCGAGCTCCAGATTGCCGGGATCGAGGCCGCTTTCATCGAGGGCGGAGAGGATGAGATCCCTGACATTCTGCTTACGGAATTGCTCGGATGAGAGATTGACGGCGATCCTCATCCGTGCCCGCTCGGTGCCGAACCAGGCCCGGGCCTGGCGACAGGATTCGCGGAGCACCCATTCGTTGATGGGAACGATCAGCCCGGACTCCTCGGCGAGGGAGAGGAACTCGGCGGGCAATACGACGCCCTGGCCGGGACGGTTCCAGCGCAGCAGCGATTCGATGCCGACGATGCGCCGCGAACCGATTTCGAACTGCGGCTGGTAATAGAGTTCGAACTCCTGTCGCTGCAGGGCGAGGTTCAATTCGGATTCGAGTGCAATCAGGCCTTTCGCGCGGCGACGCATCTCGTCCACGAAGCAGCAATAATCGTCCCGGCCGGAGGCCTTGGCGCGATACATCGCGAGATCCGCGTTGCGCAGCAGGTCATCCGCCGTGGTGGCATCGCGCGGGCAGAGCGTGATGCCGACCGAGGCGGTTGCCTTGAGCTCGTGGCGCTCGAAGAAGAAGGGCTGGCGCATTGCCTCGATCACCCGCCGGGCAAGTGCGATCGCGTCCTCCTCGCCGGCGATATCCGGTTGCACGATCGCGAATTCGTCTCCGCCAAGGCGGGCGACGATATCGCTGCCCCTGACCGAGGCACTGAGGCGGGTTGCGACGACCTTGAGGAACTGGTCACCGACATGGTGGCCGAAAGCGTCGTTCACCGACTTGAAGCGATCGAGGTCGATGAAGTGCAGCGCCAGCATCCCACCCGTGGCCTCGATTCTTTTCAGCTCGATATCGAGACGCTCCGCAAGGAGAGTGCGGTTGGGAAGGTTGATCAGGGTGTCGTAGTGCGCGAGGTGGTGCAGGCGCTCTTCGGCGCGCTTGCGGTCGGTGATGTCGAGCGAGGTGGTGAGTACCCCGCTCACGCTGCCATCCGCATTGCGGAGCGGAGATTTCGAAGTGACGAAATAGCGGCGCCTGCCGTCGTGGCCGGTGATCTCGTCCTCGAACTCCGGAATCGCTTCGCCGGTGGCGGCGACCATCGCGTCGAGTTCGCGGCTTTTCACGGCATAGGCGTCGCCGAACAAGGAGGAGAGATCACGCCCGGCCAGGGAAGTCGGATCGGAGCCAGCGAAGCGGGCGAGGCAGACATTGGTGAAGATCAGCCGGCCTTCGATGTCGGAGGCGCTGATCATGGCCGGCACGGTGTCGATGACCTGGATCAATCGTTCGTGATTGTCCCGCAGCATCTGCACCTTGGCCTGCTCGCTCGACTGCAGGCGGCGCTCGAGCGCGCGTGCCCAGCGGCGCAGCACCACCTGCTGGCGGCGCATCTTCAGCAGGTTCTTGGCGCGGGTCAGGAACTCGACATGGTCGACCGGGCTGAGCAGAAAGTCGGTGGCACCGGACCGCAGGGCAACGATCCGGAAGTCGTAATCGTCGTGCACGGTGATGATGATGACCGGGACCTCGCCGCCGTCGGGCAGGAGGCGCAGCGCACGGGTCATTTCCGCGCCATCCATGAGCGGCATTTTGAAATCGGCGATCACGAGGTCGGGCATGGTCTTTTCCGCCTCGGCGAGCGCGCTGGCGGGATCGGCGAAAGAGACGACCTTGCAGTTGGCGCCGATCGACTGGGCAAGGCGCGAGTAGATGCGCCGGTTCGTGGAAAGGTCGTCGACGATGAAGATCAGCGGCATGGGCCTTCTCACCCGGTCACGCGGCGGCCCTCGGCCTCCGCCGCGGGACGATCTAACCAACTCCGTGATAGCTTTACGCGGCGTAAATTTCTATCATTCGTTGTCCGGGGGCGTGCCCGGCCGGTAGGAACCTCGGGCCAGCGGCCGGACAGCGGGATCAGAGGGCGCCGCCGCGGCGGCCGGCCATGGCGCCAAGGCGCAGCCTGAGGGCGTTCAGCCTGATGAAGCCCTGGGCATCTGCCTGGTTGTAGGCGCCGGCATCTTCCTCGAATGTAACAACGCGAAGGGAATAGAGGCTGTTCGGGCTTTCGCGGCCGATCACCCCGACGTTGCCCTTGTAGAGCTTGAGCCGGACCCGTCCGGTCACGGATTTCTGACTTTCATCGATCAGCGCCTGGAGCATCCGCCGCTCCGGGCTGAACCAGAAGCCGTTGTAGATGAGCTCGGCATAGCGGGGCATCAGGCCGTCCTTGAGATGCGCGGCCTCGCGATCGAGCGTGATCGATTCGATGCCACGATGCGCGGCGTAGAGGATCGTCCCGCCAGGCGTTTCATAGATGCCGCGCGACTTCATGCCGACGAAACGATTCTCGACCAGATCGAGCCGGCCGATGCCATTGGCGCGGCCGAGTTCATTGAGGCGGGCCAGGAGACGGGCGGGCGAGAGCCGCTCGCCGTCGATGGCGATGGGATCGCCGTGCTCGAAGTCGACGCTGATCACGCTTGCGCGATCCGGGGCGTCCTCCGGGCGGATGGTGCGCTGGTAGACGATCTCGTCCGCCTCGACCGCCGGGTCTTCGAGGATTTTGCCCTCCGAGGAGGAATGAAGGAGATTGGCATCGACCGAGAACGGCGCTTCGCCGCGTCTGTCGCGCGTGATGGGAATCTGGTTGGCTTCGGCGAACTCGAGCAGGCGCGAGCGGGATGTGAGATCCCATTCCCGCCATGGTGCGATCACCTTCACGTCCGGCTTGAGCGCATAATAGGCGAGCTCAAAGCGGACCTGATCGTTGCCCTTGCCGGTGGCGCCGTGAGCGACCGCATCCGCGCCGACCTCTTCGGCGATCTCGATCTGGCGCTGGGCGATGAGTGGGCGCGCGATCGAGGTGCCGAGCAGATACTGGCCCTCGTAGAGGGCATTGGCGCGGAACATGGGGAAGACGAAGTCGGCCACGAATTTTTCTCGTAGATCTTCCATGAAGACCTGCCTGACGCCCAAAAGCTCGGCCTTGCGGCGCGCGGGGGCGAGTTCTTCGCCCTGGCCGAGATCGGCGGTGAAGCTGACGACCTCGCAGCGGTAGGTGTTCTGCAGCCAACGCAGGATCACGCTGGTGTCGAGCCCGCCGGAGTAGGCGAGCACCACTTTTTTGACATCCTTCACGCGCATGTCGAAGCCCTCACCGAGACGAAAGCGAAGTAACAAGCCGCCCTGAGGGCGGCAAGCATCCGCAGCTCCGGGCGAAAAACCGAGCCATGCGATGGCGGCGGTTGCGAAGCGGGGCGAAATCGGCTTTCTCCGCCCAACCCGTGCCGGAGGAACGAAATCCCGGATGACACTTGCCTTGCTGCTGGCAGAGCTGGTCGATCGCGTACGCCGGCATGCCGCCATTGTTGTGACGATCGGCGTGCTGGCGGGCGTGCTGGGCGGCCTCTTTGCGCTCACGCACATCGGGATCATCACCGACACCGATGAAATGTTCCCGAAGAGCCTTTCCTGGCGGCAGCGACAGATCGCTTTCGAGCATGCTTTCCCGCAATTCCAGGGACTTCTTGTCGTCGTCATCCGCTCGTCCGTGCCGGAGGCGCAAGCGGCGACGGCGCAGGCGCTGGTCGCGCGGCTGGCAGCGGATCAGGCCCATTTCGTCAGTGCGAGCGATCCGGCGGCGCTTCCCTTTTTCGGCACCGAAGGGCTGCTGTTCCTCTCCGAGGCCAAGCTCCGCCCGCTCTTGGATCGGCTGATCAGTGCCCAGCCGTTGCTCGGCCAGCTCGTCAGCGACCCGACGGGGCGGGGAATTTTCGCCGCGCTGTCGCTGATGGCGATCGGCCTGAAGCACGGCGGGCTCGATCTCGCGCCTTATCATTCCGCTTTGATCGCCATTCACCGCACGATCGCGGCGGCGCTTGCGGGCCGTGCCGAACCGCTTTCGTGGCTTTCGCTGCTTTCCGGGCCGGTGGCGGAGGAAGCCGGCGGCAGCCGGATCGTGCTGGTGCGGCCGAAGCTCGATTTTTCGGCGCTGGAGCCCGGGGCAGCGGCAACACGGGCGCTGCGCCTTGCCATCAGCGGGCTGCCGCTGGTGCGCGAGGGCCTGGTGACATATGGCATCACCGGGCAGGTCGCGCTCTCGGACCAGCAGTTCGCGAGCGTTGCGGAAGGTGCCGTTGCCGGGGCGATCGGCACCCTGGTGCTGGTGACGCTCTGGCTGTTCCTGGCGCTTCGTTCCTGGCGAATCGTGGTTCCGGTGGTGCTGACGCTGCTGCTGGGGCTCGCCCTCACCACCTGCTTCGCGGCGCTTGCCGTCGGCCAACTCAACCTCGTCTCGGTTGCCTTTGCCATTCTTTTCGTCGGACTGGCGGTTGATTTCGCGATCCAGTTTGCGGTCCGGTTTCGCGAGCATCGACAGGGGAGCGACGCCGCGGCTGCGCTTGCCGAGACGGCGGCAACGGCGGGCGGACAGATTCTGCTGGCGGCACTCGGCACGGCGGCCGGCTTCCTGGCCTTCGTGCCGACCCAGTTCCAGGGAGTGGCGGAACTGGGCCTGATCGCCGGGGTCGGGATGCTGATCGCCTTCGTCTGCACCATCGCGTTCCTGCCGGCGGCAATCAGCCTGTTCCGCCCGCCTGGCGAGCCGGCCGAGGTCGGCTTTGCCGTATTGGGGAAGGTTGAGCGGGCGTTCAAACCGCACACCAGGGCGACGCTCGGGGTATTCGCCGCGCTGGCGGTGCTCGGGCTCGCCGTGCTGCCGCAGATTACCTTCGATGGCGACCCGCTGGATACGATGAACCCGCGATCGGAGGCGGTGATCGAACTGCGCCGGTTGATGCAGAATCCGGTGACCAATCCCTACAGCGCCGAGGTGCTGGCGCCGAACGTGGCGGCGGCGGGGCAGATTGCCGCAGCCCTCGGCCGCCAGCCGGGTGTGGACACCGTGCTCTCGGTGCAGAGCTTCGTGCCGAAGAACCAGGGGCCGAAGCTGGCGATGATCGCGGATACGACCGACATCCTGGCCCCTACCCTATCGGCCAGCGGGAGGACGGCGCCGGTGACGGCGGCCGAATTGCGGCTGGCGGTGAAAACGGCGCTCGGCTCGTTTGCGGAAGCGGCGCCGCAGGTTGCGGCGGACCCACCCTTCGCGGCGCTGGCGAGCGACCTCAAGGCACTGGAAGCTGCGCCCGACGCGACTCTCATAGCGGCGAGTGAATCGCTGACCGAATTTCTTCCCGCGCAGCTTGCGCGTCTCAAGGCAGCGCTCTCGGCAGAGCCGGTGATGCTGGCCAGGCTCCCTCACGCGCTGACGCGTGACTGGGTGCTGCCGGACGGACGCGCGCGCGTGCAGGCGGTCGCCGAGCCAGGCGAGCGGAGCAGCCAGGGGCTCGCGCGGTTCGTGGCTGCCGTGCAGAAGGTTGCCCCGGATGCGGCGGGCCCGGCGATGAATATCGTCGGCAGCGCACGGGTCATCGTCGGCGCTTTCCGCACCGCGGCGATCGGGGCCCTGATCGCGATCGCGCTTATCCTGGGCCTCGCGTTGCGACGGCCGAGGGACGTGGCGCTGGTCATGGCGCCGCTCCTGCTTTCCGGCCTGCTGACCGCGCTCGTGATCGTGAGGCTGCCGCTGCCGCTCAATTTCGCGAACATCATCGCGCTGCCGCTGCTGCTTGGCGTCGGCGTTTCGTTCAACGTGTATTTCGTGATGAACTGGCGCGCCGGTGTGCGCCTTTTCCTCGGCACGGCGACTGCGCGAGCGATCCTTTTTTCGGCGCTGACGACCGGAACGGCGTTCGGCTCGCTTGCCCTTTCGGAAGACCGGGGCACGGCGAGCATGGGCGAACTGCTGCTGTTCAGTCTCGGCGCGACCCTGATCGCGACGTTTGTCTTCGTGCCGGCGCTGCTCTTCGCGCTGACGCCGGAGGAGGAGAGGGTACCCTCTCGCGACCAGGCGGTGCTGGTCGGCGCGGACGATGAACGGGCCGACGATGCCGGGCGGCGAAGCTGACACGACCGCCTGGTGTCCTGCCCCCGAAGTTCACGACGGTGTTCGGAGCCCCGGCCGACGTGACGTTGTCGGAACTGGCCCTGGAAGCGTTCTTCCCGGCCAATGCGGAGACCAAGGAGAAGCTCGGCCGGCTCGCTGCAGGCAGGGCTGCCGGGACCTGAGGCGGGACGCTCGCGCGGTTGTCAACCTGCGGGTAGCGCAGGCGCGGCATAATGCAACCCGGAGGCCGACGGTATGTTGCGCGTCGCTATGATCCCGGCGGTGCTGCTGCTGGCTGCGACCGCTGTCTGGGCTGAGCCGGGGCAGGAGTTGATGCTGGAGTTGAACCTCGGCGGCCTGCCGGGCGTGCCGCGGGGCGTGAACGGTCAGATTTTCGTGCCGGTGCCGGCCACTCCGCCGGCGCCGCAGGGAGTGGCGCCGGCGACGGCCGGAGACGTGTTGCACGGCCCGCCGGGCGACGTGCTGCATGGGCCGCCGGGCGACCCGCTGACCGGGCGTCCGCCGCCCTCCCCGGACATCATCCCGCCGTAGCCGGGCAGGATCTCGGCAACGGAAACGAGCGCCAGCGCCACCGTCGGGTCGAGGAGAGTGGCCAGTTCCGCCTCTTGCCGATAGGCGGGCATGAGTTTTTCGAGCAGCGGATCGCGCCGCACGGCCGGGTGGAAGTAGAGCTCGGAAAGGCCCGCCGGCAGGTGCGGGGCGAGCGCGATGATGCGTTCCCTGGTCATTCGTCCGGACCAGGCGAGCCCGAAGACATGATCCGGCGCATTCATTCCTGCCTCGGACACACGCCGGCGCAGCCGGTCGGTCCAAAGGGCGAGTGTGCGTGCGGAAAGAGCAACGTTTCTGTCGCACGCGGAAAGCACTGCGGGGGGCTCGGTTGGCACCCTGACGGCGGTGAGGCCGAAGCTCCGGCCGATTTCGATCATGAGGCGACCGACAGTCGGATGCAGGTGCATGTGCTTGTGCGCATCCGCATGCTCGAGTGGAAGCCCGGTTGCGGCGAAGGCGGCAAACTGGGAGTGGATTTCGCGCGCTAGCTGGCGGCGAACGGAAGGGCGGAAGAAATAGCGGAGGCCGAGGCGGAGCTGGCCCGAGGGGAACCAGCCCTGCTCGTCCACCAGCTCCGGGATTTGTTCCCGTGGCAGCACGCCGGGTCCTTCGATGAGCACGAGATGCAGTCCGACCCGCAGGCGTGGCAGGCGCCTGGCGCGGGCGATGGCGTCTTCGACGGCGGGTCCTGCCACCATCAGGCTGGCCGCGCCGAGGATGCCTTCCTTGTGCGCCCGTTCGACGGCTTCGTTCACCGCGAGCGAAAGACCAAAATCATCGGCAGTCAGGACGACCTGCCGGGAAAGGCGGGCCGAAGCGGGTGGCACCGGTGTCAGGCGGCCTTGTGGCGCTCGCGCAGGAAGTGGAAGAATTCGATGCCTTCGCGCAGGCGGCGGACGGCCATTTCCGGACTCTGGACCATTTCGCCCAGGATCGAGGCGATCTTCGAGGCACGGAAATAGAAGCGACGATAAAATGTTTCGACGCTTTCGAAGATCTCCGTGTGCGAGAGATGGGCGTAGGAGAGCGGCGCGATCTGGATGCCATGCTCGTCCACGAGTTCGGCGTGTTGGGCGTCGAGCCAGCCGTTCTCGAGCGCCTGGCGGTAGAGGAAAGTGCCCGGATAGGGAGCGGCGAGAGAAACCTGGAGCGTGTGCGGGTTAATTTCTGTAGCGAAACGAATTGTCTCTTCGATTGTCTCCTTCGTTTCGCCGGGCAGGCCAAGGATGAAGGTGCCGTGGATGCGGATGCCGAGCCGGTGGCAGTCCTGCGTGAAGCGCCTGGCGACCTCGATGCGCATGCCCTTCTTGATGTTGTGGAGAATCTGCTGGTTGCCGCTTTCGTAGCCGACGAGGAGGAGGCGGAGGCCGTTGTCCTTGAGAATCTTCAGCGTCTCGCGCGGCACGTTGGCCTTGGCGTTGCAGGACCAGGTGACACCGAGGCGGCCGAGTTCGTGCGCGATCTCCTCGGCACGGGGCAGGTTGTCGGTGAACGTGTCGTCGTCGAAGAAGAATTCCCGCACCTGCGGGAAATAGCGCTTGGCGAGGCGAATCTCCTCGGCCACGTGGCCGGGGCTGCGCACGCGGTAGCGGTGTCCACCGACGGTCTGCGGCCAGAGGCAGAAGGTGCAGCGCGATTTGCAGCCGCGGCCCGTGTAGAGGGAAATGTAAGGGTGCAGGAGGTAGCCGATGAAATAATTCTCGATTGCGAGATCGCGCTTGTAGACCTCGGTGACGAACGGAAGCTGATCCATGTCCTCGAGGATCGCGCGGTCAGGGTTGTGGGCAATGCTGCCGTCCGGGCGACGCCAGGACAGGCCGTCGATGGCAGCCAGCGGACGGCCGTCCGCAACCTCCTTGATGGTGAAGTCGAACTCGGCACGGGCGACGAAATCGACAGCGCGGCTTGCCGCCAGGCTTTCTTCTGGCTGCACGGCGACCTTGGCGCCGACGAAGCCGATGCGCAGGCGGGGTTCGGCCGCTTTCAGCGCTTCTGCGACCTTGACATCGGCGGCGAAAGAAGGGGTCGAGGTGTGGATGACGCAAAGATCGTAGCCGGCGGCCTCGCGCAGCACCTGGGGCAGGCGAATGCGCGCCGGCGGGGCATCGATCAGACGGCTGTTCGGAACCAGCGCGGCGGGCTGGGCGAGCCAGGTCGGATACCAGAAGGAGCGGATTTCACGCCGCGCCTGATAGCGCGAGCCGGCGCCGCCGTCGAAGCCGTCAAAGGACGGCGGATGCAGGAACAGCGTCTTCATCATCGGCCGGGGAGTCCTTTTTGGGGCGCGTGGGAAAGGCTTCCGCCACCCGGGCGCCCGGCGCGCAGCATCAGCCCTCGCCATTCTACGCGCCTGCCGGCGTAGCTGACCAGAAGAACGGCGAAGGAATACAGGTCGCGGAGCGGAACGAGCCAGACGGGAAGCACGGGCACAAGGCCGAGCGCGCGGTCGATTCCGCGGGCAATTGCGGCGCGGGTCGCCCAGGCGATGAGGAAGAGCCCGATGGACCACGGTGCAGCGGCCGAGGCGGCCAGGGCCGCGAGGGCAATGGCCAGCGGATAGCGCAGCGCCGAGAGGGCGAATCCGGCCGGCGCGAGCAGGCGGATGGTGCGCCCCCAGCGCACCTCGTGGCGGAAGAGCGCAGAGAAAGTCTGCTCGGGCACGGTGGTTGCCGGGACGGTCGCGGCCAGGCTGACGGCAAGGCCGAGGGCGAGGACGCGGCGGCCGAGCACGGCATCGTCGGCGAGTTCGGATTGGAGAGCGGAAAACCCGCCGGAGCGCGCCAGGGTCTCGCGCGTGAGGGCGAGAGTGGCGCCGAGCGCGTCCTGGCGGCCCAGCGCGCGCGCGATCAGGGCATCGGGGAGGAAGCCGTGCGTGATCTGGCTTGCACCAAGCCGCGCCGGCCAGCCCGGGACGCCGGGAAGGCCGGTATAGAGAGTAGTGACGAGGCCGGTCGAGGGCGCCTCGAGGGCGGCGGCGAGGGCGTCGAGATAGCCGGCAGGCGCGTGCACGTCAGCGTCGGCGATGACCAGATGGTCGTACTTCGCCGCCGGCAACATGGAGATCAGGTTGCCGATCTTGCGATTCGGGGAGGAAGATGCGCCGCCGGCCACGACGGCGATGTCGGCGCCCGGGAAACGGGCGGCAATGCGGCGGGCAACGGGGAGTGCGGAATCGCCGGCGTCCGTGGCGCCGAGCACGATCTGGAACCCGGGATAGTCCTGCTCGCAGAGGGAGGCGAGCGCCTCTTCGAGGAGCGGCTCGTCACCGGCGAGCGGCTTCAGCACCGAAAACGGCGGGCGGGCGTTTGGGCGAGGCCCAGGGGGACCGAGGCGGCGGCGGGCGAAACGGCGGACCAGGAAGTAGCCGGCCAGTACCTCGGCCAGGCCGATGATGGCGAGGAGGCCGAGCAGACGCGCAACGAGGCTCATTGGCGCGCGGTCCGCCGCGAGGGAAGGCGCATCAGGAAAGGGCGCCGCCTGAGAGGGTTGCGACCTTCTTGCGCAGTGCCGCGACGAGCGCCGCGGCGCCACCGGAAGCAAGGAAGGAGTTGAAGTCGGAGCGCTGCACGGCGACCTGGCTGATGGTGCCGTCGAGCAGGACGTCCACGGCCTGCCAGGCGGTGCCGTTCTGGAGCATCACGTAGTCGATTCGGTTGGGCTTGCCGCTGCGCGGGATGATGTGCGTTGTCACGACCTGCCGGCTGCCGACGGCGCGCAGATCCGGGAGGATGCGGAATTGCTGGCCGTCGTAGCTGTTGAAGTTCGCGACGTAACTGGCGACGGTGTAGCGGCGGAAGACGGCGAGCAGGTCCTGTTGCTCTGCCGGCTTGAGTTGGTCCCAGCCGAACCCGACCGTGATGGCGACGATCCGCGGCAGGTCGAAGACCTTCATGACCACGGGTTCGAGCATGGCGAAGCGCCTGGCGAAGGGTGTTGCATCGCCGGCCTTCATCACGGCGATCAAGCCATCGTCGAGAGCGGCGATGGGCGCCGAGACGGCGGCGAAATCTGCTGCCGCAGAGGCCGCTGCCGGCGCGAAGAGGGCGGCGAGCGCGGCCGAAAGAAGGAGCCTCCGATCAGGCAGCATCATGGGGCGAAGTGAGCCTGAGCCGGGCGGGGCGGGCATCCTGGCCGAGCGCCTCGATCACGGCGGCAACGATGTCGCGGGCGGTGAGGCCTGCTTCGGCAAGCTGCGCCTTCGGGGAATCGTGGTCGATGAAGCGATCGGGCATGGTCATTGGCCGCATCTTGAGGCCACGATCGAGCAGGCCACGGCGGGCGAGGTGATGCATCACTGCCGCACCGAAGCCGCCGGCCGCGGCTTCCTCGATCGTGACCAGGACCGCGTGCTCCCGCGCCAGGCGTTCGATCAGCCGGTGATCGAGCGGCTTGGCGAAGCGGGCATCGGCAACGGTGGCCGGCAGCCCGCGCGAGGAGAGCTCTTCGGCGGCGCGCATGGCATCGGCGAGACGGGGGCCGAGCGAGAGGATGGCGACTTTGCCGCCTTCGCGGAGGATGCGGCCGCGGCCGATCGGCAGCACCTGGCCTTGGGCAGGCAACTGCACGCCAAATCCTTCCCCGCGGGGATAGCGAATCGCCGAAGGGCCGTCATCGATGGCGGCGGCGGTGGCGACCATGTGCACCAATTCTGCCTCATCGGCGGCGGCCATCACGGTGAAGCCGGGGAGGCAGCCGAGATAGCAGATATCGAAGCTGCCGGCGTGGGTGGCACCGTCGGCGCCGACCAGGCCGGCGCGGTCGATCGCGAACCGAACCGGCAGTCCCTGGATGGCGACGTCGTGCACCACCTGATCGTAGGCGCGCTGGAGGAAGGTCGAGTAGATGGCGGCAAATGGCTTCATGCCTTCTGTTGCCATGCCGGCACAGAAGGTCACGGCGTGCTGCTCGGCGATGCCGACGTCGAAGCAGCGCTCGGGGAAGCGGTTGGCGAAGCGGTCGAGGCCGGTGCCGGAGGGCATGGCGGCGGTGACGGCGACGATCGCGGGATCACGCTCGGCTTCAGCGATCAGCGCATCGGCGAAGACGCGCGTATAGGTTGGTGGGCCAGGCGGGCCCTTGGCCTGCTCGCCGGTGACGACGTTGAACTTGGAGACGCCGTGGTACTTGTCGGCCGAGGCTTCGGCCGGAAGATACCCTTTGCCCTTTTTCGTTACGATATGTAGCAGGATCGGGCCCCGTTCCTCGGCCTCGCGAACGTTGCGCAGGATGGGTAACAAATGGTCGAGATTGTGGCCGTCGATCGGGCCGACGTAATAGAAGCCGAGTTCCTCGAAAAGTGTACCGCCGGTCAGGATATTGCGCGCGAAGGTTTCGGCACGCTTGGCGGTGCGCTCGATCTGGCGGGGGAAGGCGCGGGCCATGCGCGCACCGAGTTCACGGAGATTGAGGAAGGGACGCGAGGAGATCAGGCGGGAGAGATAGGCGCTCATCGCACCGACGGGGGGTGCGATCGACATGTCGTTGTCGTTGAGGATGACGAGCAGGCGCGAGCGCATCGCGCCGGCATTGTTGAGCGCCTCGTAGGCCATGCCGGCACTCATCGCGCCGTCGCCGATGACAGCGACGACGTGACGATCCTTCTCGCCCTTGAGATCGCGCGCGACGGCCATGCCGAGGCTGGCGGAGATCGAGGTCGAGGAATGGGCGGCACCGAAGGGGTCGTATTCGCTTTCGGCGCGCCGGGTGAAGCCGGACAGGCCGCCGCCCTGGCGCAACGTGCGGATGCGATCGCGCCGGCCGGTGAGAATTTTGTGGGGATAGGCTTGGTGGCCGACGTCCCAGACGAGACGGTCGCGCGGCGTGTCGAAGACGGCATGCAGGGCGACCGTGAGTTCGACCACTCCGAGCGAGGCGCCGAGATGGCCACCGGTGGTGGAGACGACGTCGATCGTCTCGGCACGCAGCTCGGCGGCCAGGGCCTTGAGCTGCTCGGCAGAAAAGTTGCGGAGGTCCTGGGGGAAGTTCACCCGATCGAGAAGCGGTGTGCTGGCCGCCATATCGCCCTCGCCCTCTGTTTGCGGCCGGCTGCCGCCAGTGACCTGCCGGCGCCGCCGATTCACCTCAAGACCCTACTCCTGGGCAGAGTTTCATGCCATAGCAAGCGGATGGCGGGCGGCAACCAGTGGTAGTCCGGCGGTCGCGTGCGGGGCCTGGAGGTGGCCTGACCGGTCTCGGGCTCGGATGGAGGGGTGCATGTTGCGCGTGATCCTGGCTCAGCCGCGGGGGTTCTGCGCGGGCGTGGAGCGAGCGATCGAGATCGTCGAGCGGGCGCTCAAGAAATTCGGGCCGCCGATCTATGTGCGGCATGAGATCGTGCACAACCGCTATGTGGTCGATGATCTCAGGACGCGCGGCGCGGTGTTCGTGGACGAGCTTTCGGAAGTGCCGCGGGGCGCACGCACGATTTTCAGCGCCCACGGCGTTGCCCGGATGGTGCAGGACGAGGCGGCACGGCGCGACCTGCCGGTGATCGATGCCACCTGCCCGCTGGTCGCCAAGGTACACAACCAGGGTCGCCGTTATGCGGCCCAGGGGCGGGAGATCGTGCTGGTCGGCCATGCGGGACACGCAGAAGTAGAGGGCACGATCGGCCAGATCCCCGGCAAAGTGCACCTGGTGCAGACGGTCGAGGACGTGGCCAGGCTCGCCGTTTCCGACCCCACGAAGCTCGCCTATGTGACGCAGACGACACTCTCGGTCGATGATACGCGGAGCATCATTGCCGCGCTCGAGGCGCGGTTCCCCGGGATCGTCGGGCCGGACGTCAGGGATATCTGCTACGCGACGCAGAACCGCCAGCAGGCGGTGCGCGACTTGGCGCGGCAGGTGGACCTGATCCTGGTGGTCGGCTCGCGCAACAGTTCGAATTCCAACCGGCTGCGGGAGATCGGTGCCGAACTTGGCAGGCCGAGCTACCTGATCGACGATGCTTCGGACCTTGATCCGGCCTGGTTTGGCGGGGTGAGCACGGTCGGCCTCACCGCCGGCGCCTCGGCGCCGGAGATGCTGGTGCAGGGCGTGCTTGACGGCCTGAGGCAGGTGGATGAGATCGAGGTTTCGATGATGGACGGGGTGGCGGAGGATGTACGTTTCCGCTTTCCCGCCGAAGTTGCTGAAGTGGCTTGACGTTGCAATCCCTGGCCGACAACCGGGGGTAGAGAACGGAGGGGGCAGGAATTCGCCATGGGGGTGCCGCTGAACCAGATGGTACGGGTTGGCGCCTATGTCGTCCGCCAGCATCTGGCCGGGCGGCGGCGCTATCCGCTGGTGCTGATGCTGGAGCCGCTCTTCCGCTGCAATCTTGCCTGCGCAGGCTGCGGGAAGATCGATTACCCGGCGGCGATTCTCAATCAGAGGTTGTCGCCTGAAGAATGCTTCGCCGCGGTCGAGGAGTGCGGCGCGCCGGTGGTGGCGATCGCCGGCGGCGAGCCGCTGTTACACAAGGAACTGCCGGAGATCGCCGAAGGAATCCTGGCGCGGGGAAAATTCGTCTATCTCTGCACCAATGCGCTCTTGATGGAGAAGCGGCTCGATCGCTTCCGTCCACACAAGAACTTCGCCTTCGATGTGCATCTCGACGGCGATCAGGAGATGCATGATCGCTCGGTCTGCCAGGAAGGCGTCTATGAGCGGGCGGTCGCGGCGATCAAGGCGGCCAAGGCGAAGGGCTTCCGCGTCTGCATCAACACGACGCTGTTCGACGGGGCGGATCCGGCGCGGGTTGCCGATTTCCTCGACGAGGTCAAGAAGATCGGGCTGGACGGGGTGATGATTTCCCCCGGCTATGCGTACGAGCGGGCGCCGGATCAGCAGCATTTCCTCAACCGGCGCAAGGCGAAGGAACTGTTCCGCGAGATTTTCCGCCGCGGCCGCGGCAAGGGCTGGAAGTTCAACCAGTCTGCGCTGTTCCTCGATTTCCTGGCCGGCAACCAGCGCTATCGCTGCACGCCCTGGGGCAAGCCGACGCGCAATGTGTTCGGCTGGCAGCGACCCTGCTACCTGCTGGGCGAGGGTTACGCGCGCACCTTCCGCGAGCTGATGGAGACGACGGACTGGGATCGCTACGGCACCGGCAATTATGAGAAATGCGCCGACTGCATGGTGCATTCAGGTTACGAAGCAACGGCGGTCAGCGACGCGGTGGCGCATCCCCTGAAGGCGTTGCGAGTGGCGCTGAGAGGTCCGCGGACCGAAGGCGAGATGGCGGAGGAGATTCCGCTCGAGAACCAGCGCCCCGCCGAGCGCGTGTTCAGCCGCCATGTCGAGCAGGCGATGGCGCGACTGGCCGCGGGCAAGAAGCTGGCCGACGCCGCGGACTGACGGCGCGGCGCAGAAATTGCGGAGGCCGTAGAGGGATCGCCGCGCGCGCCGGCGAGGGCAGCGGCGATCCAGCCGCTGCGGACATGCGCTGCTACGGCCGGGTTCTCGCAGCGAAGGGTGGGGATGTCGAGCGGGTTATCGACAAAACACTTCCCGAGTTCGATCGGATGCTCGTGGACCTGCTTCGTGTCGAAGCTGCTCCACAGGCTTGGCGCGACGCTACGATGGCGCAGTCGAACTTGGTGCCGGTGAGGCCGAGTTCGTCCCTGAGCACCCAGAGCAGCGGCACCGCCGGGGCGCCATCATAGCTGTCGCTTCGTCCATTGACCTGAAGCGTGACCTATCTCCCTCCAGGCGTAAAAAAGAGCGGCTGGCTTCACGCCAGCCGCTCCGACACTCACAAGCTCGGTCCGCTGACCTTAGTTGACCCTGGTCGCGGCCGGATTGATGGCGAAAATCCCGATTTCGTCGCCAAAGTTGAGACCCAGTTTCTTCATGAGGATGTTATTGCCATTCGCAGCGTTGCCCCCCGCTGCAACCGCCACATACTGCCGGCCATCGACCATGTAGGTCACTGGCGACGCCAGCACCCCGGAACCCATCTGGAAATGCCAGAGCTTTTCGCCGGTCGTCGCGTTGAAGGCATTGAAATTGCCGTCGAACTCGCCGGCGAAGACCAAATTGCCCCCGGTGGCCATCACGCCCCCGAGCATCGGGTAGTTCGAATGATATTGCCATTCGATCTTGCCGGTGTTGACGTCGATGCCGGAAAGCGTTCCCGAAGGCTCGATCGCGCCGGCGGTGTTCGAGGCCGTCGTGCCGACATCCGGCTCGCCGAGTTCCATCGGTCCGTCGGGGGTAATCGGCTGGAGGACGCCGCCGAGACGCACATGACCGATCACTGTCTCGTCAGTGTGTCCCTTATACTGCCAGGACTCGTTCGTGCCCTGGACGTACATGAGGCCGGTCTTCGGTGAATAGGCCTCAGGCGACCATTCGTTGCCGCCTTGCGCCCCCGGATAGATATTGACGTACCCGTTGAGGGGAAGCTGGGTCCACATGTTGGCGCTCTGCATCACGAAAGGCTGGGACTTCCTGATGAGCTCCCCGGTTTGCCGGTCGACGATGTAGAGTTGCCCCACTTTGCTGGCCTCGGCGGCGGCCGGGACTTCCTGACCCTGGTCGTTCTTGACGTTCAGCAGAACCACCGGCGCCATCGCGTCATAGTCCCAGACATCGTGCGGAGTTTGCTGGTACCACCAGGCGAGCTTGCCGGTCTTCGCGTCCACCGCAACGATCGAATCCGAATAGGCGTTGGCGCCAAGCCGGACCGAGCCGTCGTCGTCGGGATTCGGGTTGCCGGTGGCGAAGATGAGGAGCCCCCGGGCCGTGTCGACGGCCGGCGTATTCCACATCGAGGCACCGCCGGTCTTCCAGGAATCGCCGCTCCAGGTATCGCCGCCCGGCTGGCCGGGGGCGGCGGTGGTGTAGAAGCGCCAGACTTCCTTGCCGGTGTTGGCGTCGTACGCAGCCACGAAGTCCCGGGTCGGGAATTCGGCGCCGGAGGTCCCGATGAAGACCTTGCCGTCGTACACCTGCGGCGCCATGGTGATCGAGAAGGCGGCGCGCGCATCGGCCACCTGGATGTTCCACTCGACCTGCCCGGTGTACGCATTCAGTGCGATCAGGTGCGCGTCAAGCGTGGCCAGGAAGACCTTGCCATCGACGACCGCGACGCCGCGGCTCTCGGGACCACAGCAAAGAGTATTGTATCCCAGATCGGCGGTATAGGACCAAAGCTCCTTACCGTTGGTCGCATCATAGGCGATCACGTGATCCCAAGGCGTCGAGATGAACATGATCCCGTTGTCGATGATCGGGCTCACCTCGTAGCTCCCCGTGACGCCGGTCTGGATGATCGCGACCGGGATCAGCGAGGCGGCGTTGCTGGTGTTGATCTGATCGAGCGGCGAGTAGCGCTGATTGTCGTACGTGCGTCCGTACAGCATCCAGTTGTTCGGGTTCTGGTCGGCACCAAGCAAATCCTGCCAGGTGATATCGACATTCACCGGGATCGGTGCGGCCACACCGCGTGGGCCGGCAGTTGCCTGCTGCCCGTACGCTACGCCGCTGCCGATACACACCATCAGTGCGAGCAGGCTGCTACCTGCCAGCGTTTTTGCTCTGAACATCATCCCTGTTCCCTCCTGTCGAGTTTAGCCACCGGCGAGCAAGGGCCGAAGCACGGCCCAGGCGTCGCCCCTCAGTCAGTGTTGCGGTTCGATCTTGATCGCTTTCAGCTCCTCGTCGTTGGCGGTGAGTTCATTCGGACCCGAGGCATAGCCGTTCACTGCGAGGAAGTACGCCATCAGGTCGAGATATTGAGTCTTTGTCAGGCTGCCCGGGGCGGTCAGCGGCATGTGGGTGGACATGAAGTGGTAGAAGTATTCGGCGGTGACCTGCTGAAACTGCGAAACGCTCAGGAATTCTTTGCCCGCGAGGGCAGGACCCACTCCGCCTTGCAGATGATCGCCGTGGCAGATCGCGCAGGTCTGGTTGAAGATGGCCCGCCCCGCTGCTGCTTGCGCTTTCGTATAGTCGCCTTTTGGTGGAGGGGGATTTCCTTGCGCAAACGCGGCTGCCGATGCGCTCGGAAGGAGAAGACCCACGGCCAGGACGGTTAGCAGTCCCTTTACACACGACAGCATCCTCAGTCTCGCCGACCCCCCCGTTGCCGTTCCCCTGCAAAATCCAGATTTCGAAATACTTGCAAAACCAATCGAACCAGGTCTGGAAACGGTGCTGTCTTGCAAAGCCGCCAAATCCGCGCGCCAGCATTCTTTGCCGTCGTTACGGCACAAAGTCCAGCCTGTCAACCCGCGGTCTAAGCGTCGTCTGTGCAGTTGTGCAGCAATTTATGCAGCAGAGCCGGTCGTGCCAAGCGGCCGGGGGCTGCGGCCCGCTCCGGAGTCAGGGCAGCGGTCCGCAGCCGGCATTGCCGCGCGCGCCTCCCGTCGGAGGCGCGCGCGGCTTCAGTTCAGGTTGCGAGTTGGTTGCCGATCGGCAGGTTCCGAATGCGCTTGCCGGTGGCGGCGAAGATCGCATTGCAGAGCGCCGGGGCGAACGGAGCAAGGGGCGGCTCGCCGACGCCGCTCGAGGGGATGTTCAAATCGGCCGGCACGATGTGCACGCCGACCTTGAGCGGCACCTCGGTGATGCGCGCCAGCAGGAAGTCGTGGAAGTTGCTCTGCTGGGCGCGTCCGTTCTTGAAGGTCATCTCCGAGTTCTTGGCAAGCGCGGTGCCCATGACCGCGCCGCCTTCGCAAAGCGCGCGGATTCGTTCCGGATTGATATAGAACCCGCAATCGATGGCGGTTTCCACGCGCGGGATGCTGAGGTTGCCCTTATCGTCCACCGCGACCTCCACGGCGGTGGCGATGTAGCTCAGGAAGCAGCGGTGCCCGGCCACGCCGAGACCGTGCCCTTTCGGCAGGCTGCGGCCCCAGCCGATCTTGTCGGTGGCAATTTCGACGACGCGGCTGAGCCGCCCGGTCTCGATCGGCCACGTCTCGACCGGATCTCCATAGTTCCAGAAGTCCTTGACCCCGCGGAAGGTGCGCGGGTCGAGGGTGCGCGCCGGCCCGATCATCTCGAGCAGCATGTCGCGCTGGTCGCGCCCGAGCGCGGCGGCGATCTCCCCCACCATCGACTGGATCGCGAAGGCGTGCGGGATGTTCGAGACGACACGGAACCACCCGATGCGGACATGCGCCTTGGCGGCCGGGTTCTCGCAGCGCAAGTTCGGGATATCGAACGGATTGTCGACAACTCCCATGCCGAGCTCGATCGGCGACTGGTGATCGTAGTCGTTCTTGAACGTGCTCATCAGGCTTGGCGCGCAGGTGCGATGCCGCCAGGCGACGACCTTGCCGTCCTTGTCCACGCCGGCATCGATGCGTTCCACCGAGACGGTGTGGTAGGTGTCGTGCTGAAGGTCGTCCTCGCGCGTCCAGACGACCTTGATCGGCTGACCGGTCGCCTTGGAGAGCAAGGCTGCCTCGATCACATAATCATAACAGGACTTGCGTCCGAACGCCCCACCCATCAGCAACGGGTAGATCGTGACGTTTTCGCGGGCGATGCCGAGCGCCTTGGCGACGTCGGTCTGGCAGTCGCCCGGCCACTGGCATGAGACGTAGGCCACGCACTTGCCGTCGGCGACATGCGCGGTGGCGGTCGGCGGCTCCATGCTGGCATGCGCCAGATGCGGCAGGTAGTAGGTCGCCGAGATCACCTTGGCGGCGGACTTGAGGGCCCCCTCGGCATCGCCGTCATCGCGCACGACGAGGCCGGGCTTGGTGACCGCCTCTTCCATCTGGGCCCTGTAGGCGACGGAATCGTAGGAGGCGTTCGGCCCGTCGTCCCAGACCACCTTGAGCTTCTCGCGCCCCTTGATCGCGGAGCCGGTACTGCGGGCGATCACCGCAACGCCGCCAAGCGGCTGGAATGCCAGGGGGAACGGCGAGGTCGCGAGGGTGACGACCTTCTCCACACCCGGCACCTTGAGGGTTTCGCTGGCATCGTAGGAGACGACCTTGCCGCCGACCACCGGCGGGTGGGCGATGACGGCGAATTTCATGCCGGGCATTTTGGCGTCGAGCCCGTAGGTCGCCTTGCCCATCGTGATGTCGCGCAGATCGACGATCTGAATCGCGCCGGTGCCGATATAGCGGAAATCGCGCGGATCCTTGAAACGAAGCGCTTCGACGGGCGGCACCGCCAGCGCGCTCGCGGCCTTGGCGAGTGCGCCATAGCCCACGACTTCGCTGGTGACGAGATTCACCACCTCGTGGTTCTGGGCCCGCACGGAGCTGACATCGATCTCCCAGCGGGCGGCGGCGGCCTGCTCGAGCATCATGCGCATCGCAGCGCCGCATTGGCGCATCGGCCAGAAAAAATGGCGCACGCTGCGCGAGCCGTCGGTGTCCTGGTTGCCGTACTTGATGTTGTCCCCGGGAGCCTGCTCGACGCGCACCTGCGACCAGTCGGCCTCCATCTCGTCGGCAACGACCATCGGCAGGCTGGTGCGAATGCCGGTGCCCATCTCGGCACGGCTGGCGAGGATCGTGACGACCCCCGAGGAATCGATGGCGATGAAGACATGCGGGTTGTTGACCGTGCCGCCGGTCATCAGGTCGGCCCCGGTCTTCCAGGCCGAGGCGGCCCGCGCGGCGCCGGGAAGGAAGCTGGTTCCGATCACCAGCGTGCCGGCCGAGACGAGGCCCTTCAGCACGAAACGCCGGCTCAGGTTAACGACCGTACCCGGCTGGATCAGAGCGGATTCGAACATGTGGGTCATGGCTCAGACTCCCGCCGTGGCAAGCAGGATTGCTTCGTTGATTCGCTGGTAGCAGCCGCAGCGGCAGATATTGCCGTTCATGGCGGTCAGGATCTCGTCCTGGCTCGGTTTCGGCGTTTTTGCCAGAAGAGCAGCCGCATTCATGATCTGCCCGGCGTGACAGTAGCCGCACTGCGGTGCGCTGGCCTCCCGCCAGGCGACCTGCACCGGATGATTGCCGTTGCCGGTGGGGTCGAGCCCCTCGATCGTCACCACCTCCTTCCCGCTCGCCTGCTCGGCCGTGAGCAGGCAGGAGCGGGCAGCGGCACCATCGATATGCACCGTGCAGGCACCGCACAGCCCGATGCCACAGCCGAACTTGGTCCCGGTGAGGCCGAGTTCGTCCCTGAGCACCCAGAGCAGCGGTACTGAGGGGTCTCCATCATAACTGTAAGTTCGTCCATTGACCTGAAGCGTGACCATAGTTCCCTCCGAGCGAAAGGCTTGCGCGGCTGGAACCAAGCCAGCCGCTCGATGACACAGCAACTCCCCCGCGCTTCGCTTGGCCGGAATAGTGCGCGGGGTGACGGCGAAGGGCGCGGTTTTGTCGCGGAGGTCGAGGCCGGGAATCCGAGATACGGATGTTGCTTCCGTAGGGCGCACTCCCTTCCGCCGCGACCGTAACAAGCGACCGGCCGTCTCCTTCATTACTTCACATTGTTACGGCACGCAGTGCGGCAGGTCAACCAGCAGATGGCGGCGGCCGGTTCCGGAACCGTGGCCTTGCGACCTGCCGGCGCGAAAGTGCGACCAAGGCCAGTGGGTTCGCTCGAAGGTCAATCATTCAGGTGCGGGGCTTTGCTGCCACGAGGTCGATGAGGGCGGACAGTCCGTCGTGGCCGCTGCCCTCGTGGATCACCGAGTCATGCGCTTGCAAGCGGAGAATGGCGAGGTCGGAAAAGGCCTCGCGCAGAAGCGATTCGGTATAAAGGTTCCCGGGTGTGGAAGGACCGCCGGTTCCATAGGCGACCTGCTCCGGACGGTAGCCCTGGAGCAGGAGCAGGCCGCCCGGCTTCAGGGCTATTTTCATCCGCTCGAAGATGCGGGCGCGCTCAGGCGGGTCGAAGACCTGCATGAAGACGCCGACCAGGAGATCGAATTTTCCCAGCGGCCAGTCCCAGTGGTTGAGATCGGCGAGGATCGTCTTGATGGCGACACCGAAGCGGGCGGCGAGCCGTTTGGCTTTCGCAATGCCGACCGGGGAAAAATCGACGCTCGTCACCGAGAGGCCCTGGCGGGCGAGCCAGACCCCGTTACGCCCTTCGCCGTCAGCGAGCACAAGTGCTTTCCAGCCGGGGCGGAGGCGCTTCGTTTCGGCGAGGAGGAAGGCGTTCGGCGCCGTGCCAAAAAGATAGTCTTCCGAGTTGTAACGGGTATTCCAGCGGGCGAGGTGGGGATCTTCGCTCATGCACCAGGCTCGGAGACGGCGAAACGGGCGAAGGAGATGACGAGGGTTTCGTAGATCGACCGTTTGAAGCTGGCGGCGAGGGCGGGAAGCTCCGGGAGGGGGGTCCAGCGCCAGGCGTCGAACTCGGGATGCGGGTCGCGGTCGAGCCGGATGTCGCGATCGACGCCAAGGAAGCGAAGCGCGAACCAGCGCTGGCGCTGGCCGCGATAATGCCCGCCGAGTGCGATGCCAAGCAGTTCCGGCGGCAGGTCGTAGGTGAGCCAGTCCGGATGCTCCCCGACGACGCGGAAGCGATCGGTGCCGATCTCCTCGGCGAGTTCGCGCAGCACGGCGAGGCGTGGCTCTTCGTTCCCATCAATCCCGCCCTGCGGAAGCTGCCAGCCGCCGGGGGCGCCTTCGGCGTTGGGCAGATCGGCGCGGCGGGCGACCAGGACGAGCCCGGCGCGGTTGAACAACACCGCGCCCACATTCGGGCGCAAGGGCAGCGATTCGGATTCGGGACGGCTCATTTCATGGCCTGGCGGGTTTGGCGGGTGGGGCGGGATGATGGATGAGAACCGTGATCGGGGCGAGCACGAAGCCGGCATCGGGCAACGTTTCGGCCCAGTCGGTAATGAGCTCGACCGTGCGTGGACCAGGCCAGCCGACGAGGCCGACGGCGCTTTGATGCGCGCGGGCGATCGCTTCGAGCTTCCGGAGGTTGGCCTTGATCGTCGGCTCGATGGGTGGCTGGTCGATGATGATGTCAACCGTCCTGCCGCTGGCGAGAGCGGGATCGGGCTTGCCGGGACGCGGGTCGATGTAGAGCAGACCGCGCGCGGCAAGCCGGCGCTCGAGGGTGGCGAGCAGGTCGGGTGCGGCGGCGAAGCGTTCGCCGTAGAGGCCGTCCATGGCGCCGGTCGCGCCGACATAGCCCTCGATCCGCGACAGCGCCCAGTCGAGGTGGCGAAGGTTCTTCCCCGCTGCGGCGCCGACCAGGAGCGACTCATCTCCGGCATCGTTGAGGGGAAAACCCTCCGGTTCGAGCGGCAGGGAGATGAGGAATTCGTGCCCCTTGCTGCGGGCGAGGCTGAGCAGGTCGGCCGGGTCGGGGGCGTAGGGGGAGAAGGCGAGAGTGACGGCACCGGGCAGGTTTTCGATGGCGGTCCGGCTCTCCTCGTTGGAGAGCCCGATGCCGGCGATCAGGAGCCCGATGCGGGGTCGCGGATCGGATTGGTTGAAGCTGCCGGCGTAGGCCACCATGGGGGTGAGGCCGTCGGCGCCGACGCGAGGCAGGAGGGCCTTGGGGTCCTCGGGGGAGGGTTCGAGCAGGGCGGGGTTCGGAGGCGCAATCGGGCGGCTCGGCTGCGGCGGGATCGGATGCTGAGGCGGCGCCGGTGTGGTGGGGGTGGCGGCAGCCTCGGCGACAGCGGCGGCCGCGTGCAGGATTGGCTTTTTGGGTGGGGTCGGCGGCGGGCCAAGCCATTGCAGCACCGCCGCGCCACCACCGAGCACGATCACGAGCGCGGTCCAGAAGCGTGCGAGCGCGCGGGCGGCAGCGGAAGGTGCTGCCGCCGCGCCCCGATGCGCCACGCTCAGCGGGTCGTAGCGGTGTTCTGCGCCGCCATTGCCTGCGCGACCTTCAGCGCCTGCTGCAACTGGAAATCGGTGGCGGGGTTGGCGGGATCGAAGGCGGGCCAGCCGACCGGCGGCTTGGCCGGGATTTCCTTTACGACCGGCGGCAGATCGGTACGCGTCGGCGGCGGCGAGCTGGTCGGAACGCCACCGGTATTGGAGAGCGTGTTGTTGAGGTCGGTCTCGTGCTCCGGCCCGAATTGCGGTTCCTCGGTACGGGATTCGGCGACCTTGACGTCAGGAATGATGCCGAGACCCTGGATCGAACGCCCGGACGGCGTGTAGTAGCGGGCCGTCGTGAGGCGGATCGCACCGTTGTCGCCGGGCAGGGGAATCACGGTCTGCACCGAGCCTTTGCCGAAGGTCCGCTCGCCGAGAATGACCGCGCGGCGGTTGTCCTGCAACGCGCCGGAGACGATCTCGGCGGCGGAGGCGGTGCCATCATTGACGAGCACGACGAGCGGCGCGTTGCCGATCGTGTCGTTGCCGGCGGAGGCATCCCAACGCTGGTCGTCGGAAGCGTGGCGGCCGCGTGTGGAGACGATCTCGCCCTCAGGCATGAAATCGTTGGCCACCGCGACGGCCTGGTCGAGCAGCCCGCCCGGATTGTTGCGCAGATCGAGAACGTAGCCCTTGATCGCGCCGTGCGATTGCTGCTTCAGGCTGGCGATCGCCTTGCGGATTCCGGCACTTGCCGTCTCGTCGAATTCCGCAAGACGGATATAGGCGATATTGCCGAACAGCTTCTGATGCACGATCTGGATGTGCACGACTTCGCGCGTCAGTTTGACCTCGATCGGCGTGTCGACGCCTTCGCGCTTGATGGTGAGGGTGATCGTACTGCCCGGCGGGCCGCGCATACGGTTGACGGCAGTGTTGAGCGAGAGGCCCTGAACGGTCTTGCCGTCGAGGGCGACGATCAGGTCGCCCGACTTGATACCGGCCTTGGCCGCCGGCGTGCCGTCGATCGGGGTGACCACCTTGATGAAACCCTGCGCATCCTCGGTCACCTCGAGGCCAAGGCCGCCGAACTGGCCGTTGGTCTGCACCTGCATGTCCTTGTACTGGGACGGGTCCATATAGTCGCTATGCGGATCGAGCCCGCTCAGCATGCCATTGAGGGCATTGTAGATCAGCGTCTTCGAGGTGACCGGGTCGACGTAATCGGCGCGGACGCGCTCGAACACGTCGCCGAAGAGGCTGAGCAGGCGATAGGTATCGCTCTGATCGGAGGTATCCTCGTTCTGGGCGAGGGCCGAGGGAATGCCGAGGCCCGGACCGAGAATGTGGGTGAGGAGCCCTGCTGCCGGCAGCGCCGCCAGCCCCGCCGCGAACGCGCCACTCACGAGCAAACCGTTGCGAAACTTCATTATTCCAATCCTTCCCTGGCGCCGTTCGCCAGCCGGGCGCCTCGATTCGCGGCCGCAGCGTCGGATCGGGCGGACCATAACATAGAGTGCGATTGCCGCGCCTCCTATCCCCGACCGCGCAACCACGGCAACGGGTTTATGACCTCCCGCCCGCGATGCAACTCAAGATAGAGGGTCGGGCGCGGTCCTGGCGAGCCCGGATCCCATTCCGCCATGACGCCCAGGGCCTGCCCCGCAACGACCGCGGCGCCAGCGGCGACGAGCAGGGTCTGCATGCCGGCGAGGACGAAGCGATAGCCGCCACCGCAATCGAGGATCACCAGGCGACCATAGCTGCGGAAGGGGGCGGCGAATTCGACGCTGCCGGCGCAAGGCGCGAGCACGTGGGCGCCGGGGGCCGTCTGGTAGCGGATACCGGCGGCGGGGCCGGCGGGAGTGGGCGCCCCGTAGCCGCTGACGAGCACGCCGGCGACCGGCGCGCCGGTGGCGTGGGGTGGTGGTGCGGGGGGCGTCTCGGGAAGGGGCGGAGGGGGAATTGCGGGGCGTGCGAGGGCGAGCTGCTCACGCTGGCGGGCCAAGGCGGCCTGCTGGGCCGCCCGGGCCGCACGGGCGGCCTCCGCCTGGCGGGTGGCCTCGGCGATGGCGGCGATCGCACCTTCGAGTGTCTTCGCCTGTGCCGCGGCGGATGCGGCGGCCGCTTCGGCGGCGGCCTGCTGGCCCATCGCGGCCTGTTCGACGCTGCGGGTAGCAGCGATCTCCTGGTCGAGTTGCGCCGCTTCAGCCGCCTGCTCGGCCTCGGCGGCCTTCAGTTTTGTCTTCGCCGCCGCGATCTTCGCGGCGAGTTCGTCGACACCCTTCTCTTCCGCGCGCAGGGCCTTGGCCTCGCGCTCGAATCCGGCGGCGATCGCCTGCAAAACCAGCACTCCGCGCAGGGCATCTTCGGGCGCGGCAGGAACAGCCAGCAGCGTGGCAGCAGGATACATCGAAAGCTGCTCCAGCACGGGAAGCAAGGGGGTGAATTCCCGTACCCGGCGCGCCAGCCGCGCGCGGGCCCGCGCGCGCTGACGGCCGAGCTGATCGAGCTTCAGGGCGACCTCCTCGGTTGCGCTCTCGGCCATCCGGAGGCGAAGGGTGATGGTAGCGCGAGCCTGGTCGAGCTTCGCGCGCTCTCTGGCCGCGGCGGAGGCCGCCTGGGCCGCGGCCTTCGCCGCAGCCATCGCCTGCCGCTGCGCTTCTTCGGCGCCTTGCAGGGCTTGGCGGGCAGCCGCAGCCGCGGCGGGTTCGGAGGGCGGCGCTGCGGGAAGCGGCGGCAGCGGCAGTCCGGTGGGGGCGGCGGGCGGGCCTGGAACGGTCGTCGGCCCGGGCGGAGCCGGCGGACCAGCGGCGGCAAGCAGGACAAGGCTAGCTGCGAGCAGGCTCCGCATCGGCGATCAGAGAATGGCCGGTCATTTCCCGCGGCGTGGAGAGGCCCAGCAGGGCGAGCAATGTCGGGGCGATGTCGGCGAGACGCCCGGAGGAAAGGCTTCTCGTGCCGGCGCCGGCCAGCAGCACCGGCACCGGGTTGGTGGTGTGCGCGGTGTGCGGCCCGCCGGTGAGCGGATCGCGCATCTGCTCGCAATTGCCGTGATCGGCGGTTACGAGAAGAGCGCCATGAGCTGCCTCGAGCGCGGCGGCGATGCGGCCGAGCTCCTGGTCCACCGCCTCGACCGCGCGGACCGCGGCGGCGAGGCTGCCGGTATGCCCGACCATGTCGGGGTTGGCGAAATTGAGCACGATCAGGTCATAGCGCCCCGACTCGATGGCGGCCAACGCCTTCGCGGCGAGCTCGGGGGCGGACATCTCGGGCTTCCGATCGTAGGTCGCAACCTTGGGCGAGGGGACCAGAACGCGGTCCTCACCCGGAAAGGGCGCCTCGCGGCCGCCGTTCAGGAAGTATGTCACGTGGGCGTATTTCTCGGTTTCCGCCATGCGAAGCTGGGCCAGGCCGGCACCTGACACCACTTCGCCGAGAAGGTTGGCGAGCGGGACAGGCGGGAACAGTACCGGGAGAAACGGCGCCAGCGCGGTGCCGTAGTCGGTCATGCCGGCGGCCACGGCGAAGCGGGGGAGGCGCGGGCGGGCAAATCCGGAGAACGCCGGGTCGAGCAAGGCGGCGAGGAGTTGGCGCACACGGTCAGCGCGGAAGTTGAACGAGAGCAGGCCATCACCATCGCGGATGCCGCCATAGGCGCCGATCACGGCCGGAGGGACGAATTCATCGCCGGTGCCGGCCGCATGGGCCGCCGCAACCACCGCCATCGCGTCCGGAAAATGCGGTCCACCGGCCTCGGCGATGGCACGCCAGGCTTTCTCCACGCGCTCCCAACGCTGGTCGCGATCCATCGCGAAATACCGCCCGGAGATGCTGGCGATGGTGGTGGATTCGGGCAATGCGGCGAGGAAAGGCGGAAGGTCGGTTGCCGATGCGGAGGGTGCGGTGTCGCGCCCGTCGAGGAAGATGTGAAGCTGCGTCGGGATCCCCTCGGCTGAGAGCACCCGAGCGAGAGCGAGTGCGTGGCTCTGGTGCGAATGCACCCCACCCGGCGAGACGAGACCCATCAGGTGGCAGGAACCGCCGCTTTCGCGGAGAGCGGCGAAGAGCGCCCTCAGCGCCGGGGCACGGGAAAGGCTCCCATCGGCGATCGCCTGGTCGATCCGGGGCAGGTCCTGCATCACGACCCGGCCGGCACCGATGTTGAGGTGCCCGACCTCGGAATTCCCCATCTGGCCGTCGGGCAGGCCGACGTCGCGGCCGGAGGTGCGAAGGAAAGCGTGCGGGGCGGATGCCCAGAGGCGGTCGAAGGTGGGAGTGCGCGCCTGACGGATGGCGTTGTCGGAGGCCTCCTCGCGCCAGCCCCAGCCGTCGAGGATGACCAGCATCACCGGGCGTGGGCGTCGGGGGCCGCTCTCCGGAGGCAGGGTCATTCGGCCCGATTATTCCTTCGGCGAGCCGCGCTGGCGGAAGGCATCGAGGCTGACGACCTGTGGTGCCTCTGCCGGCAGGGCTTCGGCATCGGCGGATTTTTCCGGGGCAGGCGCGTCTTCCGCCGCATCGGAAGGCGGGGCGAAGCGCAGGCCGAAGCGGACTTCGGGATCAGCGAAGGCAGTGAGCGCCGCCAACGGCACGACCAGGGTGGCCGGCACGCCGCCGAAGGAAAGGCCGACGCGGAACCGTTGCGCGGCCCGATCGACAGCCAGATCCCAGAACTGGTGTTGCAGCACGATCGTCATTTCGTCGGGGAAGCGGCTCTTGAGGCGGGCCGGGATCTCGACGCCGGGGTGGCCGGTGAGGAAGGTCAGGTAGAAATGATGGCCGCCGGGCAGGCCGTGGCGGGCGACGTGATCCAACGCCTCCTCGACGACGTGGCGGAGCGCCTCGGTCGCCCAGGTATCGTAAGGCAGGAGGCTTTGTTTCGCCGGTTCCTCGTGCTCGGCCATGACCTTCGTTCCGCGATTGGCCTCGCTCCATAACGCGGCGGGGTAAGGGGCGAAAAGGGCAGAAAGGAGACTTTGCGGAAGTGGGGGGCTTCTGTTGCCCGGTGCCCCCCGAACCGCGCTTATTGCTTATGCAGCAACAGCGAGCGCCACGTTGTCGTTGGCACTTATGATCGGCCCGATAACGGCGGAACCATGCCGGGCGAAAGATGGGTCTTTACCACGCGTGTCGAGCCTGTTTCGCCCCCGTTCGGGCGGCCCTGCCGGCCGGAGGACCGGGAGGGCCGAAACTGGTGGAGGCGCCGGGCACTGCCCCCGGGTCCACAACGCTTATTCCACGCACCGTTTATCGCCATAGCCGGCAAGCCGGCAGCCGCAATATAGGATGTCGGAGCCGATTCTGAAAGGATGATCATGTCCCTGGCCTCAGAAGCATCGGAGGGGATAAAGACCGAGCGGCGGCCCGCGAGCGAGACGCGGCGGGTGACGGTTGCGGCATTGGAGGCGATGCTCGATCGCCCGTTGCCGGTGCTCGACCACGGTTTCGTCAGGGTGGCCGACTACATGGGCGATGATTCCGCGATCGTCGAGGCGGCGCGGGTTTCCTACGGCCGCGGCACGCGGCGGCAGAGCGAGGACGCCGGCCTGATCCGCTACTTGATGCGCCACCGGCACACCACGCCGTTCGAGATGTGCGTGATCAAGTTTCATGTGAAGCTGCCGATTTTTGTCGCCCGGCAGTGGATCCGGCATCGCATGGCGAGCGTGAACGAGTACTCGGCGCGCTATTCGATTCTCGACCGCGAGTTCTATCTGCCCTCGCCCGAGCACCTCGCCGCCCAGTCGGCGAGCAACCGGCAGGGAAGGGCTGAGACGCTCGGCGAAGCGGAGGCCGCGTTCGTGCTGGCGACGCTGCGCACCGACGCCGAGCGGAACCATGCCCATTATCTGGCAATGCTGAACGATCCTGGCGAGGCAGGGGCGCACGATCCAACACGACTCGGGCTGGCGCGCGAGCTGGCGCGCATGAATCTCACGCTCAACACCTATACGCAGTGGTACTGGAAAGCCGATCTCCACAACCTTTTTCATTTCCTCGAGCTCCGCGCCGATGCCCACGCGCAGTACGAGATCCGCGCCTATGCCGGGCGGATGCTGGAGGTGGTTGCCGCCTGGGTGCCGATCGCGCATCAGGCATTTCTGGATTACCGGCTCAATGCCGCCGTGTTCTCCGCGCCGATGCTGGCCGTGCTGCGCCGCATGCTGGCCGGGGAAAGCGTGAGCCAGGCGGACAGCGGACTTCCCAAGCGCGAGTGGGGCGAGCTGATGGCGGTGCTGGAGAGGGAAGGTTGACGGGGCATACGTGTAGCGCGTATATGGCGTCCTGCTCCAGGCCGCTGATGTGATCGGCGACCCGGTGATTCGTTGATGCCTGATCGTATTTTCTTATGGAAGCGAACTCATGAATGATGTGGCCGTGACTGAAGGAAGGATCGCATGGATTTCAGCATTGAAATCCTGGATGCCGATGTCGGCAACACGGCTTTGTTCACAATTTCAGATGGAAGCGTCGCGTTCGAAGTGTTGGCCGAGGTCATTTTCGAAGGCAGCGTCGGCACGCTTCGCAACGTCCACGTTCAGGGTTCGGGCGCCAACAGCGTCGGGCCGGCGCGACTCATTCGGCTCTGTCGCCCGGTAAGGGAACCGCTTGGTGTCCAGGAACTCCGAGTTGAAGGCGCGACTCGCACGTCTGGGTCCGGTCCGGGACGTCGCCCGCGCGCCCTCGTCTTCCGCTGAGGGAGTCGTGCTCATCCTGCATCGCACCGGCGCGCTCGACCGGCCGGTCGATCTCGCGCGTCGCCTGGTCGCAGCCGGACTTTCGCTTCCCGCCGCCCATGCGGCGCTGAACCGCCTGGCGGAAACCGACCGGGCCGTATGCACAATCGACGGCCGTGCGGATGTCAGGGCACTCGCGCGCGACCTTCGCCGCATGAATGTCGACGCGCGGCGCCGGCTTGCTCCGGCCGCGGCGACGGATCATTTGGCCGAGATCCGAAATCGCCATGGCCTGTCACAGCGCGAATTCGCGGATCTTCTCGGGCTCGACGTGCGCACTCTGCAGAATTGGGAGCAGGGGCGCAATCGGCCCGACTCGGGGACCGCGAGTCTGGTCCTGCTCTTCGACCGTGCGCCGGAACTGGTTGCGGAGTTGCTTTCGGAGCCGGTCGTCTGAACGATGATCGTCGTCTTCGGATCGATCAATCTCGACCTCATCTTTCCGCTCCCGATGCTGCCCGGGCCGGGGCAGACCATGTTCGGCCCGGAGCTGCGCATCGAGCCGGGCGGCAAAGGAGCGAACCAGGCGGTGGCCGCGGCACTGGACGGTGCAGAGGTTGCCATGGCGGGCGCGGTCGGGGACGATCCGTTCGCGGCACCCGCCCTGAAAGGGCTTGGGTCCGCCGGTGTCGACCTCACGCGCGTGGCGAGCGTGGCTGTGGCGACCGGCGCGGCGGCGATTGCCGTCGATCCGGAGGGGCGGAACCAGATTCTGGTTGCGGCCGGTGCCAACCGGCTTGCCAAGGCAGCCGCGGTCGAGGACGCAGCACTGGGGCCGGCGACGACGCTGCTATTGCAGATGGAGTGCGATCCCGCGGAAACGGCAGCGCTGGTGCGGCGGGCGCGGGCGCGTGGCGCGCGGATCATCCTCAATCTCGCGCCACCGGGGCCGCTCCCGGAGGATGTGCTTGCCGCGCTCGATTACCTAGTGGTCAATGAAGACGAGGCGGGCTGGCTTGCAGCGCGTATCGGTGCGGCGGAAGACGCTGCATCGCTCGCGGCAAAACTCGGCACGGGCGTGGTGCGCACGCTCGGAGCGGGAGGGGCGGAGGCTGCGCGCGGCGGCATGCAGGTGCGATTCCCCGCGCAGCCGGTCACGGTGGTCGATACGACCGCGGCGGGGGAGACTGCCTTGCCGGGGTTTTTGCAGCCGCGCTCGATCGCGGCGCGCCGCTTTCGGATGCGCTGCGCAGAGCCGTGGTTGCCGCAGGCCTGTGCTGCACGCGGGCCGGCAGCCAGGGCAGCATACCGACGGCCGCGGAGACCGATGCAGCGCTCCGTCCGTTTGCATAGGAAAGATTGCTGCTCTATCAACCGAACAGGGCGGACAGGGAGAGAATACCGTGGCGAACTTCCAGTGCGATCATTTTCATCTGCGCAGCCTCGATCCGGACAAGTCCGCACGCTTCTATGAGGACATGTTCGGAGCGAAGCGGCTCGGCACGGTGGACAATGACGGCAAGCTCCGCGTCGTCGTCGAACTCGGAGGCGTCCAGCTTTTCATCGAGGAGGTTCCGCCTGGCACGCATGCCGCACCCGAACCACCCTATCTCGGGCTCGAGCATATCGGGCTCCTCGTTTCCGGGATCGATGCCCTGGTTGCCGAGCTGAAGGGGAAGGGCGCGGAATTCGTGGTCGAGCCGCGCTCGCCGCGGCCGGGAACGCGCATCGCCTTCATCCGCGGACCGGAGAATGTGCGGATCGAGCTGGTGGACCGCAGCGCGGCCTGAAGTGCGGCGGAAAGAACTCGCAAACGGATTCGTGCCGGGAGAAATGCCATGAATGCGGATGCCAGGAAGAGCGTGCTCAGGATGATCCCGTACGGGATCTACGTGTTGACGGCGCTTGACGGGAAGGGCGGCGTGGCGGCGGCAACGGTCAACTGGGTGACGCAGACCGCATTCGCTCCGCCGCTGATCGTGATCGGCGTGAAGACCGATTCGGGAGCCTATGCGCTGGTCAAGAGCGTCGGCAAGTTTGCACTCAACATGCTGGGAAAGAGTGGCAAGGGACTGGCCTTCACCTTCTTCAAACCGGCGGCGCTGGCCGGGCAGCAGATCTCCGGGCAGGCGTTCCACCTCGGAAACAACGGCGCCCCGATCCTGGAGGCGGCGATCGGCGCCGTGGAATGCACGGTCAAGACCATTGTCGAGCAGGGCGACCATCATATCGTGGTCGCCGAAGTGACGGAGGCACACCTGCCGGCGCCGATCGCCGGAAGGCCGGATGCGGCGATCCTGGAAATGAAGGACCTTGGCGAAAACGTGTTCTACGGCGGTTGAGTGCCGGGGAAGAGCACGAGGCGGCCGCGTGCCGAGCGCCTGCGGACGGCCGCCGCCGCCTGATATTGCGGAGAAAAGAAAAACTCCCGCGCCCGCTCGGGACTATCGAATTCGAGCAGCACGGTGCGACGCGGAACATACTCCCCCTCGAGGGGCTGGACATCGCCGCCGCGCACGAGGTAGCGCCCGCCGAAGGCGGCAATCGCGGCAGCCGCGAGCGGCATGTACTGCCGGTAGGTTTCCGGATCGGTGATCTCGATCTCGGCCAGGATATAGCCTTTCATCTGTCGTCCTCGAGGATCATCGCCGCGCCCTTTTCGGCGATCATGATGGTGGGCGCATTCGTGTTACCGGTGGTGATGGAAGGCATGACCGAGGCGTCGATCACGCGGAGCCCCGCGATTGCGTGCACGCGAAGCCGGGAATCGACGACTGCCTGAGGGTCTTCGCCCATCCGGCAGGTGCCGACGGGATGATACAAAGTGGTGCCGAAGGTGCGTGCGTGCCGCACGAGATCTGCATCGGAAGTCGCGGCGGGGCCGGGCTCTTTCTCACCGGCGCTGTAGCGGGCGATGGCCGGCTCCGCCAGAATGCGGCGCGTGATGCGGAGCCCGGCGAGCAGAACGCGGAGATCGTTCGGCGCGGAAAGATAGTTCGGTGTGATGACAGGGGCAGCGAACGGATCCGGTGAGGCGGCCATGATGGTGCCGCGGCTTTCGGGGCGGACCGGGCAGACCGCAACCGAGAGACCGGGCGCGCGCTCGAGTGCACCGAAGCGCTGCGGATCGTGGCTTGCCGGCGTGAAGGAAAGCTGGAGGTCGGGGCTCGCGAGCCCCTCGCGCGAGCGGCAGAAGACCTGCGCGGTGGTGACACCAAAGGTGAGCGCGCCGCGGCCGGTGAGCACGAATCGGGCGGCCTCGCGGGCGAGGCGGAAGCCATGTGCGAGCTGGTTGACCGAGATCGTATCCTTCACCCGGTGCGCGATGCGGGCAACGTAATGATCGGCGAGGTTGCGCCCGACACCCGCGAGTGCGCCAACGACGGGAACGCCGATGGCGGCGAGATGCTCTGCCGGGCCGATGCCGGAAATCTGCAGAAGCTGCGGCGAATTCACGGTGCCGCCGCAGAGGATGACGGAACGGGCGGCGAGCGCCTCGCGATTTTCTCCGCCGTGGCGGAAGGCCACGCCGGTGCAGCGCGATCCCTCGAAGAGAAGGCGGGTAGCGAGGGCGCCGGTCTCGATGCGAAGGTTGGGCCGGTGCCTGGCCGGGGCGAGAAAACTTTGTGCCGTCGAGGCGCGGAAGCGGCCGCGGCGGGTCATCTGCGAGTAGCCGACCCCGTCCTGGGTGCGGCCGTTCAGGTCGCTGTTGAAGGGATAGCCGGCCGCCTTCGCCGCCTCGACGAAATGATGAGTGAGAGGGAGAACGGTGCGGTAATCCTCGACCCGGAGCGGCCCGCCCTGGCCGCGGATCGCGGGCTCACCCGGCGTGTAGTCCTCGGATTTCATGAAGTAGGGAAGAACGTCAGCAAAGCTCCAGCCGCGACAACCCATCTGCGCCCAGCCGTCATAATCGAGCGGATTGCCGCGCACATAGAGCATGCCGTTGATGCTGCTCGACCCGCCGAGCACCTTGCCGCGCGGCCAGTGGATGCGCCTTCCCGCGGTGCCGGGGCCGGGTTCGGAGGAGAAGTTCCAGTTCAGCACCGGATGATGCATGAGCTTGAGCGTGCCGGCCGGGATATGGATGAAGGGATGGCGGTCGGGTGGGCCGGCTTCGAGCAGGAGGACGCGGGCGCCGCTTTCGCTCAACCGGGCAGCGACGACGGAACCTGCGGATCCGGCGCCGACGATCACGTAATCCGCCTCCATTGGCCTGCCCTTCTGCATCTTGTTCCTGCCCGCGACTCGCGCCCTCCGACGTTCCGCCTCGAACGAATGCGGGCTAAAATGCCGACCTCTGCGCTGCTGATAAATTCCTGACCGCGGGGACGCAACGACACCATGAGGGAGAGACGGAGAGATGCGGCCGAAGGACATTCTTGTCGTGCTGGACGACAGCCGACAAAGCACGATCGTGCTGCGGGTTGCCGTGGAACTGGCGCGCCGGTTCGGAGCGCGTCTCGAGGGCATCTGCCCGCTTGGCCTGCTGGCGGCGGCCGCGTACCTTCGCGCGGGCGGCGAGGAACCAAGCCTGGTGGGTGGCGTTGGAACGGGTGCTGGCATCCTGGCGCCACTGGAACCGGCGCCCGAGCCGGCCGTGCCGGCTCCGGACAGCCCCCCTGAACGGGCGGAACGGATCGGTGTTGCGTTGCGCGAGGAGCTTCGGCGTTGCGGGCTCGACGGGAATTTCGTGACCAGCGTCGGGCGGCCCGGAGGAGCCGTCGCGGCGCGGGGCCGAAAGGCGGATATCGTCGTTCTCGGGCAGCCGGAGCCAGGGCAGGCCGCACCCTCGGCGCACCGGCACATGGCCGAGGATGTGCTGATGACGTCCGGGCGCCCGGTATTGATGATTCCGTTCGCCGGAGACTTCAAAAGCGTGGGCAGCAATGTGCTGATCGGATGGAGCGAAACGCCGGAGGCGGCACGGGCCGTGCATGATGCGATGGCTCTCGCGGACGCGGCGGCCAGGTTCACCGTGCTCACGGTTCGCTACGGACCGGCGCCGGACGACCGGATCGAGCTGCCGGGGGCGGAGGCGGCCCGGCATATCGCGCGGCATGGATTCGAAGCGAAGGCGGCCGAGACGGTGGCGGAGGCGAATCTGCCGGCTTCGTTCATCGTGCGTCCGTCATTGACGGAGGCTGACGCGCTGTTGAATGGCGCGGCCGATATCAGTGCGGATCTGCTGGCCGTCGGCTGCTACGGACATTCGCGCACGCGCGAGATGGTGCTGGGCGGCGTGACGCGCGACCTTCTCGGCCACATGACGCTGCCGGTCCTGATGTCGCACTGAAGGGGGTCAGGCGGCGAGCTTGTCGAGCTCGCGCACGACCGCCTCGCCCATCACCGCGGTGCCGACCCGGGCACAGCCGGGTGCCATCACATCCGGCGTGCGGAGACCGGAGGCGAGCACGCGGGTTGCCGCACGCTCGATCAGCGCGGCATCGTCCTCGAGCCCGAAGGACCAGCGGAGCAGCATCGCGAAGCTCAGGATCTCGGCCATCGGATTGGCGATGCCCTTGCCGGCGATGTCTGGCGCGCTGCCGTGGATCGGCTCGTAGAGGGCGGGACGCTTGCCGGAGGCATCCACCGCGCCGATGGTCGCAGAAGGCAGCATGCCGAGGCTTCCGGTCAGCATCGAAGCCAGATCGGAGAGCAGATCGCCGAACAGATTGGAAGTGACGATGACGTCGAACTGGCGAGGATTGCGCACGAGCTGCATGGCGCAGTTGTCGGCATACATGTGCGAGAGAGCGATCCCGGGGAATTCGCGCGCGCCGAGCGCGGCGATCGTCTGCCGCCAGAGCAGGCCGCTTTCCATCACGTTCGCCTTCTCGACGCTGCAAAGGCGCTTCCGGCGCCTGGAGGCGAGCTCGAAGGCGATGCGGCCGACCCGCTCGATCTCGCCCGTGGTATAGACTTCCGTGTTGATACCGCGCTTCTGGCCGTCGGGAAGCGAATCGATGCCGCGCGGCTCGCCGAAATAGATGCCGCCGGTCGATTCGCGGACGATCATCAGGTCAAGCCCGCGCACGACTTCCGGCTTGAGCGTGCTCGCCTCGACGAGAGGCTCGAGCACGAGGGCGGGGCGGAGATTGGCGAACAGGCCGAGTTCGCGGCGCAGCGCGAGGATGCCGATCTCGGGGCGCTTGTCGAAGTCGAGCGAATCCCATTTCGGCCCGCCGACGGCGCCGAACAGCACGGCATCGGCATCCCTGGCCGAGGCGAGTGTCGAATCGCTGATCGGGGTGCCGCGCACGTCGATCGACGCCCCGCCGACAAGGTCTTCGGCAAGATCGAAGGAGATGGCGCGGCGATGCGCCATCCAGTCGATGACGCGACGCACCTCGCGCATCACTTCCGGGCCGATGCCGTCACCCGGCAGCAGCAACAGCTTCTTGTTGGCGGGCATCGTGGGTCAGGCGACGGTTGTCGCGGGCAGCCAGGACCACTCGCGGCGCCGGCGCTCCTCGAAACGGTCGATCGCGGGGGAGAAGGCCATGGTCTGGCCGATATCGTCGAGCCCTTCCAGCAGGAGACGCTTGCGGAACGGATCGAATTCGAATCGGATTTCCTCGCCGTTCGGGCGGACGATCACCTGGCGCTCGAGATCGACGGTGAATTTCGCGTTGCCGCCCATTGCGGCGTCGGCCATCAGCCGCTCGCACATCGCGCGCGGCAGGCGGATGGGGAGCAGGCCGTTCTTGAGGCTGTTGTTGTAGAAGATGTCGCCGAAAGAGGGAGCGATCACGCAACGAATGCCGAAATCCATCAGCGACCAGGGAGCATGCTCGCGCGAGGAGCCGCAGCCGAAATTGTCGTCCGCGACCAGGATGCCGGCCTGGCGCCAGGGCTCGCGGTTGAGGACGAAATCCGGATTCTCGGTGCCGTCCGCACGGTAGCGGAGCGGATCGAAGAGGTGCACGCCGAGCCCGGTGCGCTTGATGGTTTTCAGGAAGCGCGAGGGAATGATCTTGTCGGTATCGACATTGGCGATCGGCAGCGCGGCGGCGATGGCCGTGAGCCTGGTGAATTTTTCCATGGTCAGGAAAACTCGCGCACGTCGGTGAAGTGCCCGGCGATGGCGGCGGCGGCGGCCATGGCCGGTGAGAGGAGATGGGTGCGGGCACCGGGGCCCTGGCGACCCTCGAAGTTGCGGTTCGAGGTGCTGGCCGACCGCTTGCCGGGCGGAACCTTGTCGGGATTCATGCCGAGGCACATCGAGCAGCCCGCTTCGCGCCATTCGAACCCGGCGTCCTTGAACACGCGGTCGAGTCCCTCGGCTTCCGCCTGTTTCTTGATGAGGCCGGACCCCGGCACGACGAGGGCGCGAACGCCGGCGGCGACCTTGCGGCCGCGGGTGATGCGCGCGGCCTCGCGGAGATCCTCGATGCGGCTGTTGGTGCAACTGCCGATGAAGACGACATCGACCGGAATGTCGGTGATCTTCGTGCCGGGCTTGAGGTCCATGTATTCGAGCATGCGCCGGAAGGTGGCGCGGCGCGCGGGGTCCGCCTCGGCGGAAGGATCGGGAACGACCCCGGTGACCGGCACCACGGCCTCGGGGTTGGTGCCCCAGGAGACCATGGGGGCGAGTTGACCGGCGTCGATCGTCACGGTGCGTTCGAAGGTGGCGCCGGGATCGGAGGGGAGGGTCTGCCAGTAAGCGATGGCGCGGTCGAGCGCCTCGCCCTTGGGGGCGTAGGGGCGGCCGGCGACATAGGCGAAGGTTGTTTCGTCCGGCGCGATGAGGCCGGCACGGGCCCCGGCCTCGATCGACATGTTGCAGACCGTCATCCGCCCGGCCATGTCGAGCCCGCGGATCGTATCGCCGGCGTATTCGATGACGTGGCCGGTGCCGCCGGCGGTGCCGATGCGGCCGATGATGGCGAGGATGATATCCTTGGCGGTGCAGCCGGGGGGCAGGCGGCCGTTGACCTCGATCCGCATGTTGGCGGCCGGCCGCTGCAGCAATGTCTGCGTGGCCAGCACGTGCTCGACCTCGGAGGTGCCGATGCCGAAGGCGAGCGCGCCGACGGCGCCGTGCGTCGAGGTGTGAGAATCGCCGCAGACGATCGTCGTGCCGGGCAGGCTGATGCCGAGTTCCGGGCCGATGATGTGGACGATGCCCTGGCGGTCGTCGAGGACGGGGATGTAGGGGACACCGAAGGCGACGACGTTCTTCTCCAGCGTTTCGACCTGGAGGCGGCTTTCGGCCTCGGCGATGCCGTTGCGGCGGTCGGAAGTCGGGATGTTGTGGTCGGCGACCGCGATCGTGGCGTCGGGGCGGCGGACGGGACGGCCGGCGAGCGTCAGCCCTTCGAAAGCCTGCGGGCTGGTGACTTCGTGGACGAGGTGGCGATCGATATAAAGAAGGCATGTGCCGTCGGGCAGCCGCTCGACGACGTGGCTTTCCCAGATCTTGTCGAACAGCGTGCGCGGCACCGGGCTTAGCATTTCCGGCATCACTCGGCTTCGGCGGCGGGTGCCTCGGCGGGCGGCGCCGCTTCGCTTCGCGCCCGCTCGGCGATGCGGGCCGATTTGCCGCGCCGGCCGCGCAGGTAATAGAGCTTGGCGCGGCGCACCTTGCCGCGCCGCACCACCTCGATGCCGGCGAGGCTCGGCACATGCAGGGGGAAGACGCGCTCGACGCCCTCGCCATAGCTGATCTTGCGCACGGTGAAGCTGGAGTTGAGGCCGCGGTTGGAACGGGCGATGCAGACGCCCTCGAAAGCCTGGGTGCGGGTGCGCTCGCCCTCGACCACCCGGACCAGGACCCGGAGCGTATCGCCCGGGGCAAAGTCGGGCACCGGCCGTTCGGCCGCGAGCCGGGCCACTGCCTCGGCTTCGTATCGCTGGATGATGTTCATGGAACCGACCCCTTTGCGGTCCCCTTAAGGCGCAACGCCGCGGCTGGCAACGGGGCCGGGCGGCAGGTCAGGTCGGCGGCGGGCATGGGTCATCCTGACGGGCGACGGGCCATTGCCGCAAGCCCGGAAACGGTTGCTGAGAACAGCGAGAGAACAGCGGCGCGGCAGCCGAAGGCCCATGTTTTCAGACCTCTGGCGGATTCGGATGGGCGGCGGAACAGCGGGGGCGCCGCCGACAGCAGCGATGCCGTTCAGGCGCGCCGACGGGTCACGCCCGCGAAGCCGATCAGGCCGAAGACGCCGAGACCCGTTGCGAGCATGGCCAGCGAGCCGGGCTCAGGTACTGCAGTCGGCGTGTAGTTGTAGGTGACGGTGCCCGAAAGCGCGCCCACGGTCTGGAAAGACCCCGACACCCCGTCAGGACTGAGCTCGGCTTCAAGTTCGATGACCCCGGAGCCGGTGCCGGTAAACGCCTCGAGGTCGTTGGATGTGCTGGTCGTGAGCGACATGTCGATGCTGATCGCGCCGGGGGTCGAGAATTCCTGCTCGCCGCCGATGAAGCCCAAGGCGGAGAAATAAAACCCGGTATCCAATGTTGCAGACGTGGTCGCGGTCCACGAAGCCGAGCCCTTAAGCGTCACCTCGACCGAATTGAGCGTGCCGTCGGCGGAGTTGAACAACGCGAAGGACGAACTCGAAAAAGCGGCGGGGATAGTGCTGCCTAAGCCGGCGGTAATCTTGAACGACTCGGTGATGGCGTCCGCCCTCGCCGCCGCCGGCAGCACAACCGCGGCCGCCGCCACCAACAGTGCCGATCTGAACGTGCGCATTGGTCGATCCTCCCCCGGCGGCTGTTTACGATCGCGCTTATCACCACCGAGTCGGTGCCATCGACGGCGCAGGCGTAGTATTATACTGCCCCCGTGCCGATCGGCTGATCACGTTTCAATAAATCTTTGGTAATCAAAATTCCTGACGGTTTGAAGGCTTCCATCCCCCCTCTTCCAAAGGGCTACGGCATTCCGGCATCTCGTGACGGATACGGAACGATACAACTCGTGGTTGGAAAGGCTGCATTATTCCCGGATGCGTGAATTCCCTAGCCAAAAGGGGAGGGAACAGGATGCGCCAACAGGTCGGGGCGGCGTTCGCGGGTCGCGCGCTCGGCCTCGGCGCGGCGCCAGGCGGCGATGGCGGCGTGATCGCCGGAAAGCAGCACGGCGGGAACGGCGCGGCCCTGCCAGACGGCGGGGCGGGTGTAGTGGGGATATTCGAGGACGCCGGCGGAAAAGCTCTCTTCGGAAACCGAGGCGTCGCTGCCCATGACGCCCGGCAGCAGGCGGATCACGGCATCGAGCAGTACCAGCGCGGCAGGCACCTTGCGGTACGTGGCCTAGGGTGAGCCTACGAGGTTTTCAAAGTCGCGCAGAAAGTCTGCGATCTGATCGAACGCCCCATGATCCAGGGGCACCAGATCGGTATTATCACCCCAAACATACGCGGGTGGCAGGTAGGGGTCGTCTTTGTGGGCCGCCGCAATGAGGGACCGCAGCTTCATCTTGCCCTGCTTCGTTATCGACCAGCCGTGGGCGTCGTCGACACCGCACGCGCTTGCGAAGACGTCCGTGGCCTGCCCAATCGCCGGCCGTTTCGCCGACGCCGACCCGATGCACAGCGTATCCAACGCCCCTGGGACGTCTGCCCAGGGAATCATCATCACGACGACTGCGGGCCCCGCCTCGGCCTTCTGAAGCGGAGCGGAAGGCACCGCGTACCGCCTGCCAGGAGAGATCTCCGCGGTGTTGGATATGAGCTGCTGCACGTTCCCGAAGGATCGGCCCGGGTTGTCGTCATTGTCCGCCGCGATGATGATCGCTTCCATCCCGTCGAACCGGGGCAGGCCCGGCAACGCATTTAATGCTGCGGTGAGATGCGTTATTCCGTGGCGGCGGCCCCGCACGCCGGTGATCTCCCCGCATGACGCGACCTGGAACTAAAGTGGGATTTCCCGGCTCCTGATGAGATGCTTGAAGAACTCCTCGTCATGCGTACCCTCGCAAAGCAGGAGGTACTTGGCCTGTATCGCTTTCAGTCCCATTTGTGAAGCCTCGGACCTCGTTTTCTCCGCGGAGGGCTGCCGCCATCGCAATGCCGCTTATGCGGCGCACGGTGCAAGTGCCATTCTCACGTTCGGCCCTGAGAAGGCAAAAATCGTCGGTAGCATCTCCGATCACGTCGGGAAGCGCGGCAAGGCATTCAGAGCTGTGCGATGAGACGAAGAGCTGGTTTTCTGTTTCCTTCGCAAAATCGTAAAGAGCGCGCCAAACAGCCGGGTACTTTTCGTAAAATATGCCGTTCTCGATCTCGTCAATGACCAGGATCCCGTTCCTGGTGTGCGTTGCCGCGAGGAGTATACTGACAATTTTGTAGATACCGAGGGACACATTAGCCATTCGTCTTCGAGTGCCGTCGTGCATGATTGCGTAGAGGCCGCTCGCTCCGGTTGGTGCGAGGACCTCGATCCCCTCAACGAACGGGAACTCCTTTTGTACCCACGAAACAGCCTTGTCGGCTTCATTCCTTTCCTTCAGTTGAGAGAACCATGTGACGTTGTCGTATTCCGCGTAGTTGATATTCGCGCCGAAGATCAGCGTTGCTGGCCCGAGCGGCCGAGACGGGGTCTGGATCAGCTCGCCGGTCGGCGCGACAGCAATGGCGACCTGTGTCTGTTCTACGACCTGATTATTGACTTTCTTCTGCCTGTCGAAAATGATCGGCACGGCAGCCTGCCCGCCGAGGCCCCTCGCAACCACCATGAGCTCTCGGGGCGCCCTCGCGCCCGCCCTTTGGTATGCAATCTTGAGAGTGTATTCGGCGCCCTCGCTGTCTGTGTAAGAGAAGAGGATTTGCGCGGGTGTTTCGGGGCCGGTGTCCCCGCCATCGTGCGACTCCGCCTTCGCTGAGCGGAAGAGCGGGTCAAAATAGGTTCCTATGCTCGCCGGCTGCCCGTGCGGCGCCAACAGAATGCCGAGCCCCGGTGGTGCGACGGCCACCGGAGGCGCCTGCATCCTAGCGGCAGAAATGAGCTCGACAGCCCTCGCGGTACCGTTCCCGGCGATATACAGCGCCTCCAGCACCGCAGATTTTCCGCTTGCATTCGCCCCGGTGACAACATTGACGCGCGTCAGACCGCTGAGCTGTACTCGCTCGAAGCACCGGAAGTTCCCGATCTCCATCGTCTTGATCATCAGGTAGTCAGGATTAGCAGGTTTGTGAATTGCGTGTCTCCTACGGCTTTCCGCCCCAGGGTATCCGGACCGGTGGGGGATTAGGAACAAAAGTAGAAACTGCGTTGCCATCGATTCAACTTAAGGTTGATTACGACCGTGCATGTGGGGCCGCCCGGACTGCGGGCCCGCGACCTCAGCAGCCGGCGGTTCGAAGCAGATCGGGGCGGCGTTCGCGGGTCGCGCGCTCGGCCTCGGCGCGGCGCCAGGCGGCGATGGCGGCGTGATCGCCGGAAAGCAGCACGGCAGGGACGGCGCGGCCCTGCCAGACGGCGGGGCGCGTGTAGTGGGGATATTCGAGGACGCCGGCGGAAAAGCTCTCTTCGGAAACCGAGGCGTCGCTGCCCATGACGCCCGGCAGCAGGCGGATCACGGCATCGAGCAGCACCAGCGCAGCGGTCTCGCCGCCCGAGAGCACGTAATCGCCGACGCTGATTTCCTCGAGGCCGCGGGCTTCGATCACCCGCTGGTCGATGCCCTCGTAGCGGCCGGCGAGCAGGACGACGCCAGATCCTGCGGCCAGGGCGGCGGCACGCGCCTGATCGAAGCGGCGGCCGCGGGCGGAGAGGCAGATCTGCGGGCGCTCGTCGGCGAGGGACGCAAGCGCGCGGTCCACCACATCGGGCCGCAGCACCATGCCGGCGCCGCCGCCATAGGGCGTGTCATCGACGCTTTTGTGGGGGCCGGTTGCGAAGTCGCGGATATCCACTGCCGCGAGCGACCAGAGGCCGGACGCGAGGGCGCGGCCGGCGAGCGAGACGCCGAGGGGGCCGGGAAAGACGGAGGGGAAAAGGGTGAGGACGCTGGCCCGGAACATCAGCGTGCCGCGACCTCCGGTGGCGGGGCGACAATGATCCGGCCGGCGTCGAGATCGACCGCGGGCACCGCGGCGCGGGTGAAGGGAACGATCAGCGGGCCGATCTCGAGGCTGGCGCCGGCGCCGTAATCATGCACCGCACTCACCGTGCCCAAAGCTGTGCCGTTCGGGTCGAAGGCGGCGAGCCCGACGAGGTCGGCCAAGTAGAACTCATCGGCGGCGGTCGCCGGGAGTGACGTGCGCGCGACGAAGAGCCTGCGACCGGCGAGGCGGGCGGCTTCAGTGCGGTCTTGAATCGGACTTTCCTGCCCGCCCGAGAGGATGGCGAGGCGGGCGATGCCCGGCTTCACCCAGGAAAGGCGATAGCGCTGGCCGGTTGCATCCTCGAGCGGCCCGTAGCGGGTGAGGGCGTCTGGATCCGACGTGTAGCTGGTGACGCGGACGAGACCGCCTGTGCCGTGCGGGCGGCCGATGTCCGCGACCTCGATCAGGCGCCGGGCCATGCGCCTCAGCGGGCGGACTTGGCCTTCTTGCGCGGCTGGGACTGCTTCGGCTGCTCGCGGACCGGCGGCATCGGCGCCAGGCCGGCGCGGCCGAGGAAGCGGCCGACGCGCTCGGTTGCGAGCGCGCCCTGGCCGAGCCAGTGCGTGACGCGCTCGGGCTGCAGGTGCACGCGGTCGGCATGATCGGCGGGCAGCAAGGGGTTGTAGGTGCCAAGCCGCTCGATGAAGCGGCCGTCGCGCGGGCTTCGACTGTCTGCGACGACGATATGATAGAAGGGCCGCTTCTTGGCGCCGGCGCGGGCCAGCCTGATCTTCAATCCCATCCGTTGCTCCTGGTCCTGGATTTCAAAAGCCGCGGCGTCCGGCGCCAGGCGGCATCAGCGCCGAGAGCCCGTGCCGCATCAAGCCTTTCTCGCCGAGCTTCCGGGCCCGTTTCATCATCGTCGTCAGGTCGTCGAACTGCTTGAGGAGGCGGTTCACCTCGGGAACGGTGGCGCCAGAGCCGGCGGCGATACGACGCTTGCGGCTGGCCTTGATGATGTCGGGGTGGCGGCGTTCAGCCTTGGTCATCGAGTTGATGATGGCGGCCTGATGCTTCAGGATCGCCGTATCGACGTTGGCCTCGGCCAGTTGCGCCTTCACCTTGCTGACGCCCGGCAGCATGCCGAGGATGCCGCTGAGACTGCCCATCCGCGTGATCTGGCGAAGCTGGGCCGCGTAGTCCTCGAGGTCGAACTTGCCGCGCGCCATCCTGGCGGCGAGACGCTCGGCGTCTTCGCGGTCGATCGTTTCGGCCGCCCGCTCGACGAGGCCGACGATATCGCCCATGCCGAGGATGCGGCCGGCCACGCGCTCGGGGTGGAAATCCTCGAGCGCGTCGAGTTTTTCTCCGGTGCCGACGAGCTTGATCGGCGCCCCGGTGACGGCGCGCATGGAAAGGGCGGCACCGCCGCGGGCGTCCCCATCCATGCGCGACAGCACGATCCCGCTGACAGCGACGGTTTCGCGGAAGGCGCGCGCGGTATTGACCGCATCCTGGCCGGTCATGGCATCGACGACGAGGAGGGTCTCGACCGGCCTGGCAGCGGCGCTGACCTCGGCCACCTCGGCCATCAGCCAGGCATCGACCGAGAGCCGGCCGGCGGTATCGAGGATGACGATGTCATAGCCTTCGCGGCGCCCCGTTTCGAGGGCGCGGGCGGCGATGGCGAGCGGCGCCTGGCCGGAGACGATCGGGAGGCTGGTCACGCCGGCGCGTTCGGCAAGCTGGGCCAACTGCAACTGCGCGGCCGGGCGCTGCACGTCGAGGCTGGCGAGCAGGACCTTCCGGCGCTCTTTCTCCTTCAGGCGGAGCGCGAGCTTGGCGGCGGTGGTGGTCTTGCCGGAGCCCTGCAGGCCGACCAGCAGGATGGGAAGCGGCGGCGGGGCCTGGAGGTTGAGGCCGACGACGCCTTCGCCGCCGAGCGCCTCGACCAGGGCGTCGTGCACGACCTTGACGACCTGCTGGCCGGGGGTGACGGAACGCAGCACTTCCTGGCCGATGGCGCGGGTGCGCACCCGCTCGATCAGGTCGCGCACCACGGCCAGCGCGACATCGGCTTCGAGCAACGCAGTGCGGACCTCGCGCAGCGCCTCCGTGACGTCGGCCTCGGAGAGCGAGCCGCGCTGGCGGAGCCGGTCGAAGACGCCGGAGAGGCGCGTGGAGAGGGTTTCGAACATCCCTTCAGCCCAAATCACAAAGCGCCGCTCAGCGAACCCTCGCGGAGCGGCGTTGCCCCCGCCGGGCGGGAACCGGGCCGGATATGCGCCGCCGGGGCCAGGGCGTCAACAAGCGCAGGCCGGCCCGCGATCGGCCGCGGCGGAAACGCCAGCGGGCGTGAATCGCGGGCCAAAAAAGCCCGGTGGCTCAGGCGGCGGCTTTCAGGAGATGGGAGAAATGCTTGCGGAACTTGAGCACCTTCGGTGCGACGACGGCGCGGCAATAGCCGGTGCCGGGGTTGCGGTTGAAATAGTCGTCATGCTCCGGCTCGGCTGGCCAGAATGTTTCGAGGGGCTTCACCTCGGTGACGAGCGGGGCGGGCCAGAGATCGGCGGCGCGGATTTCCTGCATCACCGCCTCGGCGGTGGCGCGCTCAGCCTCGTCGCGGATGAGAATGATCGAGCGGTACTGCGGCCCCACGTCGGCGCCCTGGCGGTCCGGCGTCGTCGGGTCATGGATGGTGAAGAAGATGCGCAGGAGATCGGCATAGGAGATGCGTGCCGGATCGAAGGTGATCTGCACCACCTCGGCGTGACCGGTGCGGCCGGTGCAGACCTCCTTGTAAGTCGGGTTGGGCACCGCCCCGCCGGCATAGCCCGACTTCACGGCGCTCACTCCCTGCACGCCCTGGTAGACCGCCTCCAGGCACCAGAAGCATCCGCCCCCCACTGTCGCCTGAGCCATGTCCTGCCCTCCTGAGTGGAGCTGAGAGATTGGCACGATGGTCCCGGGATCAACCGCGTTGCGGGTGTGCCGGCCTGACGAAGGTCGGAATCGGGACCCGGGGGCGCTCAAGGGGTCAGGACGACCGCCGGTGCGGGGCGGACGATGTCGATCAGCGCGTTGCGCATGGGGCGGCTGGAAACCACGACATAGCCGGCGAACGGCGAATCCATCTCCAGGATCACGAACATGGCCGAACTGATGGAGAGCGCGCTCAGCGTGATGATGATGAAAACGAAAGCATTGGACGGTGCGTTGAGGCCGAAGCAGACGAAAATCACGACCAGCCAGAAAACCAGCACCAGATAGAACGGGACCGAGATGGTCGGGCGAGCGTCCTCGATCAGGGTCCAGCGCGCCGCTTCGAGATCGTGGAAGTGGCCAAGAGCGCTGGCCGCGAGTCCGCGATGCAGAGCGTCTTGCGGGACGAGGTGGTGGATGGCCAGGCCGATTTCGTTCATCAGCGCGCCGAGGGTGCGGCTTTCCAACCCTCCCGGGATGATCGGCGACGCCGGCAGGGGGTGCATCTCGAGGCGCGGCTTCGGCTCGTTGGGCCAGGTGCTGACGATGACTGTCTCGGTATAGCGACGAAGCGCGATCCGTGCTGCCATCGCCTCGGGTCCGTAGTTGCGGAGGCTTTGATCGAGCTGGACGATCTGGGAGGCGACCGCGGCCATGGCGTCGTTGTCGCGATCGAAACCCCCTTTCACCGCATAGGTCAGGAGCCCCATCACCAGGGCGGCGAATGTCACCAGCATGGTGACGACGAGGCTGACCAGCTCGACCGTCTCCCGGCTTTTGTGCTGTTCGGAGAGATGCGCCTTGACGAACATGCCAAGCGCGGCACTCACCATCAGGAGGACGAGAACGAAGAACGCGTTGAGGGCGTCGCTCATCCTTGGCCGCGATCAGGGACGCAAGGCACCGTTGACGTTGAGATAGAGCGCGTAGACGGAGGTGCTCGCGGTCATGAAGAGGCGGTTCTTCTTCTTGCCGCCGAAGCAGACATTGGAGCAGACTTCCGGGAGATGGACCTTGCCGATCAGCTCGCCGTCGGGCGCGTAGCAGCGCACGCCATCCTCCGCCGGGTCGGCCCAGCCGAAGCTGCACCAGACATTGCCGGCGGTATCGACCCTGATACCGTCCGTCATGGCGGGGGCGAAACTGCCGGCGAAGACCGAGCCGTTGCGAAGCCTGCCGTTCTCGACCTCGAAGCGGCGGATATGCGAAGGCCCGCCATGCGTGATGCCGGTATCGACGACGTAGAGCAGCTTTTCGTCGGGTGAGAAGGCGATGCCGTTCGGGCGCGTGAAATCATCGGCCATGACCGTGAGCGCGCCGGAGGCAGGATCGAGCCGGTAGACGTTGCCCGGCAGCTCGAAATCGTCCTTATGACCTTCGTAATCGCCGTCGATTCCGTAGCCGGGATCGGTGAACCAGACGGCCCCGTCGGAGGCGACGACGACATCGTTCGGTGCGTTCAGCCGCTTGCCCTGGTAGCGCTCGGCCAGCACGGTGATGCGGCCGTCATGCCCGGTCAGGGTGACGCGGCGGGTGTCGTGCTCGCAGGTGACGAGGCGGCCTTCGCGGTCACGCGTGTTGCCGTTGGAGTAGTTCGACGGCGTGCGGAACACGCTCACATGGCCGTCTTCCTCGAGCCAGCGCATGATGCGGTTGTTCGGAATGTCGCTCCAGAGGAGATAACCGCCGTCGCGGAAATAGACCGGGCCCTCCGCCCAGCGGAAGCCGGTGGCGATACGCTCGACCGCGGCATTGCCCTGGCGGGGGAATCTCTTCTTGTCCAGCGCCTCGATGCGCGCATCCGGGTAGCGCGTTCCGGGCAGATGGCCGAGCGGCAGGTGGGCCGGCTCTTCTGGCATCGTTTTCCTCCTCGTTCGGCGTCGACTGGCGACGATTTTAGGCAGGCTCTGTGAAGCGGGGGAAGACCGCCTGCGGCGGCGGCAGGGGCGTTCCGGCGGGGAGCGGCACAGCGAGGGCGGCGAGATCGCGGGCCGCGGGCGGCACGCCGAGCTGGTCGAGCATGCGCGCCATGCTCTCGGGCATGAAGGGCGAAAGGACGGTTGCGATGATCCTGAGCACATCGGCGAGCACGCGCAGGACGGCTGCCATGCGTGGCGGATCCGTGCGGCGGAGCGCCCACGGCGCCTGATGGTCGATATAGGCGTTGGCGGCGCGGACGATCTTCCAGATTTCGTCGAGCGCTTCCGAGAAGGCGAGACGATCGAGCGCGGCGGCCAGATCGCGCGGCAGGGCGGCGGCGGCGGCGAGGAGGGTATGGTCGGCGTCGGTCGGAGACTTCGGGAGCGCGGGGAGGGTTGCCGCGCAGTGGCGCGCGACGAGCGAGAGCGAACGCTGGGCGAGATTGCCGAGATCGTTGGCCAGCTCGACATTCATGCGCGTGATGAGGGCACGGCGGGAAAAATCGCCGTCGTTGCCGAAGGGCACCTCGCGAAGCAGGAAGTAGCGGACGGGATCGAGCCCGAAGCGGGCGAGGAGATCGCGCGGGTCGATGACGTTGCCGAGCGACTTGCTCATCTTCTCGCCCTCGACCGTCCACCAGCCGTGCGCGAAGACGCGCTTCGGCGGAGCAAGGCCGGCGGCCATCAGGAAGGCCGGCCAGTAGAGGGCGTGGAAGCGGGCGATCTCCTTGCCGACGAGATGCAGATCGGCCGGCCAGAAGGCCCAGCGCGGGTCGGCTTCGTCGGGGAAGCCGGCGGCGGTGATGTAGTTGGCCAGCGCATCGAGCCAGACATACATGACGTGCGCGGGATCGCCGGGAACCGGGATGCCCCAGCGGAAGCTGGCCCGGCTGATGGAGAGATCGGAGAGGCCGGCGCGGACGAAGCTCAGCAATTCGTTGCGGCGCGAGAGGGGCAGGATGAAATCCGGATGTTCCGCGTAGAAGGCGAGCATGCGGTCCTGCCAGGCGGAGAGGCGGAAGAAGTAGGAGGGCTCGCGCACCCATTCGACCGGGGCACCGGAGGGGGCGAGGCGGGTTCCGTCCGGGCCGGGAACGAGCTCGGATTCGTTGTAGAACGCTTCATCGCGCACGGCGTACCAGCCCTGGTATTCGCCGAGATAGATCTCGCCCCGTTCGACGAGGCGCTGCCAGAGCACGCTGCAGGCGTGCCGGTGGCGAGGCTCTGTGGTGCGGATGAAATCGTCGTTGGAGGCGCCCATCCTGGCGGCCATGTCGCGGAAGTCGGCCGCCACGCGATCGGTGAAGCTTTGCGGATCGAGGCCGGCCTCGGCGGCGGCCTTTTCCACTTTCTGCCCGTGCTCGTCGGTGCCGGTGAGGAAGAAGACGTCGTAGCCCGCGAGCCGCTTCCAGCGCGCCAGCACGTCGGCCGCGATGGTGGTGTAGGCGTGGCCGATATGCGGTGCACCGTTGACGTAATAGATCGGGGTCGTGATGTAGTAGCGCTTGGTCATTCATGATCCGTCCAGGTGGGCCAGACCAGAGACCACGGCCTGCCGCTCGTCGAGGCTGAACCGCTCGGTCTCATCGGCCAAGCGCGAGAGCGCGTGCCACACCTCTCCCCAGGCATCAAGGGGCCGGAGCGCGAGCAGGCGGCTTTGTCCGACGGCGGCAGCAAGGGCGCCGAGCGTGGGCGGGTGGCGCATGTCGCGCAGCAACAGTTGGTGCGCGTCCTCGACCGCCCTGAACTCCCGTTCGGAGATCGCTGTGCGGGTGACAGCCGCCGTCGCCTCTCCGGCGGCGGCCTGCACGGCAAGGGGCTGCAGCACGGCGCCCTCCATGAAGAGAGTGCGGAGCGCTCCGTCGAGGCCCAGTGCGAACAGTGCCTCGGCGAGGCGGCGGAGGCGCGGCGTCGCACGCATGCCGAGGACGCGGCTTCGGCTGATCGCGGGCTCCATCAGCTCGCGGAGCCCGCGCGGCACTCCGCCGCCGACCGTCACGCATAGTATCGGCTGGCAACCATATAACGCATAAGTCGAATGTTAACCGGCGTGCCGGCAAAATCCTTGTACCGGGATCACGGAACGCAACGATGCCAATCCTTAAGAGAAACACAAACCCCAACAACGATTCGAAATATGCCCGCCATCGCTCGATCTGGAAGGGCGAGCGAAACCAGCTTCGCGAGACGGTCACCGGGCTGAAGGGCTCGAGTCAGGGAGAGAGGGTGAAGGTGTATCTGCAGCGGGGCGGATTTGACGATAAAGAGGGAGGAGTGCTGCCATTGGGTGTGCAACGCGTGCTCGGCACATTCATCCGGCACTGGGAGGTAAGGCATCCGGTGCCGGAGCGATGGAGCAACGCGGTGCCATCCGGGCTTCGCGGCGATCTCGAGTTGATCTGGCACGACTTCAACGTCGTGGTCCATAAGAGATCTGGAGAAGATTTTACAGGACAGAGCCTGATCGTATTCGCCCCGAGCAGGGTCGGCTTCGACATCATTTTCTCGAAATACGGATACGGAGAGACGGTGGGACGCGGGGAGATGATGCAGACGATGCAACGGAACCATAAATTCTACCAGTGGCAGTCTCGGCTCATGGGTGTCGAGGACCTGGTGAACGTCGATGATTTCTACTGATAATCCGCTTGACAGACTCGACTGCTGGATGTCGCTACGCGTGAAACCGGCCATTGGCCTGGAATTTCTCCAGATCCTTGTCGGCCTGACCGGGCCGTCCGACAAGGGTCCAGGACGTTGTTCGAGCTCGCGATTCACGCCCTCCGGCGGGTCCGCCTCGGGCGATCGCGGGCGAGCAGAGTCGCGAAGCCCAGCCGCGTGCCGTCGGTCTTGTTGCCGGCAGCGCCGGTGCGATGGTGCGGCATCTTTCGGCCGGCACTGCGACCACCGTTGCCCTGATGGCCGGGCATCGTCTCGCACCGGACCAATCACAAGGTTCATGCACGTTGGCGTGCGCAGCCCCGGTTGCGAAACCCGGTCATTGCCGACAAGTGTCTTTCAGCCATAGTGCGCAACCTGCCATGCCGAATCGGCTGTAGCAGTTTGCTGAAAAACCCCGACGCAGGCGGAACGATTGGTCGAAAAGAATCCATACGGAGCCGGCTTCGAATCTATCGTGCGCGGTCGCCTTCGGAAGCGAATCAATCTTGCGTACGCTGGGTGCCCGAAAACCTTTTTCAGCAGACTGGTAGTGCGATTCTGCGCGGACCGGCACGATTCGCACAGGGGCACCACGCCGTGGCCAGGCCCGTTGAGGTGAGTTGAACGGAACACTCTCCGAAAGCGTTGCGTGAGATTGCCTGCGGCGCCCAGGACAGCACGGTGGTCGCCGCCTTCGGGCCATCGCCGCAGTCCTCGAGGGACATTCCAGGGAGAGAAGCGGCCCGGCTCAACGGGATGCCGCAGCAGACATTGCGGGACCGGGTGCACCGTTACGACGAACATGGCGTGGCGGGATCGATCCCGCGACAGAGCCCGGGCCGGCCGCCGGCCGGTGCTGACGCACATGAGCACCTGGGTTCCGATCAACAGGATTTGATATTCATCAGGGATTTCTTAAGCTTCGCCGGCGGTTATACGGGCTTGGTGTCTGACGCAGCGCGCCGCCGGCCGATGTTGCTGCGCTTCCCGGGGGGAGAACACTATGAGCTGGACGCGCACCGTGCCTTCGGCAGCCGCACAATTCGCCGCCGATCCGGTCGGCTGGATGAACGACAACATTCTGGTGGTCGCCTTCGAGGGCGGCCCCAACGACACGCTGAACGATACACCGCTGGATCTTTGCCTGATCAAGCGCTCCCCAGCGGCCGGGAAGGCATCAAAGCTTGGCCGGCTACTCGGCCTGTTTGCGATAGGCACCAAGAGCTTCGTTCCGTGCGTGGCGAACGTCGAGAGCGTGAGCCCACCATTCAAGGCGTATTTCTGCCCATACCGAGGCGGACAGACGCTGGGCACGATGATCGGCTCCAACGCGAACTTCATGTTCACTACCCAGATGGATGGCTGTTCGCTGGGAATCGGCATGCCCAACGGCACGGGAGGGCGCTATATTTATCATTCGAACGTTGGCGGGAATATCCAGCAGCAGAGCACGAACCTGAACACCGTGATGGGTCGCCAAAACATTCAGACCATCTGGGAGCCCGGGAACTACCGCTTCGAGTTCGGACAGGCCGAACTGTGCTGCACGACCTTCGGCGTGCGGGATACCACTACCGGTACCTGGTCATTCTATGGCCAGACGTATTCCCGTGCTTACACCAACCCTGACAAGTTCTATCTTCGCGAGGTGAAGCATATCGTGTAGCGCTATCGCGGCGCCCGTACCGGCGCTACGAATTCTCTGCGCTGCCCGATCGGATCGCAGAAATTCCGCCACGTCCTGTCGTGCCATAGCCATTGGTGGCGGTCCCGTGGTGCCATGAGGCGAGGCTCGCCTTGGCACCGCCGGGCGTGATTCGGCGGCTCTGACCAGCATCTTCACTGAAGCGCGGCAAGACGCCAGTTGCCTGACGACAACTCAAGGCCTGACGACGGGCAGCCGCCGAATTCGAAGTAACCGCCCGGTGACCGTTACCAGCGCGCCGCTATCGAGTGCGTCCTCAACCCTTGGCCAGATGGCTTGCAGCAGCTCCGCAAGTGCCGTTGCGTCGAGACCTTCCTTGCGGATCCGTATTACAGATGGGCCGCGCTCGCCGCCGGTAACGAGCAGGGAATGGAAATCGGCATCGAGCGTAACGCACACGCGCGAGTCGGCCCGTGCCCGCTGCAGCACCTCTGTGTCGCTGGCACGACTCATGCCGATATCGGACACGTGAATCACGTCCCACCCACCCTGGCTTAGCAAAGCGGCCGTCGATCGCGGCAGGCCCTGATCGAGCAGAACCCGTCTCACACACGTTCGAGAGGTTGCACGCTCTCATCCAGATTCCGCGCCGCAAATTCGAGCGCCTGGCGAATGTCCTCCGGTTCCAGTTCCGGGTACTGACGGCGAAGGTCATTCCAGTCCGGATAGACCGCGAGCGCCTCGATGACACGCCGCACGGAAAGGCGCATGCCACGGATCGTGGGCTGCCCGTTGAGAATATTCGGGTCAGAGGCGATCCGGTCGAACAAAGCCATGCGGTTTGCCCCGAATTTCCGCTCTGGCCATCATAAGTCAGGCAAGGGGCGGAAACAACGCCTCTGCGGTCAGCCCGCGATCGCCCGAGGCGAAATCGTCGGATGGAGGAGCGCCTGGTCATTCATGGTCCGTCCAGGAGGGCGAGACCTGAGACCACGGCCTGCCGCTTGTCGAGGTTGAACCGCTCGGTCTCGTCGGCCAGGCGGGAGAGCGCGTGCCACACCTCCCCCCAGGCATCGAGGGGCCGGAGCGCGAGCAGGCGGCTTTGTCCGGCGTCGGCGCGACCGCGCGCGCCAGCGCGCACGATGGCCGAAAGCCGGCCGAGCAGCAGTTCCATGAAGACCGGGAAGCCGGCCTCGCCGCGGCCGAGACGATCGACCACGGCATGCGCGCGGTCGGTCCCGAAGCACGGCAGGCCAGCGAGCACCTCATCGACCAGCTTTGCCACCGCCACGCCCTCCTCGTCGGCGAGGCGGAGCGCCCGGCCGGGAGAGCCCTCGGCGAGGGACAGAAGGCGGTTCCGTTCTTCAGGCGAAACGTCTGGCAGAAAGCGGGCGAGCAGCCGGTTCATGCTGGCGTCGTCGAGCGGAGAGAGCCTGAGCATCCGGCAACGGCTGCGGAGCGTTGCCGGCAGGCGGCCGGGCGCCGCGCAGACGAGCAGCAGGAGGGCGGAAGCGGGAGGCTCTTCCAGGACCTTGAGAAGAGCGTTGGCCGCATGGACATTCAGAAGCTCGGCCGGATCGACGATGATGACGCGCCAGCCGCCCTCGATCGCTGTCAGGTGCAGGAATTCCGCGCCGGCGCGCACGTCGTCGACCAGGATTTCGCGGTGCTGGCGGCCGGTTTTGGGATCGACCGTGCGCGTGACGGTGCGCAGATCCGCGTGTCCGCCGGCGGCGACGCGACGGAAGACGGGGCTTGCCGGATCGAGCCACAGGCTTTCGCCGCTCGCGGGGAGGCCGGCGAGCAGGCGGCGGGCAAACCGGTAGGCGAGCGTCGCCTTGCCGATGCCGGGCGGGCCTGTGATCAGCCAGGCATGGTGCAGGCGGGTGCCGAGAGCAGCGTCGCGCAGCGCCTGCTCGGCGGCCGCGTGACCGAGAAGCTCGGGATTCTCGCGCGGCTCAGGCGCGGCCATCGCGCGCGCCGGGCAAGCCCGCCGCCGGCGTCCGGAAATATCTCAGTGCGTGGGCGAGAAGCTCGGCATGCACGGCGGGAACGGGGAGCGCGGCGTCGACCGGAATGCAGCGCTCCGGGCAGTGAGAGACGATGGCCCGAAAGCCGGAACGGACGCGAGAGAGAAAACCGGCATCGAGGCGCTCGTAGCGATCGATCCGGGTGCCGCGCGCGGCCA
>JASHOF010000123.1 GCA_030041255.1 Acetobacteraceae bacterium
CGCCAGACTGGGTGGGGCTCGATCTGCAACATGGCGCCTGGGACCTCGGCACGGCCTTCCGTGGCATTCAGCTTTTCGACGCCTTGGGAACGCCCGCGCTGGTGCGTGTCGCCGAGCACGATCTGGCGCTGATGCCCCGGCTCCTCGATCACGGGGCCGCGGGCGTGGTCGTGGCGATGGCATCGAGCCGCGCAATGGCGGAAGAAGCCGTGCGGCGGGCCCACTATCAGCCGGATGGTACGCGGAGCTTCGGCGGCCAGCGCTACGGCATGCGAGCGGCCCCGGCGCGAGTTTCGGACATTCGACCGGGAATTTACCCGATGATCGAGGATCGCCGCGGGGTTGCCGACATCGCGGTTATTGCCGCTACGCCCGGCATTTCCGGGCTGCACGTTGGTCCGGTAGATCTCGGTTTGGGCTTGGGCCTGGAAATGACTGACCCGCGCTACGTCGCAGTACTCCGCGCTATCGTGGCAGCCGGGCACGAGGTTGGGCTGCCAGTGACCATGCATGCCGTGCGGCCCGAGCAGGCCGAGCAATGGGTCGCCATGGGCTTCGACGAATTGGTTCTCACGGCGGATATCGAATTGCTGCGGACGGCATTCGCAACCGCGGTCGCCAGCGCTCGGCAAGCTGTCCAGACCTGACGTTGCACCACCGCCAATGCGATCCCCCGTCAATCCGATGCAAGGCCGGCGGGAACTATTTGGGTCTCCGGACATGTATAACTTACGACTTCATCTGACAGAGTGTTGGGTGTTTGAGCCGATGAAGGTGCTTGTTGTGCTCAGGCGGCCATGAGCTTCTCCTTTGCGATGGGGATGGTGTCAAGAAAGGTCTGCATCAGGGTTTTGCCGAAGCAGCAGCGGCCCGGTGGGACCTCTTCTGGTTGTAGAACTCGGCGCGGCGGCGCCCACGGGACCGAGGACCGAGAGGTGCTCATTCACAGTGAAAGCATTTCGGGAGCTCCCACCGGCGAGGTCGTAGTTGCCACCTCGGGCGCCGTGCAAGAGGCCTCAGTCCACAAAGAAGCGAGCCAGCGCATTGTAGGTTAGGCGGGCGACGGGGTTCTTGCCACCCTCGGCTGCGAGCGCTCCGCACCAAGCAATCGAGCCAACCGAAAACACGGCCCCTCCTCCGGGCAAGGGCAGGAACACAATGTCCGAACGCACCAAGGGTGAGACGCTTCCACCCTGCCGCGAGTCGGCGGTCAGCACGTCCTCTACGGTTCCCTGATAGGCATCGCTGAACCCGTCCGCCCGTGCGACCAGAATTGCCTGGCTCGGTGTGCCAAGCAGTTCGTCCAATCGATCAATCTCGAAGCCCGCCGCTCCCCCTAGGACCGACCCCGCAATGCCCATCGGCTGGCCTGTGTCGATGCCTTCGGCGAGGAACCCGGCGACCGGATGGTTAGCATCGATCATCCATTGGTAGGCCAGGGAGCAGTCAAAACCCTGCGCGGTGAATCCGACACCGAGCAGGCGTTGCGGTGCCCGGCCCCGGTTGCGCCAGATACCGCCACGCTCACCGGTCGTCGCGTGGTACTCTTCCCCCGGCGGTGATTCCCAGACCCGCGTTCCGGCGCGCCCACGGCGCACTTCGATGATGTCGGTGCACCCTTCCGGGGTGCTCGTCACCCAGTACAGGCCATTACCGCCGAGATATGCGAGGCGCCCGCCGTGGCCAAGATATGCCGCGAGTGCATCGAGCATGTTCAGGGACCAGTACTCCGGATGCGATCCCGAAACGATTGCACGATAGGGAGTGAGGGCTCCCGCGCCGAACTTATGCAGGTCGTCGTCGGTTATCACGTCGTAGGTGAGGCCCTTAGCCTCAAGCCACGCCAGGAGCTCGAGATCGGCGCTGAACTGGTGTGGGCCGGCGACGAGGGGAAGGTGGTAGCCAGGGCGGAAGTTGAGCACGGGCCGGCGCCACGAGGAGAGACAGGTGCCGCTTCGGTCGGTGTGCAGGTCATAGATACTCAGCAGGCGATGGTCCGCCGTGAAGTGGTCGGCATCCGACACGATCTGCGGTTTTGCGTCCGAGGAAGGGATGGGATTCTGCCACGCGGCATGTTCGTTGGCGTAGGCCAAGTAGCTGAAGGTGGGGAGCAGCACGGCGAGCATAGACGACTTCGCACTGCGCCGGCGGGCGGCGCTCACGATGAAGGGGACGATGTCGCCGCCGTCTTCGCAGGAGAGCACGACTCCATAGACACCGCTCGGGCAGTCCGCAGGAAGCTCAAAGCTGACGTCCGTTTCCCATCCGCAGTCGGCCAGGTCGTCTTCATGAAAGTAGGCAGCGTTGTACTGCTCCGGGGCATCGGCAAAGAAGAGGTGGCGCCCGTCGAAGTTGTGGCCGGTCACTGCCCGGGTGGGGCCGTTCACGAGGCGGGCGTGGGCTCCCAGGGGACCCTCATCTCGCGCTTCGAAATCTCCTCCGGGTGGTTGGGGCATCAGACGCCACGCGCAGCAAAGGTCGGGGATTTGGCGTGGCGCTACGTCCATCGCCAAGGCCTCTAGCTCCTCCTCCCGTAATGCCCGGGCATAGAGACGTGGCGAGTCGATCTTTCCGTTGAAGTGCCGATCCCGTCGGTTGCTACCTTCACCCACCGCGAGCAGCACCCGTCGTGGCACCTCCAACGGATGCAACAAAGTTCCGTCCGCGCTCTCACGATGAGACCGGCCGAGGTCGGCGAGCGCTCGCGTGATGAGGCGCATCCGCCCGGAACGAGGATTGACGGTCGCGGCAACGAAGTGCCAGCTGCGCTGCATGACTGCCCTGGCGATCGAAATCTCGGCTTCGCGGGCGGCGTCTGAAATCACCGAGAGGTGCCAGCCAGCCGCTGAGACTTCGACCTCCAACGCCGAGCTTGCTCCAACAAGAGCCACCACGCATTGACGGACATCGCCAAGACACGTTGGCATTACCCAGGCCTGAAAGGTCACCCCGCGTTCGGGTGGAAGCTCGATTGGCAACTCGGCGATGGCGTAGGATCCGGAGGGGATGGGCTGGCTTCTGCCAGGAAGCGTTGTCCCTTCCTCAAGCCCTTTGGCGGAAAAGGGACCTGGACCCCCGGCGCCGGCGAGGCGTTCGAGATGCGCTTGGAACCGCGGTGCCGTGCAGCTCACCTTCACGTCGACCCGCTGACCGGGGTATGTCACCACTGGCGTCGTATAGCCCAGGATCTCCACGCTTCCTCCTACTCTCTATTCTTCTCACGACAACGCCTTGCTCGCCGGTCGACTGGCGAGCTCGAGCGCCATCTCCAAATTCTCGCTGTCGAACCGGAGCGAGGCCATATCGTTCCGATGCCGGTCATTCGGAGCTGCGAGGCCGGCGCCGAGCGGGCCGAAGAAGCGGATGAGACCACCAATCCAGCAATAAGGCTCGCGCTCGGCAAGATCAGGCAAGGGTCCACTCGCCTACTGCTCCGCCCCGAGCTGTACATCTCCGCGCCCCACCGGGCGCACCACCAGCTCGCTGATCGAGACGTGCCTTGGCTGGCAAAGGACCCAGAGGACGCTCTCGGCGACGTCCTCCGGGGATAGGCTTGGGCCGGAATCGAGCAAGCGACGCACCACGGGGCTGTCGCGAGTGAGCGGCGTGTTGACGAGCCCTGGCTCGACGAGAGAGACGCGAATGCCGTGCCGTTCCAGCTCTCGACGGGCTGCGTGGCCGAGGCCGACGATGCCCCATTTGCTTGCGATATACGCAGGCTCGCCGACATAGCTCTCGCGTCCAGAAACTGACGCCATCAGCACGATGTCGCCGCCGCCCGATTTGACCAAGCGTGGTGTGACTGCACGAACCGTGTGCGCTGTGCCGACGAGGTTCGTCTCGATTACGTTTCGCCACCGCCCGGGGTCGCCAGAAGCGACAAGCGACTGGTCAGCAATCCCTGCGTTCGCCACAACCGCATCGAGGCGGCCGAGCTTCTCGACAGTCCGGCCGACTGCCTGCTCAACGGAATCGAAATCTCGGACGTCTATCTTGACACTCAGAGCAGTGACTCCTTCGCCGGCGAGCCGGTTCGTCGCCTCAGCGAGCTCATCTTCGATCAGCGAAGCGACGACGACCACGGCGCCAGCAATGCCGCAGGACCTTGCACAGGCGAACCCAATTCCTCTCGCGCCACCAGTGATCAGGACGACACGCCCATCAAGAGATCCACGCTGGCGTCCTGCAGGCGCAGTAATAGTCACAGATCTGCCTCCGTAATCCCTCCAGTGATCAGCCCGACAAGCTGCATCCCGGACACCTTGCCATTCCGGAGGCTAAGATCGGCGACTTTTCGGCCAAGGCGCATCACGACCACTCGGTGGGCAACACGGAGCACGTGCTCCATGTTGTGACTTACGAGAAGCGTCGCGACGCGATGCTCGCTCAGACGCTCGACCAGCGAGAGCACCGCCTCGGTCTGGCGGACGCCAAGTGCGGCGACGGGCTCATCCATGACCACAACCTTGCGCTGCCAGAGTACAGCGCGGGCAATCGCCACGATCTGGCGCTGCCCGCCAGAAAGCGCCCCCGCTTTCGCCGTGATCGGTGGGAGATCCAGGCCTAGCCGGTCGAATGCCGCTTCCACCTCGCGACGCATCCGGCGCTTGTCGAGGAAGCGCAACGTACGACCGACCGCACCTCCACGATAGAGCTCGCGGCCGAGATAAACGTTCTCCGCGATGCTCAAGGTCTGGACGAGGGCCAGATTCTGGAACACCGTCTCGACGCCGGCTTCGCGTGCGGCCTTCGGTCCATGCCCGCCGAACGGCTCCCCGTCGATCAGCACCTCACCGGCGTCCGGTCTGGCCAGCCCCGAGATGATCGACACGAGCGTGCTCTTGCCGGCGCCGTTATCGCCGACAAGCGCGAGAACCTCCCCCCGCCGCAGATCGAGCGAGACGCCGCGCAGCGCAATAACGGGTCCATAGCGCTTACTCACGTCGCGGACGGCAAGTGCCTGCCCGCCGCCCCCCGGCGGTAGCTCTGCAGTGTTGTTGCCGGTGGCTGGCAATGCTTCAGCGCTGGGAGCGTAGCGCATCACTGCGGCGGTGTTCACGCCTTGGACGCCGACCGTTTCGCGCTGCTCAGACTCGCCGGCGCCCTCGGTTCTCGCCGGCACTGCCTCTATTGTTCCCATCGGCAGTCGCTCGATCCGCTGATAGAGCACGTCGAGGCCGGCGGCGATTACGAGCGCAGCACCGACGGCAAGGTTGGCCACATACGGCCCGATGTTGATGAGTATCAACCCATCATCGAGAACGCCGATGAACAAGATCCCGGCGAGAGTGCCCCACAGCGAGCCGCGGCCGCCATTGAATGCCACGCCACCGAGAAGGATAGCTGTGAGGACCTGGAGTTCGAGCCCGACGCCGATCTGGACGGAAGCACCGTCTAGCTGCGAGGTGACGATGAGCCCGCCCGCAGCGGCGGCGAGCCCAGAAAGAACGTAGATGAGGCAGGGGAGCCGCCGAGTTTCGACGCCAACCGCCTCCGCCGCTTCGGGATTCGCGCCAATCCCTATCAGGTGCCTGCCGATCGGCGTCTCGTACCAGCAGTAAATCCCGACGGCGAAGATGGCGACGAAGATCACCACAGGCACTGGGACGCCGAAGACCTCACCGTTGCCGAGAACGGCGAAGGCTGGCCCAAACCCAGTGCGGGTCGCATCGGCCGTGATCGTCTGTGCCACGCCCGACGCGCCCGCATAGCCGCCCAGGGTGACGATGACCGGCGAGAAGCGGAAGTAGCCAACGAGGACGCCGTTCATCAGTCCCCAGAGGCCACCGACGAGAAGTGCGCCGGCGATCGAGAGACCGAGCGGCCATCCCATAATCTTGTTGAATTCGCCGAAGCAGGCTGCGGCGAGGCCGGCGACCGAGCCGACCGAAAGGTCGAGCTTGCCCGCGACCAAAAGCATAGCGCCCGGAACCGCGACCGTTCCGACTACGGAAACCTGGAGGAGAATGACGAGCAGGTTGGAGCGAGTGAGGAAGCTGCCATTGGCAATGGTGAAGTAGGCGCCAAGCGCGATCAAGGCGACGAAGAGTCCACCGCCTTGCGCCGCCCCGAGCCGTCGGAGGGCCTGGTAGTTAACGGTGTTGATGCCCAGATTTGCTCTCGGCTTGGCCCGCAGGACGTCGGACGGACCCGCCATAGCTCACGCGTCCTCGGGTCTCACCTCGCAACGACCTGCTGTGTCGGTCGCCACCAACTCAGCCGAGCTCCTTGAGCAACTTCTTTCCGAGCTCCTGACTCTCGTAGTTGACCAGGACATAAGGGAAGTTGATCTGCGTCGGCCCTGCCCCCTGGACGGCATTGATCGTCGCATTCACCGATGCTGCACCTATCGCCACCGCATCGAGGGCACCCGTTGCTCGTATGGGGCTTCCGGCAAGGATGGATTGAATTACCGGCGTCGAACCATCGAACCCGCAGATGAACATCTCGCTCGTCCGCTGCGCGCTCGGGTGTGTCTGAAGGAACGCGTGCAGACACCCGTCGCACCCTTCATCTGCGATGCAAATGAACATATTGATTTCGGGATGCGCTTCGAGCATGGCCTGCGCGGCCGGGAGCGTCTGGGGAGAGAGCACCCCCTCGTGCTGGGCGACAACCTTGGCGCCCGGAGCGACTTTCTGGAGGGCTGCAACGGCGCCCTTGATGCGCTGGCGCCCGGTGAGCTGAATCTCGTGGGTAAGCAGCGCGACCTGGGCCTTGCCGCCGAGCGTCTTGTTCACCCATTGACCTGCGTAGGTCCCAACTATGCGCGCGCCTTGAAGGTTGTCGAAGATTACCCACCCGTCGACATTGGGCAGCGCATTGTCCGAGTAGTCGAGGAACCTGATTCCAGACTGGTGAGCCTTCTTGATCAGAGGCCCGAGGCTGTCGTTATCAAGCGGAAGCACGATGATTCCCGCAACACCTTCCGCGATCCAGGTCTCGATTTCCGCTAGCTGGGCGCTCAGTTGCGAGTTGGAGTGGCTGACAAGCAGCTCATAGCCACGCTCGGCAGCCGCTTCTCTTGCCCCAACCATCAGCGGTTGCCAAATCGAGGCGCTCGTGTCGGGTTGGCTGAAACCGATCTTCTTCGACTTCGCCGCTGCGGTTGGACGGAACGGTGCGGTTGAGGCGGCGCCGGCTGACCCGGCCATTCCGAGCCCGACGGCCGCCCCGCCGAGCGCGATCCCACCAACCAGCGCACGACGGCTAATCGGGCGTTCCGCCAGGCCACCAGCGCGCGCGCGATCGCTCACTTTTCCCACTGCTCTAGCCCCTCTACTGGTGAACACAAAAACGCCGCTCGCCGCGCGGCGCCGGCCAGCCCCAGGTACGCAGCCGGGTGGAGCACTGCCTCGCCGCAGAGGAGCGGCACATGGCTCTGATGGTGTCAGCCAGCGTCGGCAGCAGCGCACATCCGGCCATCGCATACCTCCCTTGGAGCAGCACTAGCGGCTTCGCTGACCCGCGCTCCAGAGCCGCTGGCAAAGGCTGCGACGGCGGAATTAAATTGTCAATACCAAGGTGAGGGTTTAACCCGTCATCATACGCTGTAGTGGGCAAGTCGTGAGGGGAAACGGCGGTGATCGATTTGCGTTCGGACACGGTGACGATGCCATCCGAGAGCATGCGCATGGCGATGGCCCGGGCACGTGTCGGGGATGATCAGTATGGGGAAGACCCGACAGTGAATGAGCTGCAGGCGCGGCTCGCGACTGAGCTAGGCAAGGAGCGCGCACTGTTCGTCGCCAGCGGGACGATGGCAAACCAGATTGCCCTGAAAGTGCTGACCACACCCGGCGATGAGGTCATCGTTGGTCACGAGGCACATGTCGTCTGGCACGAAGCGGGAGCGGCGAGCGCCAATTCGGGTGTACAGTTCAGCGTCGTAGGACGCGGGGGGACTTTCACTGCCGCTGATGTCGAACAGGCGTTCAAGCCGCGCGACCACATCGTCTTTCCAGCGACCGCGCTTGTCGCGATCGAGAACACGCACAATCGCGGCGGCGGGATCGTGTTTCCCCAGAACGCGATATGCGAGATTTGCGCGAAGGCCGGGTCGCTGCAGCTCGCGACTTATCTGGACGGTGCCCGCCTGTTCAATGCCGCAGCGGCGACTGGCGTTTCACTGGCTACGCTCGCGGGGCCATTCGACTTGGTATCGGTGGCGCTCTCGAAGGGGCTCGGATGTCCAGTGGGCAGTGTGCTTGCCGGACGCTCCGATCACATCGCGCGGGCAATCCGCGCGCGCCGGATGTTTGGCGGCGCGTTGAGGCAAGCCGGAATCCTGGCTGCGGCGGGACTCTATGCGCTTGATCACAATCTTGGCCGGCTTTCCGAGGACCACGCCAATGCCAGGCTGATCGCGGAACGCATCGTCGGTTTGCGCGGCATCGAGCTCGATCTGGCGACGGTGCAGACCAATATCATCGTCTTTCGACTGGCAGCACAAGCGCCCAGCGCCGCGGACTTCGTGGCGCAAGCGAAGCGGCGCGGCGTTCTTTTGTCGGCCTTCGGACTACGCATTGTACGCGCCGTGACCCATCTCGACATCATTACAGAGCAATGCATGCGTGCTGCGGAGGTGCTCTCCGAACTCACCTCCACCTTCTAGGGCGGATCGCGCTTGACTGGAATCGCGAAGCGATCCCAAGGGGACCATGGGAGCGCGTGAATCCGCTCGGTCAGACAAAGGAGAGCGTGTTCAGTCAACCTGAACACGCTCTAACGAGGCTTCGCCTCAGACCGACGAGGCGTGTGTCGGCGGTGGCTCCGGTCGCCGGTTCATGACGGGCTCTGGTAGAACCAGTCCCGGGTGGACCGCGTGAGCGGTTAAACGCCCTGTCCGGGCAAAACCGTACGGCCGGAGCCGAGGCGATGATAGCACAGAGCGTGGCGGAGATACTGCGCCATCATGTGAGGCTAGCGGTCGAGTGCATCGACCGGATGTACCTCAATGTGTACGTGCCGACGTTACAGCGCGAGAAGGACGCTGCCTGGTTCTTTCGCGGCCACCGCCGCCAGCCGTTCGCCTCATCGGCGCTTATGGCACCGATCAGTCATCGCTTCGTGGCGGCGGTAGAGCGCTACGCCCAGCGGCACGAGATCGAGGTGGTGTCCTTTCGGCCCGGCGAGCGCAAGGACGATGTGATGGCCGACCGGCTGCGGCATTTCGACGCTGCCGAAGGCGTGGTCTTCATCGGCAAGGCACAGGAGAAGACGGCTGTGTTCCGGACCCAGAGGCGGCGTTCGCCAAACGGGCACAGCTGTATAACTTACGACTTCATCTGACAGACGGTGTTGGATGTTTGAGCCGATGAGTGTGTCTGTCGTGATCAGGCGGCCATGAGCTTCTCCTTCGCGAGGGGGACGGTGTCAAGGAGCGTCTGCAGCGGGGTCTTACCGAAGCACCAGCGACCCTGGTGGGGCCTATTTTGGTTGTAATCGGCAACCCAGGAATCCAGATCGACCTGCAGTTCTTCGATGCTGCGATAGAGTTTCTTGCGGAACGTCACCCGGTAGAACTCATTGAGCATGGTCTTGTGGAATCGCTCGCAGATGCCATTTGTCTGCGGGCTCTTGGCCTTGGTACGCGTGTGATCGATGTCCTCGACGGCCAGATAGAGTTCGTATTCATGCCGCTCGGGATTGCCGCAAAACTCGGTGCCGCGATCGGTCAGCGTCTGCAGCAGCGGAATGTCGTGCTGCTCGTAGAACGGCAGCACCCGATCGTTGAGCAAATCGGCGGCAGTGATCGGGGTCTTGCGGTCATAGAGCTTGGCGAAGCCGACCTTGGCGTAGGTATCGATGAAGGTCTGCTGGTAGATCCGGCCCACTCCCTTCATGTTGCCGACGTAGAATGTGTCCTGGGCGCCGCAGTAGCCGGGGCATTCGCTTTCGAATTCGCCGTGGGCCTCTTTCTCGGCCTTGGCCTTCTCCAGGGCTACGACCTGGGCCTCCGTCAGCACCAGGCCGTCCTGCGCCCTCTTGGCCTCCAGTGCCTTCAGCCGGTGCTTCATGGTGGTCAGGTCGTGACGCTGCCAGACACAGCGTACGCCGGCCGGCGAGATCGAGACGCCCTGTTTGGCCAGCTCGTTGGCCACCCGCAGTTGCCCCCAGGCCGGCTGCTCCATCGCCAGCGCCACCACCGTCGCCTCGACCTCGGTGGCGATCCGGTTGCGCAGGATCGGCTTGCGTCGACTGATCTCCTGCAGGGCGAGCTCGCCGCCTTTCTCATAGAGCTCCTGGAAGCGGTAGAAACTGTCCCGGCTGTAGCCCATCATCTTGCAGGCTTGGCTGACGTTGCCGAGCTGCTTCGCCAGTTCCAGCAACCCCACCTTGGCGCGAATGATCTTCTGTTCCTTGGTCATGTCGGTTCTCCGTCCCGCCGGTGGGCGGGCGCGGTCCCAGCCTTGGGTGAGAACCGCGCCTCGCCCACCGGCTCCAGTCTGCGAAAACCAACACCAAATGTCAGATTAAATCGGAGCTACTACAGCATCCCTGGATCGTCTCCGCTCCAGTGCCATGGTGAACCACTTCTACATCTACGCCGTCGACCGCGACTTCGGGCCGTTCTTTCTGAAGTTCTGCAGCTACTTCCCATACAACGCCAAGCTTTGCCTGAACGGCCATGAGTACGCCAAGCGGCAGCTGGTCAAGGCCGGCATCGCTTTCACCGCCCTCGACAATGGCATCCTCGCCTGCGCTGCACCCCAGCACCTGCAAGCGATCTGCAACGGTCTATCGGCAGCCAAGATCGATGCCTTGCTGCGCAAATGGCTCCGTCTTCTGCCCCACCCCTTCACCTCCGCCGATCGCCGCGCCGGCTATCGCTACGATCTTTCCATCCTGCAAGCTGAGTTCTCGCTCACCCAGGTCCTCGACAAGCCCGTGCACGGCCGTCTCTTCTTCGAGCAGGTCATCCGCGAGAACCTCGATCTCGGCCGGCCCGATCAAGTGCAACTAATCTTCGACCGCAGGATTATCCGAACCACCCCCGGCCGCTTCCGCACCCGCGTCTTGACCCAGGGCGTCACACCCTCGCTGCACATCGACTATAAGCGCACCCGCATCAAGCAGTACCACAAGGAAGGCCGCGCCCTCAGAACCGAGACCACGATCAACGACGCCTACGACTTCGGCATAGGCCGCCGGTTGGCCAACCTGCCCAGGCTCCGTGAAATCGGCTTTGCCGCCAATCGGCGCCTACTCAACCTCGAACGCCTCAGCCACGATTGCACCCTGGCCGAAGCCACCTTCCAGGCCGTCGATCGGCCCGTCAGCCGCGCCGGCCAGCGCGCCTCCGGCCTGCGCTTCGCCGATCCCAAAGTCCACCAGCTCTGGCACGCACTGCTGCTCTTCCGCCTGCTCGCCGACGGCTTCCGCAGCGCCGACCTCCGCCAGCACCTCGCCGATCTCCGCGGCGGTCCCGCCAACACCATCAATCGCGGCGCCCTCGCCTATCAGCTCCGCCGCCTGCATCTGCACGGCATGATCGAGCGCCTGCCCCACAGCCATCGCTATCGCGTCACCGACCGCGGCTGGCGCACCGCCTTGTTCTTCACCAGAACCTACAATCGCCTGCTACGCCCCGGCCTCGCCGCCGTACTGCCAGGCCATGCCGCCCAGATCACCCCTCTTCGCCGCGCCTTCGATGCCCTCGACAAACGAATCCTCCAATCTCCCGCACAACATAATCTCGCCGCCTAAACTCGACACATTCGCATGCAATTCTCTCACTCAAGCACAGCTAGGGCGCCGACCCCAACGGTTGTTACCCACGATGCACGTCCTTGGCCGGCGCGTCAAAGGCCGGTGCCTCTGCCTGGTTCCGGTCCCCGCCGTCCGCTCGTGCCGGGGTGAACGCAGGCATCGTCAGGCGGCCCATCGAGAGACGGCTCCCTGAGTCGGCAGAGAGATGCCGGGATTGCGGCCATTGATGAGGTCGACAACAAGCTGTCCTGAACCGCAAGACAAGGTCCAGCCCAAATGGCCGTGGCCCGCGTTGATCCACAGTCCGCGGATGCGCGTTTCGCCGATGAGCGGGGTGCCGGCAGCGCTGACCGGGCGCAGGCCGGCCCATACGCGCGACCTCGAGAAATCGAAGTGATGGCGCATCTCGGGAAAGGTGAAGCTGGCGCTGTCAATGATCGCCTGGGCGCGGGACAATGCCGGCGTAGCGTCATAACCCGCAATCTCTGCCGAACCGGAAACCCGCATTCGATCTCCGATCGGGACGATTCCGAAGAGCTTGCTGTCATCGATCACAGGAACGTTCGGCGCGCCATTCCATCCAGCACGCTGGAAGGTGATCGACACGCCCTTCACGGGATATATCGGTACGCGGATACCGTTCTGGGCGAGCATCGGTGCGGTAAAGCTGCCGAGCGCCACCACGACTGTATCGGTTTGAAGTCGATCCTTGTTCGTCAAGACTGCTCGAACGCGGCTGTCAGTTGCCTCGACCCGTTGCACCGTCTCGCCAAAGCGACATTGCACTCCCCGGGCTGCGCAAGCGGCAGCCAATCCCTGCGCAAACTTGTTGGAATCACCGACCTCGTCGCGTGCGAAATATAGGGCACCAACGAGTGTGGATTTCGTGTCGTTCAGGGCGGGCTCGATCTGGATACAGCGCTCGGCACTGATCCTCTCGAACAGCAGCCCGAATCGGGCCAGAAACTCGCTGGAGCGCTCGGCGTTGTCGAGCGCGTCGCGGGAACGATAAATCTTGAGGACACCGCGGGTTGCCCGGTCATAGGCGATCCCGGTTTCCGCGCTGATCTCCTGCAGGCAGCGAAGTGAATGCAGGGCCAGATGAAGATTTGCCCTTGCATGTTCCCGGAATCGTTGCGCCGTGCAGTTACGCGCAAAATCGACCCCCCAGTGGAGAATGTGAGGAATGGCACTGTAGCGAAGCAGCATGGGGGCGTTTTCCTGGCCGAGCCACCTCAGAATCTTCAACGGCATGCCTGGCTGTGACCAGGGTTCGACCTCACTGGCGTGGATGACACCCCCATTGCCCCAACTCGTCTCCATGGCCGCTTCCGCCTGGCGGTCAATCAGGACGACCTCGTGCCCCGATTGCCTGAGGTACCAGGCGGTGGCGGTGCCGACAACGCCCGCACCGAGAACAATGGTAGGCATGGCCAACTCCCGCATCAATTCACGCCGCTTGGTTTTCGCGGCCGAGGTCCGGGGTCGCGCGTGCCGGTGCGGCGGCCTGGCCCTGCTTCATGCCGGCTCACGCCACCGGCCTCACCGCCGTTGCGGCCACCCTTGCCGTGCGAAGGTGCGCTGGCCGCCTGCTGTGGCTCGCTCGATCTCGGAATCGCCGTCCACATTGCAGCCCGTTCGCGCTCGATCCGGCCGGCAACGTCGCGAGCGACCTGCCGAAGGATCTCCTCTGACAATGCTTTGGACTCCCGATAAAGCTCGCCGATCAGTCGAAGATGTCCGATCATCCCATTGAAGGCGCGCATCGGATCACGAGCAGCGACCGCCTCGAAAATGGCGGTGTGATCTCGGACGGATAGAGTATCGGCATCCGGCATGTGTATCGTTGTCGTACGCTGATCGATTAGCCAGCCGACTAGAGCATCATAGATCCCGATAAAAACCGGGTTGCGCGTGATCACCGCCAACTGGGCGTGGAAGGCCACATCGGTTCGTATGAAAAGACCGATGTTGCCGAGCGCCGCCGTATTGGCGTCGAGCGCCTCCTTCAGGCCCGTAATGTCCTCGTCAGTGGCAGCCCGCGCCGCCTGCCAGGCCACCCCGGCTTCGAGTAGCAGCCGCACCTGCTCCATATGCTCCTGGCCCTTGCCTGTCGCTGTCATGCGACGGATCAGTGTCGCGACTTGTCCGGCCAGGAACTTGCCGGAGGGGGTTGTCACGCGGGCGCGGGTACCGCTGGTAATCTCGACCAACCCCTGCTGCTGCAGGGTGAACAGCGCTTCCCTTACGGAAGGCCGGCCGACCCCGAAGCGCTCCGCCAGCTCCTTCTCGGAGGGCATCGGCGCGCCCTCCTTGAACTCTCCCGTGGAGATCGCGCGCTCGATGTGCTCTGCAATTTCGTCCGAACGCTTGCGCTGGCGCAACGGCATCACGGATAGGGGTGGTTTCATGAGGTTCGCTCGCGCTCTGTGGCATCGCCCACGGGTCGGTCGCGCTTCAGCGAGGCCACAGAACGCAATTGGCAACGCCGTGAGCCAACTGTCAATAGCGATGCCTCCTATTTATCATTGACCTCGTTTGCCGAGTCTGGTTGAGTCCAGTTGGGCAGGCGTTGGAGACAGCGTGACCAGAGCTCAAGATATCTTGCGGCCCTCAGGTCCCCAGCAGCAGCGCTTTGGAAGGGCTGGTCATCGATGCGGCGTTCCAACTTCCCAGCCCAGGGGCTTCTCATCGGCATCGATCTCCTCGATGGCAAGATGGCAAAGATGCGAGAGAGAGCCGGGATGTTTGCGGTGGAGCTTCACCTGCACGCAAAGGCCAACAAAATGAGTGGAAATGGCGCAGCGGCTGACGGCGGTCGGCGTGTCGGTGGCTGTTGTGCGACCACTCGCCAGGGTGAAACGATGGCGCTCGGCGGCACCGGTAGCATCCTCGCCGTTGCCCCGCTAACCTCTCGATGCACTTGCGGGGCTCCGGGGGTCGCTGTTGCGCAGCACCGATATCGCCGTCGTCAGCGACCATACGGCGGCCATCGAGTTCCTTCCTTCGCATTGCGATCGAGCCGTCAATCCTTACGGCGCGCGTGATGTCTTGCGCCGCAACAGAGGCGTCGATTTGCGGGCGATTCAAGCCCAGCACTGAAGGGGAGGCGATCAGTGAAGCAGTTTTTCCCGGCCGACCACGCCGTACCGATTTCCAAGGCCGTGCGGGCCGGGGACTTCGTCTTAACCTCCGCGTTCGGACCGTGGCTGTTCAATCCGCTCGACGTCAAGTACGATGGAATGGGCAACGTCGTCGATGACGGAACGGGCAATGGTGCAATGAGCTTGGAGGAGCAGATCCATCGTACCTTTGATTCTATCAAGGAAGCGCTGGCTGCCGGCGGCTGCACCTTGGCCGATGTTATCAGTTGCGAGTGCTGGCTGAGCGATGCGCGCGACTTCGTCGCCTTCAACGCAATTTACAAGAGCTATTTTCCTGCGAACCCGCCGGTGCGATCGATCTTTCCCATGCGCTTCAATTTCAACTGTAAAGTTGAGATGAAGGTCGTGGCCTACAAGCCGCTGACCGGTTGATGCCAAGACTGCTCCGAGTGCTTTTGGCTGCCACTTTCGCGGCGAATCCCATGCACGGCAAACCGGCGTTTCCGCTCCGGGACAAGCTTGGCGCTTCGGTTGAGCGCTTGCGATGACCTCCGGTACGAGTAGTCTGCCGAACTCAACCAGGTTTGAGGCGGCGGGGGCGGACGAGTCGGGCCCAGTCGGGAAAAGCGAAGGGTTTTGAACCCGAGGATCTATTGATGACCCCCCTGCGGCCGCGGTTAGAAGATCGCAATCGGATTCCATGGGGAGCCCGTCGCGCCGGGTAGACGCAGCGGCAATCCGACCACCATGAATTCCCAGCGCTGCTCGTCCTCGCACGCTTTCGCCAGTTCCTCGAGCTGCAGGCTGTCGGAGACCAGCATGCCCATCGCAGTTAACTGCAACGCGTGGATCGGATAGGGAAGGCCCTCGACATGGCTCGGCACCGTTTCGCCGTCACCATCGGGCAGAAAGGCAGCGACTCGGCGTTCGTGCATCCACGGCACGGCGTCGACATGCAGGCCGGCCTTGCCCTCGCCCTCTGGAGGGTAATCGTTATTCCACGGCCCAAGGGCCAGCCGCCGGGCGTGATGGCCGGTTCGAAAGACCAGAATGTCGCCCTCGCTGAGACGAACCCCCTGAGCTTCCTCGATCTCCTCCAACTCGGTACGGTTGACCGCCTCGCCCGGCTCGAGCCAGTCGATATTCCGATGACGGGCGGCGTCGAGCAGCACTCCGCGCCCGACAATGCCGGCGTGATAGGCGGCGATGCTGCCCCAGTCCGAGCCCCGCGAAGTGAGCAGCGAGACTGGCTTGCCATTGTACAGCGTGCCTCTGTAGCCGACGTGATTCAGGGCATCGACATGCGTATGGGCGTCGCCGTGGCTGGCCATCGCGAGATAGCACATGCCGAAGGAGAGGCCACTCTCGCCCAACTGTAGGTCGTGCATCTGGGACATTAGGTGCACAGCCGGATTCGGATTGTCGGGACCGGCCGTTTTATTGATCGGGATTGCCATCGAAACGCAGCGGCCCTTGCGAACGAGCCTCGCTGCCTCTGCGATCTTGGCCGGAGTGATGTAGTTGAGCGTGCCGAGCTCATCGTTTTCCCCCCACCGGCCCCAGTTCTTGATCTGCTCGAACATCGCATCAAAGGCGACGAGGGTCACGGGCGCGGGCGGAGTCAGTTTTCTAGTCATCAGGAATCTCCTTGAGGAGCGCATGCGATACCGTTGAGAGGTCGTGCCACGACGGAGATTAGAACCAGGTCATTCGCCGGTCGGAAGTCGGGATAACGCCTTCGAAATAGGGCGTGCAAAGCATCGTCCAGGGGAGTGTCCAGAGATTGGGAGGATTGGGCGGAAGGCTATACCTCTGGTCGGTTCGTCGCCAGCTGGGGGATCGTACATGGGGTGGATATTGCGGCTGATCGAAACCGGAACCTTGAGGCGGTGCTCGGCGGCCTTCTTAGGCCCCGCTCCTAAACAAGTGAGTCAAATTTGCCACAGCTTGGGACGAAAGTGGTGACGGGGATTCCCTGCGGGGAATCGTGGCGCGTAGCGTTGGTGGATGATTCGGGCGCGGCAGGTGCGGGCAGCGAGACGACGCTATCGGCAGGTGGCGCCTGTTTTGAACGAGCAGAG
>JASHOF010000124.1 GCA_030041255.1 Acetobacteraceae bacterium
CTTCAGCGAAGGCCATCTCTACCGGATCCTGCAGAACCCGCTCTATCGCGGCCTGATCGCGCATCGTGGCAAGACCTATCCCGGCCAGCACCCGCCGATCATCGACGAGGCGACCTGGGATGCTGTGCAGCAGCGGCTCGGCGCCAACCGCGTGACCCGGCGCGCGGGTGGCCATGCACAGCATCCGAGCCTGCTCACTGGCAAGCTGTTCGGCGCGGCCGGCGAGCGCTTCACCCCGGCGCATGCGGTCAAGCACGGCAAGCGGTACCGCTACTACATCACTCGCCCAAGTGTCTCGGGCACCGAGCAAGAAGCGCGGGCCCGTGCGCAGCGGATTGCCGCTACCGAGATCGAGACGCTCGTTATCGAGGCATTGATCCGGCTGCTGCGCGCGCCGACTGAGCTCGCCGCAGCGATTGGCCGCGATCTCCCTGTCGGCGGGACCCGCCTCGCCGTTCGTGCTGCCACTGCACTGGCGGATCGACTCAAAGATGACCATGAGCGGGAGCGCCCGATGGTGCGCAACCTGATTGCCCGTGTGCAGATCGGCGAGGAGGCAATCCGCATCGAGATCGATCGGGCCGCGCTACGCTCCGCGCTGGACATCAACGCCGAGGCTCCGACCGACGGCCATCACGTCATCGAGATGCCGATGCAGCTCCGTCGTCGCGGAGTCGAATTGAAGTTCGTGCTCGGCGACGGATCGGATCCCCGTCGATCCACCCCCGATCCAGTCCTCATCAACGCCATCGTCCGTGCTCACGAATGGTCCGAGCGCCTGTTCGCGGGCGAGACCCTCAACAGCATCGCGACCGCCGTAGGAGTGACACCTCGCTACGTCCGACGCCTGCTCAGTCTCGCGTTCCTCGCTCCCGATATCACCGAAGCCATCCTCGATGGACGCCAGCCCGCCGATCTCAGCGCCGAGCGGCTGACCCGCCAGCATCTACCCCTCGCCTGGTCCGAGCAGCGCACCGCACTCGGCTTCTGAGAGCACGCGTACGTTGTAGCACCCTACTCGGCAATGCGGCCGTGCCATCGCGCAGGTGCCGTCCTGACTGCCACACATCTCGTTCCAAGTCTCCAACAACGTGATGCGCAAAGCGAACCGGCAAACCGGGCAGCAGAGAACTTGCCTCCGTCGCCCAGCGGTTCGGGCGCCAATCCGGCGCGGAGAGAACGGACCCTCGCAAAGTCTGCGCGGGCGCGCGAGAGTTCGCAGAGAAAGAAGAAAACATAATAAAATCAATGTGTGGTGGCGGAGGGAGTGGGATTCGAACCCACGGTACGCTCAACACGTACTCACGCTCTCCAAGCGTGCGCCTTAAGCCGCTCGGCCATCCCTCCGGGAGGAAGGCACCGAATATTAGGGCCGGTCCAGGTCTCAGCCAACACGGATCGTCAGGCGTCCATCTTGAGTGCGGCCAGGAAGGCGGACTGCGGGATCTCCACCTTGCCGAACTGGCGCATCCGCTTCTTTCCCTCCTTCTGCTTCTCCAGGAGCTTGCGCTTGCGCGTGATGTCCCCGCCATAACACTTGGCCGTGACATCCTTGGCCAGCGCGCCGAGGGTTTCGCGGGCGATGATCCGCCCGCCGATCGCGGCCTGGATGGCGACCTTGAAGAGCTGGCGGGGAATGAGGTCCTTGAGCCTGGCACAGATGGCCCGGCCGCGCGCTTCGGCGGCGGAGCGATGGGCGATGAAGGAGAGCGCATCGACCGCCTCGCCGTTGACCAGGATCGAAATCCGCACCAGCTCGCCAGGCGCATAGCCATCCATCTGGTAATCGAAGCTCGCGTAGCCACGGGAGACGGATTTGAGGCGGTCATAAAAATCGAACACGACCTCGTTGAGCGGCAGGCGATAGACCGCCATCGCGCGGTTGCCGACATAAGTGAGATCGACCTGCTCGCCGCGCCGTTCATTGCAGAGCCCGAGCACGGCGCCGAGATGATCGTCCGGGACCAGGATCGTCGCCTTGATCCAGGGCTCTTCGATATGCTCGATCGTGGCGGGGTCCGGCCAGTCGGCCGGGTTGTGCAACTCCTTGACGGAGCCGTTGCCGAGATGCAGGCGATAGACGACCGAGGGCGCGGTTGCGACCAGATCGAGGTCGAACTCGCGCCGGAGCCTCTCCTGGACGATCTCGAGATGCAGGAGGCCGAGAAAGCCGCAGCGGAATCCGAAGCCGAGCGCGGCCGACGTTTCCGGTTCATAATGGAAGCTCGCATCGTTGAGGCGCAGTTTCGCCAGGCTTTCGCGGAGCTTCTCGAAGTCGTCCGCAGCGGCCGGATAAAGCCCGCACCAGACCACGGGAACGGAGGGCTTGAAGCCCGGCAGCGGCGATCGGGCCGGATGGCGATCGTCGGTGATGGTATCGCCAATCCGGCAATCGGCGACCGTCTTGATCGCGGCGGTCATGAAGCCGATCTCGCCGGGAGCGAGATCGTCGGTCGGCTGCATCTTCGGCGTGAAGACGCCGATCCGTTCGATCGTATGCACGGCGCCGGTGGACATCATCCGGATGCGCTGGCCGTGGCGGAGCCGGCCGTCCTTGACACGCAGCAGGATGACGACGCCGAGGTAGGGATCGTACCAGCTATCGACCAGGAGGGCGGCGAGCGGCCGTGCGGCGTCGCCCTCGGGCGGCGGCAGGCGCGTGACCAGGGCTTCCAGTACCGCCTCGATGTTCTGGCCGGTCTTGGCGCTGATCTCGATCGTTCCGGAGGCGTCGAG
>JASHOF010000125.1 GCA_030041255.1 Acetobacteraceae bacterium
GGGCGTTCACCGCCGCGCGGCCGGCCGCCTTCCCGGCGCGCTTCGCCGGGGCGGGCACCTCCCCGCGTGCCACGCCGGCCGCGTTCGCGCGGAGCACTCCGGCCCCTGGCAAGCGCCTCCTCCGTCACCGTGATCGCCTCGCCGTCGGGTGCTTCCGGGAGGTCAGGCTGTTCGGCCTGCTCGGGCGGCGGCGCATCGGCGCTCACGGGCATCCCCTCGTCCCGATGCCGCCGCCGTCGCCGCCGCCGTCGCCGCCGCCGTTCCCCCTCGTCGCCCTCCTCGAGGGTTTCGGCAGGCTGGGGCAACGCCGCTTCCGGCGCCGGCTGCTCCGCCTCGGGGCCGGGAGCGGCGACCAGGGGCGCCTCCTCGGCCGGCAACGCGGCGGCGGGCGAAGTTGCCGGGGCAGCCGGCGCCTCCACCGTAGAACCGCGGACCCGCTCGATCCGCATCGCCGAGATCGGCAGCGCGTCGTCCACGGCAAAGCTGACGGTGACGCTGCGGCGTGCCTCCACTTCGTTCAGCCAGGAACGCTTGTGATTGAGGATGTAGAGGGCGATCGCGCTTCCCGCGTGGACGCGCAGTTCTCCCGCCCGGTGGGCCGCTTCGTCTTCGAGCATGCGGAGCAGATGAATCGCCGCGCTTTCGACGCTGCGCACATGGCCGGTGCCGCCGCAGTGCGGGCAGAGCGAGAAGCTCGTCTCCGTGAGAGAGGGACGCAGACGCTGGCGGCTCATCTCCAGCAGACCGAAATGGCTGATGTGCCCGACCTGCACCCGCGCCCGGTCGCTCTTCAGGGCCTCCTTGAGGCGCCGCTCGACCATCGCATTGTGCTTGCGCACTTCCATGTCGATGAAATCGATCACGATCAGGCCGGCAAGATCGCGCAGCCGAAGCTGCCGGGCCACTTCCTCGGCGGCTTCCAGATTGGTGCGGAGCGCCGTTTCCTCGATATTGCGTTCGCGCGTGGCACGGCCGGAATTGACGTCGATGGCCACCAGCGCCTCGGCCTGGTTGATGACGAGGGAGCCGCCGGAACGGAGCGGCACCGTCGGGCTCAGGATCCGATCGAGCTCCGCCTCCACCCGCTCATGCGCGAATAGGCTGCGGCCGGCCGGATCTTTCCAGAGCTGCACCTTGCGAGCGTGGGTCGGCATCAGCATGCGCATGAAGTCGCGCGCGGCGTGCCAGCCCTGCTCGCCGTCCACCAGCAGTTCCTCGATGTCGCGCGAATAGACATCGCGGATCGCGCGCTTGATCAGGCTGGCTTCCTCGTAGATCAGCGCCGGCGCGACCGATTTCATCACGCTGTCGCGGATTTCATCCCACAACCGGAGCAGGTATTCGCAGTCCCGCCGGATTTCCGGTTTCGGCCGGTTGGCGCCGGCGGTGCGCACGATCAGTCCCATCCCGGAAGGGATCGCGAGCTCGGCGCTGATTTCCTTGAGGCGGCGGCGATCGGCCGGCGCGGTGATCTTGCGCGAGATGCCGCCGCCGCGCGGCGAATTCGGCATCAGCACGCAGTAGCGGCCGGCGAGCGAGATGTAGGAGGTCAGGGCCGCGCCCTTGGCGCCCCTCTCCTCCTTGACGACCTGGACGAGAAGGATCTGCCGGCGGTGGATCACCTCCTGGATTTTGTACTGGCGGAGAAACGAAGAAGGAATCCGCGGCGGGCGCAGCTCCTCGGCGTTCTCCCCCTCCCCGCCGACGGTTTCAGGCGGCGGGCTCTCGACGAAGGAATCGGCCTCGCCGGCCGCGCTATCGGTTGGCTCCGGCGGCCCGGCGGGCTCCGATTCGCCCAATGGCGATTCACCCAGCGGTGATTCGCCCAATAGCCCGGCGGGTGCCGCCGCGATGTCATGGGCCGGTTCGGGGGCCGCTTCCGGCGCGGGGCCGGGGGCCCAATCTTGGCTGGAAACGCCTTCGCCGGGAACGTTCTCGCCGGGAACCGCCGCCCATTCGGCCGCGGCCTCGGCTGCCGGCTCGGGCGGCGATTCGGCGCCGGGCGGCGGCTCCTCGGCCGGGGCGGCCGCCGCCACTTCGTCTTCTTCGGCTTCCTCGGCGGCGCGGGCCTCGGCCTCCTGCATGGCCAGGAGTTTTTGGCGGTCGGCTACCGGAATCTGGTAATAATCCGGGTGGATCTCGGCAAAGGCCAGAAAGCCGTGGCGATTGCCGCCATATTCGACGAAGGCGGCCTGGAGGCTCGGCTCTACCCGGACCACCTTGGCCAGGTAGATATTGCCCTTGAGCTGTTTCTTGGTGGCTGTCTCGACGTCGTAATCCTCGAGCCGGCTACCATCCAGCACGACAACGCGGGTTTCCTCCGCGTGCGTGGCGTCGATCAGCATACGTTTTGTCATTCGAACTGCAACTCCGAAAGGCCGGCCGCCGGCGGGCAATGCGCCCGCGGGGGCCAGGGCCAGATCTTTTGTGGTATCTTTTGTGGTTTCTGGGGTCGGTCAGGGTGCCCGCCGCTCGCTCCGGCCTTGCCGGGCCGTGGGCCGCCGGCAGAGCCAGGAGACTCTGGCGAAGCAGCCTCGAAAGTGGCGGGAGAAAACGGTCGAAAAGCATCGTTCCCAAGCTTGGCGGGCCGGCGCCGGCGGCCGCATGGTCCGAAAGCAGAGTTCCTCACCACGCCTGGAGGGGGAAGAACATCTGCTCAGGAGGCATGACACAGGCGCTGCCGCCTTTCGGCCAGACCGCCCGCTCGGCCCACCCGATCACGGGCGCGCAACCGATGGCCGGACCATGCCGCAATCCGCGCGTCCGGGCAAGCGCCGGACTGGGCGGATATAAGTCTGGCGTGATGGCAGAACGGGTTGATTGTCCCTTGTCCCG